>JBHHWM010000123.1:0-13168 GCA_046756545.1 Rhodothermales bacterium | reverse complement strand
CAAGCTCCGGACGGGGCAATAGCATGCGCACCTTGATGCTGATCAGGAGCGCAGCTACGTAGATAAAATCGGCGACCCCGTCGAGGTCGATTTCTTCGATCAAGCGCACGTACTCCAGAAACTCATCCGCGATGTGCGCAATGGGAATATCGTAGATGTCCAACTCGTCGCGCCGTATAAAAAACAGCAGCAAATCGAGCGGGCCTTCGAATTCCTGAAGATGGACGCGGTACATGGTTCGAGGCTATGCGTGCATAGAGATGAAGGAAATGCTGAATCCCCTCCCCTCTTTCTCAGAATGTATCACGTAGACGCTGTCTGTTCGGCAAACCACGCGACTGTTTGTTTGAGCCCCTGTTCAAGCGAGACTTCCGGTGCCCATCCGAGAAGGGAACGAGCCTTGTCATAACTGAGGACGCTGCGTCGTTGTTCGCCGGGTTTAGCCTCCGCGTGCACTTCTTCGACCGTCGGGTCAATCGTGTCTCGTACGGTGCGATAGAGCGTATTCACATCTGTTTCCTGTGCCGTGCCGATGTTTATGACATCGGAACCGCCGTCGTAGGCAAGGGCCGCCAGGTTGGCCCTCACCACATCGCCGACGTAGACGTAATCCCGCGTCTGCAGTCCGTCGCCAAAGATGAGGGGTTGCACCCCTGTAAGCAAGCGTTGCGCAAATATGGCTACCACCCCGGCTTCCCCATGCGGGTTTTGACGAGGACCAAAGATGTTGGCATACCGGAGCGCCACGTAGCGAATACCGTACTGCTGTTCGTAGTAATACAAGTACTTCTCGGTCGTCAACTTGGTGATGCCATAGGGCGACAGCGGACGAAGAGGATGGTTTTCATCCTGCGGGACGTAGTCCGGCTCCCCGTAGATGGCTCCGCCGGTCGATGCAAATATAACTTTTTTTAGGCCGCTGATGCGACCGGCTTCCATCAGGTTTATGAAGCCCCGGACGTTGACATCCGCGTCAAACATAGGATCGGCCACCGAGCGCCTGACGTCCATCTGGGCAGCATGGTGCACTAGCACATCGAAGCGTTCCTCCTCGAACAGAGTCACCACGTTTCGATCCCGGATATCCATCTGGTGAAACGTCGCCTCCGTAGAGACATTCGCCAGATTTCCCCCCGACAGGTCATCGAGAATATGCACGGCGTGTCCCTTCATGATAAGGGCATCCGCGACATGCGACCCTATAAACCCGGCACCGCCAGTAACGAGGATTTTCATAAGCATCTTCGGCTCTGTTTTGAATGAAGAAGATCCGTTATAGACCTTCTCACTGAGTGCATCTTCAATGACCAGGTTGATCAGCAGAGACGGAATCGTCAGGCACCCGCCTTCGCCACTCCGACATTAACTGCCTGAAGAACGCTTTATCACGCCCCTCCTCTATAGAAACAACCAGATATATATCTTCACCTTCTACGGTTGTCACAACGATCTGTGTATCTTCAACCCAGCTTTCTCCATAGGATACAGAAACATCTGCGATCTCTGAGTACCGGGCATCTGCCTCGTACGTCTCTCCACCATAACTCTCGTAGGATACCACCCTCACGTTCGTGAGCAGATTACCGTCTTCCCTTATGGATAACAGGCCGCCTGAGTAGAAAAACAACACCTCTTCCTCGGGCCTAAGGTATCCGTCGTCGACCAATATTTCTCGATAAGACGCAGGCAGTTCGCTTCCCAGGAGAGCTTTCGTTTCTGGTGTAACATAACTGAGCATCGCCAGCAACCAGAATCCTCCCCCGATAATAACCAAGAGAACACTTCCAATACCGAAACGTCCATTTTGGTCAAAGTTCGGTTGGAGATGCGCATGAAGTCTGCTGATGTCTCCCTGCACAGCTAACAGAGGAAGCAGTGTTAGCATAGAGATCAACCAGTATGGGTCCGGTAGGCGCTGCATAACAAGCAATCCGATATAAACAACGGTAAGCCAACCGGCAGAATACCGTACAGACAACTCATGCTCTTCAAGCGAAACATTGACTTCTCTAAAGAGCTGATAACAAAAGAGTGGAGAAAAGATGGCTCTCCCTACCGGCTTGATTCGGGCACCTGTAATTTTACGTACCTGTCGCCATTGGAGATAAAACCACCAGATTTCATATAATCCAAAGGTCGCCAGAGTAAGCAACACAAACTTCGTATTCGTGATGGAGAAGTAGGGAAGTTCGTCTTTGTTCTTCTCCGTGGATACATCCATTGAGTTATCCTGACGCATCGCATTCCTCATTGATTATGATGACATGAGAATGCTTTCGAAATCCTCCTTTCAATTAATGCCCCGGCATTAACACGATACTGGAAAACCGACCCGGCTGGAAGAGTTTTTCCGCTACGTTCCGGACATCCTCCACGTTCACCTCGTCCAGTTCGGCCAGCACTTCATCCAGCGTCACATATCGCTCGAACATTAATTCCTGCCGACCGATACGCATCATCCGATTGCTCATGTTTTCCAGGCCGAGCATCAGAGAACCCTTTACCTGATTCTTGGCCTGGTTGAGCGTTCTGGCGCTAACAGGTGTGGAAGCGAGCTTCTCCAGTTCCCGAAAAATCAGCTTTCTCGCACGAGGCACCCTCGACGCATCCGTGCCCATATAGACTCCGAGGTCACCTGTGTCGGAGTGCATGTTCACGAAGGAATAAATGTGGTAGCAGAAGCCGTACTTTTCTCGAATGTTCTGATTTAGCCGGCTCGACATTCCACCCCCAAGAATCGTGTTGAGCACCGAAAGCGCCGAACGCTTAAGATGATGAACCCCATACCCCCGGCACCCCAGAACGAGATGCGCTTGCTGAATCGGGCGCTCTTCCACAAGTTCACCTGGGTCATACCCGTTAGCCGGGATTCGCTCTCTCGAAACCGGCTTGCGACTGGAGACTTCGAACGCTTTCTCTGCCAGGGCAACGACGTCTTCGTGCCGCACATTGCCTGCCGCAGCCAACACGATGCGATCTTCTGTGTATGAAGCATCTAGATAGGCAAAGAGTTGCTCTCGGGTGAACGAACACACCGTATCGGGATACCCCAGCACCGGCCGGCCGAGTGCATGATCCCGGTATATTATCGATTCGAATCGGTCGAAGATGAGTTCTTCGGGAGCATCCTCGTACATCTTCATTTCTTCGAGCACCACCTCCTTCTCCTTCTCTACCTCCCGCTCGGGAAAACTAGGTTGGAGAACAAGGTCGCATACCGTATCGATGGCGCGTCCCAGGTGCGCATCGAGTGCACGTGCAAAGAAACAGGTGTACTCCTTGCCGGTGAACGCATTCAGATAGCCCCCCACCGATTCCATCCGACGAGCAATGTGATGCATCCGGCGCCGCCGGGTACCCTTGAACACCATATGCTCGATGAAATGGCTGATGCCGGCTACCGGCTTCGCCTCATCCCGGCTCCCCGTGGCGACCCAAACACCCATAGAAATCGACCGCACCGAGGGTATCGCTTCGCTTATGACGCGAACTCCATTCGATAACGTTGTTTTCTGAAACGCGGGATTGGCCATATCCAGACAATGTTTTGAACGGCTTTCAACGCACCCCTGATTACAGCGCGTAGGTTGACCCCGTTCAACCCTTAAGATAAGAAAGGCGAGAGCCGTCTAAGCCCCCGCCTTCCAAACTCATATTTTTTCCAGACGAGGCGTACGCTTTAGTCACGCCCGTAACTGCCTCGGCCCCGATCGCCACCACGGTTCCGGTCGCCGCCTCGGCCCCGGTCGCCGCCTCGGCCCCGGTCGCCGCCTCGACCCCGGTTGCCGCCACGACCCCCACCGCGTCCATGGCCGCCACGACCCCCGCCTTGTCCGCGTGAACGGCTCTCGCGTTCTTCCGAACCATCACCTTCCGGCTTGGGCAGGAACACCTTGCGGCTGAAGCGCAGCTTGCCGCCATCCCGCACCTCGATCAGCTTGACCTTCACCTTGTCTCCTACCTGGATGTAGTCGGTCACTTTTTCTACATAGCCGTGATCGAGTTCAGAAACGTGCAGTAATCCTTCTTTGCCCGGCAAAATTTCGATGATTGCGCCAAAGTCCAGAATCGTTCGGACCGTGCCTTCATACTCTTCGCCAACCTGGGGTACCGTCACGATATTCTTGACCATCTCGATGGCCCGGTCGGCATCTTCCTGGTTGGTCGCAGCAATCGTCAGGTAGCCCAGCCCGTCACGCTCTTCGAGTTCAAGGGTGGTATTCGTCTCACTCTGGATGCCTTTGATGATCTTACCGCCCGGCCCGATGACACCGCCGATGAACTCGGCGTCGAACGTCATCTGCGTCAGGCGCGGCGCATAAGGCGACATCTCGGCACGCGGCGTATCGAGCGTCTCCTCCATGATGTCGAGGATATGGTGGCGCGCTTCTCGGGCCTGTTCCAAAGCCTGAAGCATCAACTCGCGCGAAAGCCCACTGATCTTGATATCCATCTGGCAGGCTGTGATGCCGTCGCGGGTACCGGTGAGCTTAAAGTCCATGTCGCCGAGGTGATCCTCCGTACCGAGAATATCGGTGAGAATGGCCGTCCGTTCTCCGTCGCTGATCATCCCCATGGCAATACCGGCCACCGGCTTCTTGACGGGGATACCCGCATCCATCATGGCCAGACTACCGGAGCACACACTCGCCATCGAGGAAGACCCGTTGGACTCCAACACATCTGCGTTGACGCGAACGGTGTACGGAAATTCATCGCCGTCGGGCATCATAACCGACAAGGCGCGTTCGGCCAGATAGCCGTGCCCGATTTCGCGACGGCTCGCCCCCCGGAGAAACTTGACCTCTCCCGTCGAATAGGGCGGAAACTCGTAATGCAGGAAGAACCGCTTATCGTTCGTGTCGAAGACCTGGTCGACGGCCTGCGCATCCCGGGTCGTCCCGAGCGTCACTGATGCCAGCACCTGCGTTTCGCCGCGTGTGAAGATGGCGGAACCATGCACCCGAGGCAAGTAACCCACCTCGCACCATATGTCTCGTACGGCACGTAGTCCACGCCCGTCAATGCGCCGCTCGTCGCTCAGGATCATCTCGCGCATGATCTCCTTTTCTACGACTGCTACGGCGTTCTTGATATCAGCACGGTCGTACCCTTCTTCCGTGGCCTCGGCGCGCGTCTGACCGGTCTCCGGATCATCCTTTCCGAGTAACGCATCGAGTACGTCTTCCTTGATCTCGGCGATGCCTCCGTAAAAAGTCTTTTTCTCGTAGGGCGCACGGATATGGGTAGCGATCCGGTCTCCGATGAGGCTCGCTACTCGATCAATGAGATCCTGGGGCGGCACTGCCACGGAATACTCAAAGGGCTCCGGAGTCCCCGCCTCCTGAACCAGATCGAGTTGAGTCTGGCACAACACACGGATCGCTTCATGCGCGACCTCGAGTGCCTCAACCATCTCTTCTTCCTGCACCTCCTCCATTTCGCCTTCGACCATCACAATCGCGTCGAGTTTGCCGGCCACGATGAGGTTGAAATCACTCTCCTGGAGTTCAGCCAGCGTCGGATCGACGATAAACTCGCCGTCCACGCGCCCGATGCGTACTTCGGCGATGGGACCGTCGAAGGGAGCCCCGGTCAACAGCAGGGCTGCCGAGGCCCCGACGCCCGCAAGGATGTCGCCGTCGTTCTCGTCATCCGCCGAGATGACCGAGGCAATGATTTGCACTTCGTTGCGAAATCCGTCTGGAAACAGGGGACGAATTGCGCGATCAACGAGGCGTGAGGTCAGGATTTCCTTGTCGTTCGAGCGTCCCTCACGTTTGATGAAGCCGCCGGGGATTTTCCCGCCCGAAGCAAACTTCTCTCGATAATCGACGGTGAGCGGGAAAAAGCTCTGGCCTTCTCTGACCGTGTTCGAGAGCACCGCGGTGCAAAGCACCATGGTGTCGCCCATTCGTGCTACTACCGCACCGCCGGCCTGTTTGGCGAGTCGCCCGGTCTCCAGTGTCATCACCTTGCCCGGTGCAAACTCAATTTGGTGGTAAATGCCTTCTTGTGTCATTGTTTTTTCTCAATACAGGTTAGGTTTTTTCCTTCGCTCCCATCAACAGGGCGCTCTGCACTTTGCGAGCGCCGAACGTCTTCCAAACAGGCAGCGGCATCCCGACCGTTCGAGATGCCGCCCGCTCAGCAGGTCGTTATTTGCGAATGCTGAGTTCTTTGGTTATCGCGCGGTAGCGTTCGATGTCGTAGCTCATCAAGTAATTCAACAGACGGCGCCGTTTCCCGACCAACTTCAACAGTCCACGCCGTGTGGCGTGGTCTTTAGGATGCGTCTTGAGGTGCTCCGTCAGTTCATTGATGCGCTTGGTGAAGATGGCGATCTGCACTTCGGCAGTGCCCGTGTCGTTGTCGTTCTTGCCGAACTTCTTGATGAGTTCGAGCTTCTCTTCTTTCGTGATCATGTGTGGTTTGATCCTCTTTAGATTGTACCATCGTAAAGACGACCTCGCCAAATCGCGCTCTTTTCGATGAAAAACAGCGTTTTTTGGTGATTTGCCTTATGCCCATGATAAGCCTGATACAGTAAAACTTATCATGTTTGCGTACTGTTTTACGCAATGGGTTGCAGCCTCTCTGGCCCAACGCGCACAGGTAACGCCTTCCCGAAGGGGCTGTTCCAGGTACAGACAAAACCCATTCGGGAACGTCGAATCTTCATCCCGCGATACAGGTAGCATCCGTTCGAGTGCATTCATAGAATGACACTCCTCGCCACGAACTCAGTCGGACTTCGTCTTCGTGTCGGGGTATGCGACAAGGAAAAGCATCAAGAAAGCAACTCAAGAGTGCGTCTACTCCTCCGTTCATCTTTGGAAAGTTGCTCCACTAATTCCTCCACCGAGCCGAACTTTCGTTCATCGCGGATTCGTTCGACGAATTCAATGCGGAGTTGAGCATCATAGATATCCTCATTAAAATCGAAGATATGCACTTCGAGCCATTGTCGGGTTCCATTGAAGGTAGGCCGCAGCCCGATGTTCATCATCCCGCCCCGCACACAGTTTTCTCCGGCAAGCCGTACCTGTACCGCGTAGACACCGCGCCGGGGGATAAGCTTCCGTGGATGATCGACTTGAATGTTGGCTGTCGGGAACCCAATAGAATGCCCACGGCCGTCGCCGTGAATGACGGTGCCGGAAAGGCTATAATGGTGCCCCAGCATGTCGGCAGCCGTCTGCGCATCACCCTCCTCCACCAGCAAATGGCGAATTTCGGTAGACGAGACCACATGATGGGCCACTTCCTGAGCCGGGATGATGTCTACCGTAAAGCCATGTGTTTTACCCACCCTCTTGAGAAGGTCGCTGTTGCCTTGCCGACCCTTTCCGAATCCATGATCGTAGCCGACAACAATCTCCTGCATCCCGATGTGCCCGACAAGGATCTTCTCTATGAACGTCTCGGGAGTCAGTTTCGAGAATGCTTCGGAAAACTCGATGACGATGAACCGATCCAGGCCGAGCCCTTCTAATATGTCAGCGCGTTCGTCAATGGTGTTGAGCAGCGGCACGGCGTGGCCGTAGAGCACTTCGCGCGGATGCGGATCGAAGGTGACCACGACGCTTTGCCCTTGTTGCTCTTTTGCCCTTCGTATGAGATAGCGAAGAATGGCGCGATGCCCCGCATGTACGCCGTCAAACGAGCCGACGGTGACTACGGAAGAAGGATCCTTTTCTATTTGCGCCAGTCCGTATTCGCGCTTCATGTAGATGAAAGTACTGATTATCGCAGAAATACACGCATCGTATGACGCATCTAAGAGGGCCTGTCTAAGGCCGCTTCTAACTGTTCAATCGACCATGCGTTCTCTACGCTGTAAGGACCGATGGCCGTACGTCTCAACGCGATGAGATGGGCACCCACGCCGAGCTGCTGCCCCATATCGTGGGCCAGGCTTCGGATATAGGTACCTTTTGAACATTCTACCCGGAAGGCTAGATCAGGCCCCGTCCATCCGGTCAATGAAAAGTCATGGACATGCACCTGGCGGGCCGGGCGTTCGACCTGTTCGCCACGACGTGCCTTTTTGTACAGCCGCTCACCTCCGACTTTAACCGCCGAATACATGGGGGCGTGTTGCGTAATTTCTCCGCAAAACATGTCCCGCGTTGCTTCCAGGTCGGCATGCGTGAGGTGTTGCCAGGCGCTTTTTTCTGTGACCTCCGTTTCTGCATCGTATGATGGGGTCACTTCGCCCAGACGCATGACGCCTTCGTACGTCTTCGGTAGCCCCATGAACGCCTCCATCTTCTTCGTTGCCCGCCCTACCAGGCAGATCAACAACCCCGTCGCCATCGGATCGAGCGTCCCGGCATGGCCGATCTTGCGAACCGGTAGCAACCGTCTCAACTTCCGAATCACGTCAAACGACGTCCAGGTCTTCGGTTTATCGATGAGGAGTACGGCCTCTTCAAAACTCTGCGGAAGCCGGGGGAAGCCGAAAACCAATTCATTCCAGGCATCGGGCACCATAGTGTCGAAAGAGCCCATCACTCGTGCCTACTGTTCATCTTCTCGGCGCGCTCGCTCGGCGCGGATCCGATCGAAAAGCGTCTCCATCTTGCGCGCGCGTTCGAGCGATTCATCCAGAAAAAAGCGAAGCTCGGGAATCTTGCGTACCTGATGACGGATGCGCGTAGCCAACGCTGCCCGGATCTGGGGTATCTGGTCCTGGAGATGGCGGAACGTAGTTTGCCGTTGTTGGGACGTCGCACCATACACGCTTACATAGACGTAGGCAATGGATAAGTCTTTTGTAACACGCGCCTCTGTCACCGTAACCATCAGCGATTGCCCAAATTCGTTATTGAGCATCTCAGCAATTTCACGCTGCAGCAGCTTCGCGACACGCTGCGTTCGTATACTCATAATGAATGCCCTGCAGTCGGCTTGAAACAAGTAGTGACCAGCCGTCCACCTCTTCGTTTGAGCGGTGACTACTGGTCACTGGGGTTCGAGTGCCAGGTTTAGGCTTCCAGCTTGCGCTTCGTTTCAACGATTTCGTACGACTCGATCAAGTCGCCTACTTTGAGGTCGTTGTAATTTTCGATGCCCACTCCACACTCGAAATTATTCTGCACCTCTCGTACGTCTTCTTTAAAACGCCTAAGCGATGAGATCTTCCCTTCATAAATCACGACCCCTTCCCGCACGATGTGGACTCGGTCGTTGCGGCGGACGCGTCCTTCGGTGACGTACGAACCGGCGATGGTGCCTACCTTGGGTACTTTAAAGAGTTCGCGTACCTCCACCACTCCGATAATCTTCTCGGATTCTTCGGGGGTGAGCATGCCTTCCAGGGCGTCGTGCACGTCTTCGATGGCGTTGTAAATGATCGAATACGTATGGATGTCGATTTCCTCGCGTTCGGCAGCGTTGCGTGCACCTGCCGTTGGGCGTACCTGGAAGCCGATGATAACGGCATCTGAGGCCGAAGCCAGCATGACATCGCTCTCACTGATCGCCCCGGCTCCGCTATGAATAATATTCACGGCGACCTCCTCGTTCGACAACTTGAGCAGCGAATCGCTGAGCGCCTCGACTGATCCGCCCACATCGGCTTTGATAATCAGGTTCAGTTCGCTGAAGTCGCCCAATGCCATACGCCGCCCGATATCTTCGAGCCGGACGTGTTTGCGTTGACGCAGCTTCTGCTCTCGGAAAATCTGCTGGCGACGCTGCGCAATGTCGCGGGCTTCGCTCTCCTCTTCAAAAGCTACAAACTGATCTCCGACGTTAGGAGTCGCATTGAGCCCGAGCACGAGCGCCGGTTCTGACGGCCCCACTTTTTCGATGCGACGATCACGCTCGTCGAACATGGCCCGAACACGCCCGCTATGTATGCCGGCTACGAAAGGATCGCCTACACTAAGGGTGCCGTTTTGGACAAGGATGGTAGCTACGTTGCCCCTCCCTTTGTCGAGCCGGCTCTCGATGACAATACCATGGGCTTCTCGATTCGGGTTGCCGGTGAGTTCCATTAAGTCGGCTTCCAACAACACCTTGTCTAGCAGGTCTTCGATCCCTTCGCCCGTTTTCGCCGATACTTCGGCATACTGCACTTTGCCTCCCCACTGCTCGACGAGCACGTTCTGCTCGGCCAGTTGCTGCAGCACACGCTGGGAGTTGGCCTCCGGTAGATCGATTTTGTTGATCGCGACGATGAGGGGGACTTCCGCCGCCCGCGCATGGTTGATAGCCTCAATCGTCTGCGGCATCACCGCATCGTTGGCGGCAACGACCAGGATCACTACGTCGGTTACTTTGGCTCCCCGAGCACGCATAGCCGTAAAGGCTTCGTGGCCCGGTGTATCGAGAAAGGTCACTTCGCGACTATTCACCAGTTCGACCTGGTAGGCCCCTATGTGCTGTGTGATGCCACCGGATTCGCCGGCAACCACATTGGTGTTGCGAATAAAGTCGAGAAGGGACGTCTTGCCGTGATCTACATGCCCCATGACAGTTACAACAGGGGCACGCGGGACGAGGTCTTCCGGATCGTCGTCTTCGATCACGATGTCGTCCGTGCCAAACTCCGTGATGAACTCAACCTCGTAGCCGAATTCATCAGCCACGAACTGGATGGTGTCGGCGTCGAGCCGCTGGTTGATGGAAACCATCATGCCTCCGCCGAAAAGCAGGCTGATGATTTCGTTAACCGACACACTCATGAGGTCAGCCAGTTCTCCCGTCGAGACGAACTCGGTAACACGCAGTACGCTCTCTTTTTCTTCTCTTTCGAGGCGTTCGCGTTCGCGCTCGTCGGCATGCTGCTGGCGACGGCTACGCCGCCGTCGCTGGCGCACACGTGCAGCCCCCTGTTCCAGTTCGCGCAGGGTTTCTTGCAGGGTCTGTTCTACGTCTTCAATATCAACCTTGGGCTTGCGCTTTTTCTTCTTACGCGTCGCCGGCTTCGCATCTACCTTTTTCTTTTCAGTTTTCTTCGCCTTTACTTCAACGGCCTTATCTTGAGGCGCTGCCACCGATTTCCGTTTGCGTCTCCGTTTCCGCTTTGATTTCGGTGGTTTCTTCTCTTCGATGGAAGACAGATCGAGCTTTCCGAGCACTTTAGTACCCTGCAACTGATACCGATTGGCCGTCAGTACCGAGGGGTCTTCCACTTCATCTTCGTCGAGAACTTGTTCTTCGACCGGCTCGGCAGGTGTGGCACGTTCTGAATCGGTCTTCTCTTCCTCTGCGGTACTCTCTGCATCGACCTCTGCAACAGGACTTTCTTCCAGAGGTGTCTCTTCCGTTACAGCCTCTTCAACCACGGGTACGGCGGCATCTTCGGCTATGTCGGCTTCGGCATCAACGACCGGCTCGACTACTACTTCAGACGCTTCCACATCAACTTCTTCGGCTACGTCGGCTTCGACGACCGGCTCGGCCACCTCTTGCTCTGCGACAGGCTCTACTGCCTCATCGGCTGCTACAGCGAGGACCTCGGTCTCTACGTGTTCTTCTTCAATCGTTTCTTCAGCCGTCGGCTCAACTTTCTCCTCCGGCTCAACTTTCTCCTCCGGCTCGTCTTCGGGAACGACCTCTTCTTCGACGACCTCTGGCGATTCTTCGCCGTAGGCGTGAGCGAGTTCAGCCCTGCGTGCTGCTCGAAGCTCTTTTACGCGGCTAGCTGTTTGCTTGTCTTCTGCATACGCCTCCAGCAAATCCAGATAGGCTTCTTCGTCGGTAATGGCTGCATTGAGCCCGCTACCCGAAAGCGCATCGACGTATCCCTTCTCTTCGAGATGATCGACGATAGTGTCGAAGGTCACGTTCAGCTCCCGGGCTACTTTAAATAGCCGGACTTTTTTAAACTTTTTCTTTTCTTGTGTTGCCATGTAAGCCGTTACCGATTAAACATGCGCTTTACTGATGCGCTACGAGAACCCTATCCAGGATAGGGTTGTCAGCTAGCTCTCAAACTCCTCCCCTTCTTCGTCTTCGAATTCCGACTTGATGGCGGCAACAACTTTCTGGGCTGTCTCAAGGGTCAACCCGGAACGCCGCACCAACTCATCAATCGACAGTTCGAGAACTGCTTTGGCCGAATCACACCCGATGTCGCGAAGCTTCTGGAGCGTTTCTTCGCTGAATTCGTCCGCAAATTCACCGATATCGATGTCTTCCTCATCGGCTGGTATTTCGCGATATACATCGATTTCGTAGCCGGTAAGCCGAGACGCAAGGCGAATGTTGATCCCTCCTCGCCCGATGGCCTGGCTTACCTCATCCGCTCTCACTACGACTTTCGCCCGTGGCGGATCCAGATCTTCGTTTAGCGTGACTGAGATCGGGTTAGCAGGCGAGAGCGCGCTTTTTATCAACTGGTGCGGGTCTTCCGACCACGGAAGTACATCGATATTTTCGTTGCTCAGTTCGCGCACGACGGCGTGAATGCGGTTGCCTTTGAGCCCCACACAAGCACCTACCGGGTCAATCCGTTCATCATGGCTGACGACGGCCACCTTGGCCCTGTCACCCGGCTCGCGTACGATTAACTTGGTCTCGACGATCCCCTCATCGATTTCAGGGACCTCCAGTTCGAACAGACGCTCCATCAGCATCTCGTCGGATCGGCTGATAATGACTTGTGGGTTACTCCCAGCATCGCGACGCACTTCTTTCACTATGGCACGGAGCATATCGCCTTTCCGGTAGCGATCTTTGTAGATCTGCTCCTCACGCGGCAACACCAACTCCACCCGGTTGTGGATCACCAGGGCCTCGCGCCGTCGTACCTGGTAGATTTCGCCCACGACGATTTCTCCGACCAGATCTGAATATTCGAGATAGATGTTTTCTTTCTCGATGTCACGAATACGCTGGCGGAAGGTCTGACGAGCGGTCAAGACGGCGCGGCGACCAAAATCAGTGACGGTCACTTCACTGGCCACCTCGTCGCCCACTTCGAAGTCCTCATCAATCAAAACCGCCCCGTCGAGTTCAATCTGAGTGACTGGATCTTCAAGGTCGTAATTTTCGACGACTTCACGAATGTGCAGAATCTGGATATCTCCGTGATCAGGATTAAGAATGATCTCAAACGCCTCGTCCGATCCGTACCGTTTCCGAATCATGGCACGAATCACATCTTCCACGATAAGCTGTAGCGTATCGCGGTCTATTTCCTTCTCGCGTGCAA
>JBHHWM010000122.1:0-13473 GCA_046756545.1 Rhodothermales bacterium | reverse complement strand
TACCTCGGCGGCAGCGGTCGTGGGGTCTACGGCGAGCACAACAACGGCAACCAGGGCTATCTCGGAGGCGGTGCCGGAGCCCTGGGCCAGCACAACAACGGCAACTTCGGATACCTCGGCCACAGCAACTACGGCGTCTACGGCGAAGAAGCGGCCGGACCCTGGGCCGGCTATTTCAAAGGCGACGTCCACGTCACCGGCACCCTCTCGAAAGGCGGCGGGGCCTTCAAGATCGATCATCCCCTCGACCCCGAGAACAAGTACCTCGCCCACAGCTTCGTCGAAAGCCCCGACATGATGAACGTCTACAACGGCAACGTCACCACCGACGCCGACGGCCTTGCCACCGTCGAGTTGCCGCCCTACTTCGAAGTGCTCAACCGGGACTATCGCTACCAGCTTACCGTCATCGGCCAGTTTGCGCAGGCCATCGTGGCCGGGGAAGTCAATAACCATCGCTTCGTTATCCAGACCGACAAGCCGGGCGTGAAGGTGTCGTGGCAGGTGACGGGGATCCGGCAGGATGCCTGGGCGCAGGAGCATCGCATCGTGGTGGAGGAGGACAAGCCCGCCCGCGAGCGCGGGTATTACCTGCATCCGTGGCTCTTCGGGCAGCCCGTCCAGCGCAGCGTGGAGTGGGCGCGCGACCCGGAGGGTATGCCGGCCATGCAGGAGGAACGGTTGCGGCCAGCAGCTCAGCAGAATCGTCTCCAGAATCTCCCTCGTAACGATCGATAAACACCCGGCCCCTTCCCTCAACCCTGAATCCGCACATCCCATGAATCGCCCAGCCCTTATTCTTCCGGTCTTCCTCCTCGCGGCCCTGTTGGTCCTCGACGTTGCGCAGGCCCAGGTTCGCCTGCACGCTCTCGTCGTCAGCGACGGGGCCGTCGCCGTCGGAGGCACCGTCACGCTCCGCGCCACCATCGGCCAGCCTGTCATCGGGCCGGCGGCCAACGCCTCTCGCCATGCCGGTTTCGGCTTCTGGTACGGTATGCCGAAAACGCCGACTCCCACGGCGGTCGAGGACGAACCCGCCGACCTGCCGCGCCGGTTCCGCCTGGAGCAAAACTATCCGAATCCCTTCAATCCGTCCACACGGATCCGATACGAGCTATCCCAAACCGGCCCGGTACGGCTGGCGGTCTACGACATGCTGGGGCGCGTGGTGAAAATCCTGGTGGACGAGTTGCAGGCAGCAGGCCGCTACGAAGTAACGTTCGAGGCGGGGCACCTGCCCACGGGTGCCTATCTCTACCGGATCGAGACCGGATCCATGACCCGAACCCATGTGATGATGTTGATCAGGTAATCGCTACGAGGTATCGCCCCAGAACGGATACCTCGCAGCGCCCGACCCAACACGTTCAACCGCGAGATGAATCATGCGTGCTTCCCTTCTCCTCTCTGCCTTCGCCCTGCTCTTCTGCCGTCCCCTGGTTGCCCAGGACCTGCCCCTCGTCGTCACCGAGTACGAAGGAACCGGCTATTCCGAGAAATGGGTGGAGCACGGCGTACCGATCCCCCAGGGAAAGGCCTTCGACGCCGGACACATCAGCCTCCGTCGCCACGGTCAGCCCGTCGTGGCAGACTTTCATCCTCTCGCCTACTGGGCCGACGGCAGTATCCGGTGGGCCAAGGTCGCGTTTCGGCTCGACGGCACCGACGGCTATGCGATTCAGCCGGGCACACCCAACCCTTCGGAAGCCGGGCTCTTTACGGCCCAGAAGCAAGGGGGCACCTGGACCGTCGCCACGGGTGTAATCCGCTTCACGATGCAGGAAAACGGCTTCAACCTGTTCGATACCCTCCAGCTCAGTTCGAACGCCGACGGCACCTACGACCGCACCCTCATCACGTCCGGTGCCTCCGACGGCCCCGGCATCCTCAACGGCACCATCACGCTCGTCGAAGACGGTCCGGTGTCCAAACGTTTCTTTTTCAAAGAAAACTACAGTGCGGGCGAGGTAGGCGTCTACCTCTGGATCACGGCGTACCGCCACTCGGGCCGGATCACGCTGGAATACACGATTCGCAACGGCAAAAACACCGGCGCGCAGAGCGAAGACGGCACGCTGCACCTGCGGCTCAACCTCGGCGGCAACGTCTCTACGAAGGTCTACGGCACGCAGGTTGCCAACGGCACGGCGATCGCCTCCAACGACGCTACCGAGCAAAAGCGAGGAGCGGCTGAACTGGCCGGATCCAACGGGGCCGTGGCCGTCCTCATCAACCGCTTCTGGCAGATGTATCCCCGTGCTATCACGCTGGACCAGAACGGCAACCTCAACCTGACGCTCACGACGGGCCAGATACGCGGCATGACGGCCCACGGCGTCGACCTGCACCTCGACGTTCACCCCGAAGCATGGAGCGACGCTACGTTCCAGGATTGGGCGGACTACTACGAATTTCCCGCCTTCGCCCTCCCGCCTCTCGCCGAGATCCAGCAGACCTACGCCTGGGACGGCATGTTCGCCGGCGATGTGCGCGCGCGCTTTCCTTTCATCAGCGGAGGCTGGGAGGACGGCTTTGCTTTCGCGCCCGTCTCGCCAGGCTACCGCACGTACGGCGAGAACACGATGCAAACCGCCGGAAACGGGCACGGCCTCAGCGACCAGATGACCAGCGCCTTCGACCGCTTCCTCGCCTACCCCGACGCCGACCGCTTCCTCGCCGCCGAGGAACTGGCTATCGGGGCCATGGAAAGCCGGGGCATCATCATGGACGACGTCACCATCACGCTCGACGGTACCGGCTACGACGCCGTGGCGGCCCTTTTCGGCACGACGGACTGGACCGACCCGGTCGAAGGGCGCATGTGGGATTCCAACCATCGTGGGCACTATCCGATCACCGAGTACTATTACCTGACAGGCAAGCGCCGCGCCGCCGAGGCCTTCGACCATCTTACCAAATCCAGCAAGTACATCTTCCTGACCGACGAGACCACACGCATCGACCTGCGTCCTTCCAGTTTCTACCTCTCGATACTGGCGCGGAACTACAGCATCACCCGCAACCCGAACGACCAGGCCTTCCTCGATTTCTACTGGACCTACCTCCAAAACGGCGATATCACGGTTCCGGACTACGTCGATAACCGGGACCCCTTCCTCCACGTGGGTTTTCTCGTCCCCTTCGAACGCTACGAAAACGACTGCGGATGGACGGACAACGCCATCAAGCCCATCTTCCTCAGCAACTGGGTTCAGGCCCTCTACGACCTCTATGTCCTGGGCGGCTACGAGCAGGCCATGGACCACATCTACGCCGCCGGACGCTGGTTGACGCAGATTTACAACGGGCTCGGCGGGAACACGCCGCCCGCCTACTGCTATCGCCCATCGCAAGCTCCTTCACCCGGCGAATGGTTCTGGGGCGCGCAGGATTTTCCCGGCATCGCCATTTATTACGCGTTCTTCGGCGATGAGGCGGTGCTGCCCATCCTGGATCAAACCATCGAGGTGTACTGGGACGGCGGCGGCGTGGGGTATGCCTCGACGGCGGCTTTTGCCCTTGACCGGCAAAAACCGGATCATACCCCCCCCGCTCCCATTGAGCAGATCCGAACCTCGGTGGTGAACGGGCAGGTGCGGCTTCAGTGGCAAAACGTAGCCGACGCCGCCCGGCTTCAGATCAAGTACACGGACAACGCCGGACCCATCGTCGATCTGCACCCGCTCGACGGTGCCAACGGGACGGCCTACTGGCAGATGGAACACGTCGAGGGCGAGCCGCTCCCCACCGGCAGCGTGCAGGAGGTGCGTTTGACCCTGCCCGGCGATCCGGCCGGCTACCGATTCGCAATGAAGACCTGGGATATCCACGGCAACGTGAGCCCCATGAGCGCGGTGAGTTCGCCCGGCACCCTCAGCGTTGCCCGCGAGGACGTCCCCGAACACCCCGCCGTCCCCCTGTTAGAGCACTACCCAAACCCGTTCCGCACGGAGACCACGATCCGCTATGTGCTCCCTGCCCCCGGCTTCGTCGCGATACGCGTCTATGACCTGCTCGGTCGCGAGGTCGAGACCCTCCTGGCGAAGCACCAGCCTGCCGGTGATCACCGCCTGCGTTTCGAGCCGGGGACATTGGGAAGCGGTCTGTACTGGTACCGGCTCGAAACGAATAACGCCATCCTTACCCGACCGCTCGTCGTCATCCGATGAGGCCGTCCCGGCGGCATCAAACGCATCCCCCTCCCTTCAAGCTTATCAAACAGGGTGATTCTCATGAAATACGCTGCCCTTCTCAGCGCACTGCTCTTCCTGCCGGCATTGTCCGTCCATACGGGGCATCATACATCAACCGATCAGGAAACGCAGGCCGTATCCGGTCCCTACGACAACTTTATCGTCTTCAACCGGGGCCTGTCCTTGAACGAGGTCATCAACCAGGTAACGGTCTCGTCGGGCTCGTCGGTGTGGATGATCGACCCGTCCGATCCGCAGAACACGCTCACCCGCGTCACCCCGGAAGAAAACGCCGGCAGCCTGATGCCTTCGTGGGGACCGGACAAATCGCAGATCGTGTTTGCCTCGAACCGTCTCAATGCCGGCACGCCGGCCTTCCTCGATCTCTGGCTGATCAACACCGACGGCAGCAACCTCCGCCGTCTGACGCAGGACGCCCATCACAACTGGACTCCGGCCTGGTCGCCCGACGGCACGATGATCGCTTTCGCCTCGACGCGAAATGCCTCCGACGACATCCACGCCGTGTGGCGGTTCGACATCTTCGTGATGAACGCCGACGGCTCCAACCCGCGTTTCCTGGCCGACACGGGGAGCCAGGACGAAGATCCGGTGTTCTCTGCCGACGGCCGGACGGTGTATTTCGTCGCCGAGCAAGAAGCCTGCTATCAGCTCTGGCAGGTGCCTACCTCCGGTGGCGAGGCCGGTCCGTTGCTCGACAACGCCAACAACGCGGTGTGCGGCGAGGACCCCAGCCTCTCGCCCGACGGCCAACAACTCTTCTTCTGGAGCAACCTTACCGGGCAGTTCGCCACGTTCGACTTCTCGACACGGAGCATTTCCTATCATTCCTACGACGCCTTCGAGCCATGGATCGGCCCTTCGGGCACACACTTCACGTTCATGTCGGACGGCAACATTTTCACCTCCGACCTGGAAGGCAACAACGTCGTACAGATCACCAGCGGTGGCAACGACTTCTTCCCGCGCTGGGCGGACCCGCTCCAGGAAAACATCCCAACGGCCCTCGAAGCCGGCGAAAAACGTCCCGCCCTTGCGCTGCTCCCCAACTATCCCAACCCGTTTCGCGGCGAAACCACGATCCGCTACGTCCTCGCTACGCCTGATCACGTCACGGCGCGTGTGTACGACGTGCTGGGCCGAGAAGTCGCCACGCTGACGGACGGGTACCGGCAGGCCGGCGAACATCGCCTCCGCTTCGAGGCCCATGCGCTGAAACCCGGAGTCTATTGGTATCGACTCGAAACGAGCAGGACGACGCTCTCCAGGTCGTTTATGGTGCTGAAATGAGGGGCTTCCTGGTCCCGTATGAAGAAGACCTTCTATCGGAGGAGCCTGCATCCAGGGTGGCCTGTATCCGTAGGCCACCTTTCTCTTTGGAAAAAGCCCCGGTATCCGGCTGGCAATACTCGCCGCTATCCGCTATCCTTTATTCCCCATTTTTCCGGATCGGCCCTTCGTTTTATGCTCAACCCTGTAGCCCTGATCAGAGCCAAACGCGACGGTGAAACGCTCACGCCCGACGCCGTCAAAGCCCTCATCGATGCCTATACGCGCGGCGACGTGCCCGACTACCAGATGAGCGCGTTCCTGATGGCGGCCTTCCTGCGCGGCATGGACGAGGCAGAAACAGCCGCCCTGACCGACGCCATGCTCTATTCCGGCACCGTGCTCGACCTCTCGGCCACGCCCGGCATCAAGGTGGACAAACACTCGACGGGGGGCGTCGGCGACAAGGTATCGCTCATCCTGGCTCCCGTCGTCGCGGCGTGCGGCGTGCCGGTACCGATGATCTCGGGGCGCGGCCTCGGCCACACCGGCGGCACCCTCGACAAGCTCGAATCCATCCCCGGCTTCCGCACAGATCTCTCGACGGCGGCCTACCAGGCCCAGCTCGACCGTATCGGGCTGGTGATGATCGGCCAGACCGACGAGATCGCCCCTGCCGACCGCAAGCTCTACGCCCTCCGCGACGTCACCGGCACGGTCGAATTCATTCCGTTTATCGCGGCTTCGATCATGAGCAAGAAGCTGGCCGAAGGCATCGACGCGCTGGTGCTGGACGTGAAACGGGGCCGCGGTGCTTTCATGAAAAACGAGGCTGATGCCCGCCGCCTGGCCGAAACGCTCGTCGGCATCGGCGAACGCTTCGGTAAACCGACCGTGGCCTGGATGACCAACATGGATGCCCCGCTCGGGCACGCCCTCGGCAACTGGCCCGAGGTCGAGGAAAGCATCCGTTGCCTCCAGGGAGCCGACGTCCCCGACCTGATGGACGTGACGCTGGCGCTGGCCGGCGAGATGTTGCACCTGGGCGGCGTGGCCGAAACCCCCGAGGCCGGATGCACCCAGGCCCGAGAGGCCATCGCCTCCGGCAAGGCGTTCGACAAACTGGTGGAGTTGGTCGAGGCCCAGCACGGCGACCCCTCGGTGCTGCACGATCCATCGTCTCGCGCCGGTTTTGCCTCCGCCGCCGAGGTCTATGTCCCCGACGACGCACACGGCTACGTGGCCGATCTGGACGCGCTCGCGCTGGGCCAGATCGCCGTCGTCATGGGGGCGGGCCGCCGCGTCAAGGAAGATGCGGTGGACCCGACTGCCGGCATCGTGCTTCACAAAAAACCCGGCGACGCGGTTACTCCCGGCGACCTCCTGGCCCGGCTTTACACAAAAAAAACAGGCGAGACGGCATACTTTTCGAAAACGGTACAGGCTGCCTATGCCTTCTCGGACACCCAACCGGCTCCCAAGCGTATGTTATTGGATCGCTATACCCGCGACGGATGGTTATGGAAACATAGGGAATAGAAAAGGGGAAATAGTGGACGTCTTCGCCTCCCGATACTACATACTCCCGATAACCATTTACTACGTCAGTCGGGCTACGCCCTCGTGTCCCAATAACCATTTCCCAAATCCATGCATCTTTCCGGCACCAGTGTTCGTTACAGCCGTAAGATTACTATATTGCACGGTAGAACCGTACAACATGGCTTTTTAACCTAACCCCTGCCCTCTACCATGTCTCTTTGGTCACGCCTTAAACGCTTTTTCCGCTCCATCTTCGGGGGCGCCATCTCGGCGATGGAAAACCCTCGCCTCATCCTGGAGCAAAATATTCGGGAACTGAACGATCAGGTCCCGAAGATGAACGAAAACATCGCGACGGTGAAAGCCAACGTGATGCTGCTTCAGAAAGAGGTGCGGCGCAATGAAGATGAGGTCAAAGCCCTGACCTCCAAGATCAAGGCCGGTATCCAGGCCGGTCGCGACGACATTGCCCAGCAATACGCCGTCCGGCTCGAAAAAGCCCGCAGCCAGCTCGACCGCACACGGGAGCAACTCAAATACGCCTCGGCGGCCTATGACAAGGCGCTCCAGGTCAAGAAGGCGTTCATGCGCGAGAAAGAGCGCAAGATCCAGGAAGCCAAAGATGCGCTCCGGGCACACGAGCGGGCCAAGTGGCAATCCAAAGTGGCCGACGCCCTGGAGCAATTCGAAGTCTCCGGTCTCGATCAAACGCACGACGAGATGATTTCGCGCATCCAGGAAGAGACGGCCCGCAACGAGGCTCGTATGGAACTCGCGCTCGATTCCGTCGATCAGGACGCCATCCGGATCGAAGAAGACGCCGAAGCCATTCGCGCCGCCGAACTCGTCAAGCAGTTTAAGCTGGAGATGGGCATGGACGAAGCGGCTCCCGAAGAAGAAGCCCGGCTCGAACTCCCCGAACAGGAACTCGAACAGGGAGCCAAAACCATCGGCAAGCAACGCACACAAACCGAATAAGCGGATTCTAGATTGGGGGTTGTACTACGTCAGTCGGCTGCGCCTCGTGTGGATGTTGGATGAGCACGAACCGCTATCGTCGTAGTCCAGCATCCAAAACGTACAATCCAACATGAGCGGAGTCATGACGCCGGAAGAATATCAACGGATCAAAGAGGCCGAGAAAGAGCATCTGCGCGCGCTCAAGAAATTGAAGCAGACGGCGCACCTGCTCCAGCGGCGGAAGTCCGTCAACCAGGCGTTGGAAAACATGGTGAGCGGGTCGGAAGACGCATTCGACACGCACCAGGAGATGCTCGACAAGCTCACAATCGAGACGGCCCGGCAGGAAGCGCGCCTGGAAATCGCCCTCGAAAACGCCGCCCTCGAAGACGAGAGCAAACCGGCGGATCAGCAGGCCTCTCTTCCGGTCGCTCCGATCCGGTCGCCGGAAGAACTCGACGAGGAACTGCTTAAAGAGCGGGCCAAGACCCTGATCCGGCAGATGAAAATACAGATGGGAAATCCGGCCTCGTCCGTCGCCGAAACGCCGCCCCCATCGGATCGTCGGACGGACCCGGCCTCTCCGGAGAAACCCGACACGCCTCCACCGGCTGATCGGCCTGAAAAAACCATCGGTCGTATGAAGAAATAACAAGCCCTCCAAAAAATTTCATTACCCCAGACAACAACCGCGCCACCCCGGTTGTTGCGCAGTTCGAACCAGCCATTCAGAGCCGCATGGACGAGGCCAACATCAACTATACCAAAGAAGCCTTTCTGAACCCGTGGAACCTCACGTTCCTCATCGCGGCAATGGTGGCAGCTTTCGGCACCAGTCTTATCGGGCCGGATTTTCTCTTTAACACGGTGCTGTTATTCACCGCCGCGCTTGAGTTGCTGTTTTTGGGCACGGTGCCGCGACAGGCCCGCTTCCGCCGCGCCGTGCGTGCGAAAGCTGCAGCCGAATACGCCAAACCCCCTTCGAAAAAAGAGATATGGCGCTTGCTCAACCGGCCTAATCAGAAACGCTACTACAAGCTCAAGGACATCGAAAAAAAGATCGAACTCAACTATCGCAAGTTGAGCTATGCTTCACAGGGTCTGCTCGAAAGCCACATCACTAAAATAGACGGCCTGCTCGACTCCTACCTCAACCTGCTCTATCAAAAAGAACGCTATGAGCAGTACGGGCAGCGCACGGAAGAGAACGAAGTGGTCCGTTCTATTGCAGACCTGCGCGAAGACATGGCGGATGATACGCCTCGGGTACGCGCTATCAAGGCGCGACGTATGAAAATCCTGGAGCAGCGCCTCGAACGATTCAAGCGCAGCCACGAGAATCTCGAAATCATCGAAGCCCAACTCGAGACGATTGAAGACGTCATCAAGTATATCCACGAACAATCGCTGACGCTACGCAACCCCGAAGAAATCACCTTCCAACTCGATATGTTGCTGAGCGAAGTCGAAGAGACCGAAGCCTCGGTCGAGGAACTCGAAGAAGTCTTTGCCAGCGCCGCCGATTTACTCGGCGAGATGGACACCTACGAAGAATCACCGGAACAACAAGAAGCGCAACAGCAACAACGCCTCCGGAATACTGAAATGTAGAGCTACGGGCGTCCGTCGCTCCATGCTGTGGGCCGCGCGTCCGGGTTTGAAAGGAGTATACACACGATGCCTGTCATCACCCAATAGCTGCAATCGAATATCCCCTATGGACCTGGAAACCCTGCTTTATGAGATAGAGGGCGAGATCGCCGTCATTACCATCAACCGTCCCGACAAGCTCAACGCCCTCAATACCACCGTAATTGCCGAGCTGGACCAGTGTTTCCGCCAGGCCCGGTCGGACCGCGCGGTGAAAGGCGTTATCCTCACCGGCGCAGGCGAAAAGAGCTTCGTCGCCGGTGCCGACATCCAGCAGTTTCCCGACCTCGACGCCTTGCAAGGACACCGGTTTGCGCTACGCGGCCAGGCCGTGTTTACCCGCATCGAGGACATGCCCAAGCCGGTCGTGGCGGCCGTCAACGGCTTCGCCCTGGGCGGCGGCTGCGAGTTGGCCATGGCCTGCCATCTTCGCATCGCCTCGGACAATGCCAGCTTCGGACAGCCGGAGGTCAACCTGGGCATCCTCCCCGGCTACGGAGGCACCCAGCGCCTGCCCCGCCTGGTCGGACGCGGGATAGCCACCGAGCTGATTCTGACCGGAGCCCGCATCAGCGCGCAGCGCGCCTACGAGATCGGCCTCGTCAACCATGTCGTCCCGCTCGCCGACTTGCTCGAAACAGCCAGGGAGATGGTAGCCACGATCGCGTCCAAAGCGCCGCTCGCCGTCAGCATGGCGTTGGAGGCGCTCCGTGCGAGCGACCTGCCCCAGCACGAGGGCTTGCGTCACGAAGCCGCGCTGTTCGGCCAGGTCTGCGCCTCCGAAGATTTCAAAGAGGGCGTCGCTGCCTTCCTCGAACGCCGAAAAGCGACCTTCAAGGGCCAGTAAACCACCGCGTTCGTTGCAGACGCCAACCGTACATCCATCGTCCAGTCTCACGCCATTCCGATGGCTCTGGTCATCCTCTTGATGTTGCTCCTCAGCGCGTTTTTCTCCGGGTCGGAGATCGCGTTTGTAGCGGCCAACAGGCTGCGGGTAGAGGTGTTCGCCCGGCGGGGGGGGCGTGCAGGTCGCATCGTGCACACCTTCCTGAAGACGCCCTCCACCTTTTTGACCACGACGCTGGTGGGCAACAACGCGGCCCTGGTGATCTACTCGACGCTGATGGCGTTCTATCTGGACGATCCGCTGGCCTCTTTTTTCGAGCACACCTTCGGCATGAGCGAGCCGGGGCTTGACGTCGCCGTACTCTCGATGCAAACGGTCATTGCCGCGTTCATCGTGCTCCTCATCGGGGAAATCCTGCCCAAGACGATCATGCGCGAGATGGCCGACCGGGTCGTTTTTGCGCTGGCCTACCCGCTACGGCTCACCTACCTCCTGCTGCTGCCCATGATCAAGGTAGCCGGATGGACGGCTGCGCTGCTGATCCGGCTTTTCCGGACCGACGAAGCCACCATTTCGCAGTTCCTGCGCCGAGATTTCGAGTTGATCATCGAAGAAAGCCTGGAGAGCGGCGAACTGGACCTCGATGAAGAAGAGACCGAGATCCTGAGCAATGTCTTCGCGCTCGACACCATGCGGGTGAAAGAATCGATGACCCCGCGTACGGACATCACCGCCGTCGACGAAAACACCTCGCTCGAAGCCTTTCGGGAAAAGTGCATCGAGACGGGCTACTCGAAGCTGCCTGTCTTCCGCGAAAATATCGACAACATCGTCGGGGTGGCCTTCGCGTACGATCTGTTCGCAGCCCCGGCCTCCCTCGCCGACATGATGCGCCCGGCCAAGTTTGTACCCGAATCAAAACTATCAAAAGACCTGCTGCAAGAGTTCCAGGCTACCGACACCTCCATCGCCATCGTCATCGATGAGTATGGCGGCACCGCGGGCCTGGTCACCAGCGAGGATCTGCTCGAAGAACTCTTCGGCGACATCCAGGACGAGTTTGACACCGACGACGACGTACTGCGCCAGATTGATGCCCACACGTTCCTCGCCAGCGGGCGCGTCGAAATCGACGAATTGAACGAGCGCTTCGACCTGGAGCTACCCGAGGGGGATTACGAAACGGTGGCGGGCTACCTGCTGGAACAGTTGGGTGCCATTCCTGCCGCGCAGGACGAAATCGATCTCGGCGACTACCGCTTCACCATTGTCCAGGCCGGTCCCAACCGCATCGACCTCGTCCGTCTCAGCCGAAAAACGGCGAAATAATACATCCGCGCCGTCGGTGGATTCTATGACGTACTTTCGGAGGCGGTGCTTCCGCGTCGGGCAAAGGCCAGCACGAGCTTCAGGTGAGTGAGAAGCGTGGGCACGCCATCCATTTTTTGGAGACGCTCCATCGGAGGTTCAGGGAGACGAGGCGGGCTGATGCGACCCATCCACAACCCCATTTTGTCGATCAGCAGCCGTTCGCCGGGAAACTGGTTGGGCGGAAGATGCGCCGTGTAAAAGGCCTGCTTGCGCTGCAGACGCTGATAGACCCGGGCGTCGGCATCGAGTAGCGCGGGATCCTGCTGCACGAGCATGGCCCCGCCGACCAGGTAATCGTGGTAGGTGTAGGGGACGTCGAGCAGCGCCGGGACGACCGTTTGCGCCAGAAGCGGATCGGCACGCAGCCCCACTTCGGCGGCACGCGCCGTTGCCGTAGCTACCAGGCAGAGCGTTTCCTCCGCCACCAACTCCGGATCGGCTCCGTCGAGGCTTGCCAGGGCAGCCCGGGCCAGTTCATGCGTGGTGCCGACCAGGCCGAGGGTGGCAAACGCCATGAAACGGACCCCGCGTGCCAGCGGTGCGTCTGATTCAGCCATCCAAACTAGACCGGCCTAGATTTCTTCTGAAGGACCGGACCCTTCTCCACCACCGATAGCCTTGCGCATCTGCGTGTCGGCCTGAATGTTGCGCAGGTTATAGTAGTCCATCACGCCGAACTGACCGTTACGAAACGCCTCGGCAATGGCTTCCGGAATCCGAGCTTCGGCGGCAACGAGGTTGGCCCGTTGCTCTTCGACCTGCGAACGCATCTCCTGCTCGCGGGCTACGGCAGCCGCCCGGCGTTCCTCGGCCTTGGCACGAGCCACTTGCAGATCGGCTTCCGCCTGGTCGGTTTGCAGCTTCGCGCCGATGTTCTCGCCCACATCCACATCGGCGATGTCGATGGAGAGGATTTCGAATGCCGTGCCTGAGTCAAGGCCCGAAGACAGCACGGTCTTGGAAATGCGATCCGGGTTTTCGAGCACTTCGGCGTGCGTCGCGGACGAACCGATGGTAGAGACGATGCCCTCGCCCACACGCGCTATGATGGTCTCCTCGCCTGCACCGCCCACCAGCCGCTCGATGTTGGCGCGCACCGTCACGCGGGCAATGGCGCGGAGCTGAATGCCGTCTTTGGCAATAGCCGAGATCGGCGGGGTCTCGATCACCTTGGGATTGACCGACACCTGCACGGCTTCGAATACGTCGCGCCCGGCCAGGTCGATGGCCGTGGCCCGCTCGAAGCTCAGATCGATGTCTGCTTTGTCGGCGGAGATGAGCGCATTGACGACCTGTTGCACATGTCCTCCGGCCAGATAATGGGCCTCCAGCTTGGGCGTCTCTACCCCGATGCCGGCCTTGTGCGCCGTGATGAGCGGACGCACGATAGAAGAAGGCGGCACACGGCGGAGACGCATCCCGACGAGGTCGCGGAAGAGTTTGAGTCGCACACCGGAGAAAATAGCCGTGACCCATAATCGGATCGGCACGAAGTAGAACAACATAATCAGGCCGACGATGGCCAGCAAAGTGAAAACCAGGCTGAATGAAGTGATCAGGTCATCCATGAGTGTGGTCGGCTAGATGATGAGTTTGCGCGTTACTGGGAAAATAGGAAAT
>JBHHWM010000121.1:0-13480 GCA_046756545.1 Rhodothermales bacterium | reverse complement strand
TCGTACGTAATCCGATAGACCACTCCGGCCTGGTCGTCGGAGACGAGGAGAGAGCCGTCGGGCAGGGTCTCGATATCGACGGGACGGCCCCAGTTTTCTTCGCCTTGCAGCCATCCCTCGGCGAAGACCTCGTGGCTCACCGCCAGGCCGTCCTCGTCGAAGCGCACGAGCACGACGCGGTAGCCAATCTTCTGTCTCCGGTTCCACGAGCCGTGTTCGGCCACGAAGGCCTGGTTCGTGTAGTCCGAAGGAAACATCGCGCCGGTGTAAAACGCGATGCCGAGCGGCGCTACGTGCGGGCCGAGGTTCTGCGCCGGAGGCGTGAACTCGTCCGGGCTGCGGCCCGCGCCGAACTCGGGATCCGGGGTGTCGCCCTGGTGGATGTAGGGAAAGCCGAAGTGCATGCCCGGCTCGGGCGCATGGTTGAGCTCGCAGGAGGGAAGATCGTCGGTAACGGCGGGGTCCGGGCTGATATTATCCCGCCCGTTGTCGGTAAACCAGAGGTGGCCCGTCTCCGGGTGCCAGTCGAACCCGACCGAATTGCGCACGCCGCGCGCGTAGACCTCCCGCGCCGAGCCGTCCGGGTTCATGCGCAGAATGGAGGCGTAGGGATCTCCGGGTTCACACACGTTGCAGGGAGCCCCCACCGGCACGTACAGCTTGCCGTCCGGCCCAAAAGCGATAAACTTCCAGCCGTGCCAGCGGTCGGAAGGCAGATCGTCTATGACCACGACGGGTTCCGGCGGATCGTCGAGATGGGTTTCGATGTCGTCGTAGCGCAGGATGCGATTGAGCGCCGCGACGTAGAGCGCCCCGTCGCGGAAGGCCACGCCGGAGGGCATCATCAAGTCCTGGTCGATGAGGTAGACCTGATCGGCCGTATAGTCGCCGTCACGATCCACGACCGCGTGGACCTTCCCAGCCCGGCGCGAACCGACGAAAAGGACACCGCCGGGCGACAGCGCCATCTGGCGCGCATTGGGCACCTCGTCGGCGTAAACCGCGATGGAGAAGCCGTCGGGCAGCTTGATCTTATCGAGGGGGAGATCCGAATCGGAGGGGGCGAGGAGAGCGGCACCGGCCAGGCCGAGGACCAGGACGAGCGCGATGAGCATCGTGCGCATGGGGGCGTTCACCGTCTAGAAGTGGTAGAGAGAACCCGGATTGTATCCATCAGCGCGGCTTCGGTTCGGCAAGGCGTCGGTCAAGAAACATCGGGGCACGACCGACCGGCATGGGAGGCAGGCACGTTCAGTCCTTTGCATCTTCCGTATCGCTTTTCGAGGGTGCTTCCAGTTCCTTGGTCTCGGGAAAAGCACCCTTGATCAACTGCGCCACCTCGTTGGCCTGCGCGATGTTATACCGGGCCGTCAAGTTTTTATGATTAAAGAGATCGATGATGGTGCCGATGGCACAAAACCCACCGGTGAAGAGATACAGCAACCCCATGCCCACCTGGCCCAGGTAGAAACGATGAATACCGGCCAGGCCGAAGAACCCCACCAGGGCCATGATGAGGGTAACCATATCGTCTTTGCGGCGCTGACGGTGGACATGCGCAAAATGATGCGCCTGTTCTTCGGTCATGCCCTTCATCCATTGCGCCACGTTAACCTGTTCTTCGCCCTGCAATTCGGGCATATAACGAATGACTTTCGACATACATCTTTGAGGTTAGAGGGGTTCGAGGGGGGACAGAGGTCGAGCGAAGGCCTCCCACACCAGGCGAATCACATGCCCGGCGAGAATGGCTACGGCAAACGGGCCGAGGGGGTGCGCCTGAAACGACTGTACCAGGTCCCCTCGGAAGAGGTAGGCTACGGCATGCCCGAGCCCGCACCCCGGACAGGGCGTGTCAAGAAACAGCTTCGACAGACACCCTTCAATCAGGCCCTCCGCTTCGGGGTTGGTGCATGCCAGCACCGCCAGGCCCGCCGTCCAGATGACGGCCTCCAGCGGCACGCGGCGAAGCTGATTGCCAAACCGGTGAAGAAAAACGTTCATGGAACCGCATAATCAGGCAGATAGCTGCGCCATCATACGACCAAAATACGAAACGTTGCGCCATAATGGGGACAACATGGAAACGAAGAGACGAAGCGCCGAGGAGACGACGCATGGCCCCCCTCGATGCTAGGTCTCCATCCAAGGCGATGACAACGTCGGTTGAGCTTATCCTCCAGCTTCGTCCCCTACCGGCTCTTCCCTGGTTGTTTCCGCCAGCTCTTTGAGGAGCGCCACAAACGCGGCGCGTCCTGCCGTGGCCTCCCGCCTGCGGATGCGATGCAGCGTCTGACCGGCCAGCGCCAGGATGCGTTCTTTGTGCCGGTCGTTGGCCTGGCGGGCCTCGGTGTCGTGCAGCGTGCTGTCGAGTTCGAAAAAATAGACGGGCCGATAGCCCCCGTGCTGATCGAAGACGACGCAATCGACGATGCCGCGAAAGAAATACTGCCGGGCCTCCGGCGCGAGGTGCTCCTTGATGCGCTCGTAGTCCACGAGGCAACTCAGGGCCACGTTCGGATAGACGAAATACGTGGCATAGACCTCGCGCACCGCCAGAAAAAAATCGATCTCCTGCTGTGACTTGAACAGGCTGATCCGGGCATCGACATCGGTCAACGGCGGGCGAACCGCCAGGTCGAGGGTAGCTTCTTGCGTGTGGGGGACGGGCTCCGGCGGTGCATGCCGGTGCAGGACGGCCGCGCATCGTTCGTTTTCCGGGTAAAAACGCGCGTAGCCCACGGCTACCTCGGGCCGGTCGGCATGCAGGGCGACCAGGGCTTCGACCACCTGCTCAAAGCGGGCGTCGGGCAAGGCATAGAATCCTCCCGTGTGCAGCAGAAACCACTTCTCCAGTTCCCCGGCAAAAGCCCCCGGAGGCCCATCGCTCAGATGGTCGAAAAAGGTGGTCACGAACGTCTCGACCGCACGCGTCAGAAGTGCATCGCCGGCAAGGCTGTCATGCTGCCGGTGCACGACATCCAGCAGCGCGGCCCACTGTCGCTCGTAGATAAGCTGATATATCGTTTCCTGGTCCGGTATCAATCATCGAGAAGTCAGGGACCCACTTTAGGCGGATCCAGAGGACGAGAGGTGGGGGTGTCACTCTGCTGATGCCCGTTATGCTGCTGAAGCCGCTGGACTTCGCGGATAAGGGCTTTGTGACGAGCCAGCAGTACGTTGTAGGTTTTTTGCAAGCGTTCGTGCTTGTCCTTCACTTCAGCCAGTTCCCCTTCCATCGTCGCCAGGTTTTTTTCAAGACCCGAGCGGCGGTCGGGGTGCCAATCCGCTGAATTAAAGGGGACCGGCGCGCCCGCGACGTTTTCCAGGGCCTGGACGAGCCTGCTGCGGAAGTGGAGCATCAACAAGAAAAGCCCCACGATGAGCGCCAGCACGACGCCCACCACGACGATGAAAAAACCGGTGGAAAACAAAATTCCGGACGCTTCGCTCACAGGGATCATGGTTTCGGAATGTGTTTCTTCCTGAGGCGCTGTCGGTAAAGAGACGGAAGGGGCAACTTCAGCCTCGGTCGTCTCGACAGCAGGGGCCGTCGTGGCGGCAAAGCGGAGAGGGCCGTCGAAAAAAGTCTGAATCACCTGCTCTCTTACGGCAGCTCCTGCGATGGGTGCCACAGCCATCACCCCCTTGGCTACGGTATCGTACTTGGCCGAATCTTTTAAAGCGCTATAGCTCCAATACACGGTACCCTGCTGCGTACGCGCATAGACGAAGTATCGCATGCCGGACGATTGCGTCTTCGCATACCGCGCGCGTGTTCTCCCTCCGACGCCGAGGGTATCTTGCCGGAGTACCGAGGCTGCATTCAGAGGATAGGTACCCGGAGCCAGAAAACGCGGCTGAATGATGGCGTCCGGGGCCGGGGCCACCGTGTCGGCCAGCACCACGAGCGCCGTGCCTTCCGGTAGAAAAACGCCACCGTGCGCCAGTCTGAGCAGCACGTCCTCTTGCCGGGTCTCCGTTTCCTGCGCCGCGCTCGGGACGGCACCAAGAACACACAGCACGACGAAGAACAGGAAGAGAGGCTTTGGGAAAAGGCCGTATGCCTGCATTCCAACCGGGTAGTTTGGTTACCGGGATACGTGGATCTGCCTGTAAAGTAGGGGTAATATACGTCAATTGGCGAAAGATGGGCTGTTTGCGGGACGAAATCAAGCCTCGACCTGCATACAACCACCCTCTATGAACCGTAAATAACCACCAGCAGGCCGAAAATCTATCCTGAAAACAAGCACGACACGCAATATCTTTACCGATACCTATCCTCGCCCATTCCTTCTCACCTAGTCCCTGGTGTCATGAATCGACGCGCGTTCTCGCTTCTCCTATTGATGGCCGGCCTCATCGGCGCTCCGGCACTTGCGCAACAGTCGCCGCTGACGGTGCAAAAGATCATGCAAGACCCGGATACCTGGATCGGGTCGTGGCCCTCACAACCGTATTGGTCCGAAGACGGACAAACGCTGTACTTTCGGTGGAACCCCCAGGGCCAGTTCCCCAGCGACTCGCTCTATAAGGTGCCGCGTACCGGCGGCGAGCCCGTACAAGTATCGCCCATGGAGCGGCGGAATCCCGGCCCCACCTTCACCGGATGGCACCACGGCCAACACGTCTACGATCAGAACGTTGACCGCAAGGTTTATCAGCGCAACGGCGATCTCTTCCTGTACGAACGAGGAACCGGAACGCTCACGCGCCTCACGCACACCGGCGACCGCGAGTCCGACCCACGCTTCACGCTCGACGACACCGGCATTCTCTTTGAAAAACGCAACAACGTCTATCACCTCGACCTGGCCACGGGCGCGGTAACGCAGCTTACCGACTTGCGCTCCGGAAGAGACCGCCGGGAATCGCCTCCCGACCGGCAGGACGCCGTCCTCGAAGCACAGCAAACCCAGTTGTTCGATTACATCCGTCAGCAACAGGAAGAAGGCAAACTGCGCGAAGAAGCCCGCGACCGCGACCGCCAGGCGGAGAACCCGCTGCCTACGTATCACTACGGCAACAAAAACATCCAGCAAGTCCACCTCGACCCGACCGAGCGCTTCGTGACGTTCGTGCTTTCCGAACCATCGGATCAGTCCAAGCGAACCAAGGCGATCAGTTACGTCACCGAGTCAGGCTATGCCGCAGAGTTGACGGCGCGCCCGAAGGTCGGCGTACCGGGGGCCGGATCCGACCTCTACGTGCAGGACCTGGAACGCGACACCACCTACCGGATCAACCTGCATCAGGTGCCGGGTGCCTACGACGTGCCCGCCTACCTGCGGGAGCAGGGCATGGAGGTCGATTCGAGCAAAACGAAGCGCACCCTCTTTGCCGTCGGGCCCTTCTGGAGCGGAGACGGGAGCTACGCCGTGCTCGACGTGCGCGCCAACGACCACAAAGATCGCTGGCTGATGCGCCTTCATCCCGAAACCGGCGACCTGACCCTCCTCGACCGGCAACATGACGACGCATGGATTGCCGGGCCCGGCGTCGGATGGTTCGGCGGAAACACACGGGGCTGGCTCCCCGACAACCGGCACTTCTACTTCCAGAGCGAGAAGACCGGCTACAGCCACCTCTACACGGTCGACGTCGAAACAGGGACGGTGACGCAACTTACCAGCGGCGATTTTGAGGTGTTTTCTCCCCGGCTCTCCAAAGACGGGCAGCGATGGTACTTCACCAGCAGCGAGGTGTCGACATCCGTCCGCCACTTTTACGAGATGCCCGTCAACGGAGGCACGCGTACGCAACTCACGACGATGGAGGGCAACAACCAGGTGGCGCTCAGCCCGGATGAGGACGTCATGGCGCTCAACTATTCGTTCACCAACCGCCCCCCCGAAATCTTCCTCCAGGCACCACAGGGCGAGGCCGAACGCATCACCCACTCGCCAACCGAGGAATGGCTGGCCTACGACTGGCGCGTCCCCGAAACCATCCAATTCGAAGCCTCGGACGGCGTGCAGGTGCCGGCACATCTGTTCATGCCCGAACAGCCGAACGGATCGGCAGTGCTGTTCGTCCACGGCGCGGGCTACTTGCAAAACGTCCATAAATGGTGGAGCGGCTACTACCGGGAATACATGTTCCACAACCTGCTCACCGACCTGGGCTACGTGGTGATGAACGTGGACTATCGCGCCTCGGCAGGCTACGGGCGCGACTGGCGCACGGCCATCTATCGCTACATGGGCGGGCGCGACCTCCAGGACTACGTCGATGCCTCGCGCTACGTCAGTCAATCCTTCGGCATCGATCCGGAACGCATCGCCATCTACGGCGGGTCGTACGGCGGCTTCATCACGCTGATGGCGCTCTTTACCGAGCCCGAACACTTCGGGGCCGGAGCGGCGCTACGCAGCGTGACGGACTGGGCGCACTATAACCACGGCTACACCTCCAACATCCTCAACACCCCGGCGACCGATTCGCTCTCCTTTGCCCGTTCGTCCCCCATCAACTTTGCCGAAGGGCTGGAGGACCCGCTCCTGATGCCCCACGGCCTCGTGGATCTCAACGTGCAGTTCCAGGACATCATCCGCCTGACGCAGCGCCTCATCGAGCTGGAGAAGGAAAACTGGGAACTGGCCGTCTACCCGGTCGAAGGACACGGATTCAGAGAGCCGGCGAGTTGGACGGACGAATATCGCCGCATCCTGAAGCTGATCGAAGAAAACGTCGGCCCGAACCGCCTGCAGCGAGGAGCCGAGACGGAAGGCGAACGATAGGATTCTTCGCGAGCGAGGAGGCGACGAGCCGGAGAGGAGAAGACGCTCTGATTCTTCGTTTCCTCGCTTCAGCGCAGGTGCACGACGCGCTGGACGTGAACGACGTCGCCCGCACGGAAGCGCATCAGGTAGAGCCCCGGCGGGAGGTCGCCGGCGTCGAAGGTGGCGCGATGCTCGCCCGTTGCCTGGAACCCGTCGACCAGGGTAGCGACGCGGCGACCCAGCAGGTCGAACACCTCCACGCGGACCGCGACGGGACGCGAGAGGGTGTAGGCCAGCGTCGAGCTCCGCCGGAACGGATTGGGATAGGCGGGCCGCACCGCGACGGCCGCAGGCACCGCTTCGGCTTCCACATCCGTACGGGTGCCGAACCGGAAGCGGGCGAACACCGGCAGGTGATCCGACGTGGAAGATCGATAGTTGCTGATGCTGGAGACGAGTTCGTCGAACCGGTCGGCGGAGCCGGCTTCGTAGGCCGTGAATAGCTCGTCCGTGATCAGGATGTGGTCGAGCGTGGAGCCCGACGTGCATAAAGCGTTATTACAAAACGTCCCTATGTTCTGCTGATCCAGGGGCAGGGTGAGAAAGGCATAGTCCGTAGAGTCGGCCAGAAAATTTTGATACGGCGAGGTCCGACCACCGGATATAGATTGTCCCAGTTCGTCGTTGAAATCGCCCAGGACGACCACCGGCTCCCGATCCAGCAAGGTAAAATCGATGCGGTTTTTCAGTCGCTGTGAGGCTTCCAGGCGGCGCGTGTAGGAGCTACTATCGCCGCAACATTTCATGTGCAGGGTGATGAAGGTCATCACAACGGTGGTATCCGGCAGCAATACATCCACTTCTATCTGGAGCGGAGGACGTCCGGCGAAAAGAGTGGCTCCATTGCTGGCCCTGAGGTTTTCCAGGATATGCTGCGCCGCGCGAACGCGAATCACGTCGGTCTTGTAGATGTAGCCGATGCGGAGGGAGCCGCTTGCAGCCAGCACGCCGTTGTACCCATCGCCGAGATCGGCCAGCAGGCGGTCGAAGTCGTCGGGGTCGGTGATTTCCTGGATGGCCCACAGGTCGATGCCGGCCTGCTCGATGACGTCTCTGACGTTGTCGATTTGCTGAGCGCTGCTCGATGCGCTGCCGAACTGTTTGATATTCCAGGTCGCCACGTCCAACGTCGCGTCGGTGCCTTTGACCGGGACCTGCTGGGCCGAGGCAGGGAGGGCGATCCACAGGAGCAGGAGAGGAAGGCCGAATCGATGCAGCACAGTGCTATTCAAAATCGGTATTGAGCCGGAAGCGGGAGATGCGGTTGTTGCCGGTGTCGGCCACGTACACGATCTTGTCGAAGTAGGCGACGCCCTGCGGAGCGTTGAACTGGAGCGCGCCGTCGCCCGAGCCGCCGAAGGAGACCTTGACGGGCACGAGGCTCTGCGCCCCCGGCGGCGGAGCCACGCCTTCGACGCCGCTCGACGTGAAGACAAAAAGGCTGTCTTTACCGGCATCGAGCACGAAGATGTAATTCGTGCCGTCGGCGGCAAAGGCCAGGTCCACGGGATTCAAAAACTTGAACTCCTCATAGAGAAAACCGTTGCCCTTCGTGGGGTCCGTCGCGGTCAGCAGTTTTTGCGAATCGGGTCGATATTCCGTGCCGTCAATGGTTTCGACCGCACGAATCGACAGGACAGCAAAGCGGAGGCTGTCGCCGAGTGACGGATTCGCCGGAGCCGAGCCGTTCGCATAGGGAGACTGCGCCAGGATAAAGTCCTCGACTGGAGGGAAATTAGCGCGTTGTGGAGGGTGAACCAGGGTCGTGATCGCGGCAGGATTGACGGCGCTGCGAAGGCTCTCTCGCGTGGGGCTTAGAGGAAGAGCCTGGGTGTTGATACCCTCGGGCGTAAAAATCATAATGGCGTTCTGGGGCCGAATGGACCGATTGGCCGCATTGTTCGCCAGGCCGCGCCGCGTGACGTACACACCGTTATCGGGCAACACGGCCACGCCCGTGAATTCAACCGATTCATCCAGCAATTCGTCGGTAGGATCGGGGCGAGTAAAAATCCGCGAGTCGTCGTCGAACGGATGCCAGATGATATCTTCTATGCGAGGGGTGCCTGTCGTCAAACCGGAATACCGATATACGACGGGTAGATCCCAGGTGCGCCCATCGATGAGCGTGTCGCGCCGGGCGGTGACGTAGACATGGAATCGTCGATCCTGGACGACGGACGAGGCTTCGCCGAGAGGGATAAAATGGGCCGGGCGTCCTGCCAGGTCCACAATGTGCAATCCGCGTGCATCGACAATGTAGATCAGTTCGTCGTAGCCGACATAAATATCTCGGGGCGCGTCGAGCGGAGCACCATCGCCGCCCAGCGTCAGGAACGGAAACAGGGGAACGTACTCTACCTCGCTCAGCAGCCCGGGAGGAATACGCCCCTCATCGAAAATCTCGTCGGTCGTCTCGTCCGATTTGGTGCCCAGCAGGTCGTCACATCCCCCGGCGAAACCGGTAACGACCGCAAGAAGCAGAATGATGAATCTATACCGCATAACCCGTAATGGCAGTTTATCCTGTTTGTGTGGGAGCATGGCGTAGGAAGCCTCTTTTTCCCTCTCTCACAAACCCACATTCAGCCCGACCCGGTGCACCGTGCCCAGACGGTCGAGCCGGCTGAAACCATAATCAAAGCGGGCCTCGATGGACCCAAGCACGTTGGGAAGCATGAGCCCGGCTCCGAGGCTGGGCGTGGTATACTCGTCCACGCCGAACCGATAGCCCGTACGCAGAATCAGCAAGTCGTTCCACGTGTATTCGACACCCACGTTGAAGCTTTCGGCATTGTCGTTGGGGTTGGTAAGCTGGCCTGAGAGGGTCACATGATGCTGCTCGTTGTTGCGAAACAGGTGATAGGTGGCCCCCAGCAAAAAGGTGGTGGGCGGGGTGAACGACTCGAACTCATCCTCGACGACCGTCCCTTCGCCCCCGATGACGGTGCGCGAGAGTTCGCCGCTCGGGGTCCCGTCCAGCCCGAAGTTGCGGATAGCGACGGCCATCTGCGCGCCCGTGCCCCCGACCCGATAGAAGACGCCGATATCGAAGACCACCGTGCTCGTGGTCAGGCCCGCCACGCTTTCGCGCAGGTACTTGGCGGTGATGCCGTAGCTGAACAGGTCGGTGAGCGTCTGTGCCACGGTAATCCCGGCGGCCAGATCTTCGAAGCGGAACGATTCACCCGTTCCGAAGGGCTCGAACTCGGTGGTCACGTCCATGTCGCCGGAGGAGAGCGTTTGTATGCTCGCTCCCACGGTGAGCCCGAAGCGGCCCAAGGGGTACGAAATCGCCGCATACTCGATGTTGATGTCGGCATAGTAGGCTGTATGGCTCAGGCCGAACTGGGGTCGGCCTTTCTGCGCGGCCAGCGCCGGGTTCCAGAACATGGCGCTGGCGTCGAACGCATTAGCCACGACAGTTTCGCCCATGGCTGCCGCGCGCGGATCGACGGGGATTTTCAGAAATTGAAAGCCGGAGGTGCCTGCCCGGTCGCTCCCGAAGGAAGGGATGATCTGGGCCTGCGCCGGGATCGCCGCCAGCAGCAACAGCACAACCCCCCATACACCGCACCTCGCAGGCGCTCTCCTTTGTGATCGCCCGAAATGCGGCCCTCTATCTTTCTTGTACACAGCAATCATGATTGCAGGGAATCAGAAGCGGTAGGATAGCCCGATCACCACGTGGCGTTGCGGCAGGAAACGCGCCGGGTTAAAGGGAGGAAGCCCCCCAACGGTCGGGTCCTCATATCGCGGATCGCGGGTGCCAATGCCCACGTCATAGTCCGGGTTGTTCCGCAACGCCACGAAATCGGTCGTCTCCGAATCGACATTCGGGTACGCCTTGCCCGTCACCGGGTTGACGATGACGCTGTTCAACTGATTGAACAGGTTGGTGACGGCCACCGAGAGCATGAGATCCGACCCGGCCACCTGAACAGACCGCTGGAAGTTGAGATCGAACCACCACCAGGGATCGCCGACTTCGGAGAAGCGTTTGCCCGGATCGCTGACCCGTTCGTAGATGGGCCGCCAATCTTGCTCGCCGGTGAAGGGGTTGGTTTGCCGCCCTTTGAACTCGACGGGCGTATACCGCTGCCCGCTGCGGAAGGTCGTCGCCACGTAGAGTCTCAGACGGTTCAGGCCGGGAATGCCCAGCAGCGGATCGTCCTGATCGTACGTGAGCGTCACACTGGCTTTCAGATCAAGGGGACGATCCCAGGCAAGAGGGGTCTCGAAGGTGTTTTCGATGTCGCCGCGCGCGAGAAATTGGACGAGGGCCTCGTTGTTGGTGGAACTCAACCCCGTCGCCCGCGAGAACGAGCCGGAGATCTGCCCCTGGAACCAGGTGCCGATGCGCTTGAGATAGCTGGCCTCGACGCCGCGCACCCGCGCAAAATCGCCGTTGATGCGGAAGGCCCGGAGCGTCTCGCGTCCGGTCGGATCCTTGACGATGACGTTCTCGACGGTGATAAAGTCAAACTTGTCGCGCCAGAAGGCCGTCACGTTGAGCACGTCGTTGTTCGAGAGTTGGTTGCGCAGGCCCAACTCATACGAAATATCGACCTCCGGGTCGAGGTTCGGATTGCCCAGATCGGCAAAGAACGAGCGATCCTGGAAGAAGGGATCGAGGCCGGTGTAGACGAAGGTGGGATGCGGGATTTTGGTCGAGTGCCCGTAGTTGAAGAACAGAACGCGGTTTTCCGTAATCGGGAACGAGACGCGCACCTTGGGCAGCAGGCGCAGCTTGGTGCGCAGGCCGAATAACGAGATCGTGTCGTCTTTGTAGGCCTGACGCACTCCGTCGAGGATCGGGGCGGCAGGGTCGTCGACGAGGGTGTCTACGTACTTGCCGGGGGCCCAGTATTCGAAGCGCGCGCCGACGTTGGCCACCAGCCCGCGATAGCGGATCTGGCCGGTGGCGAAGAACGCGCCGCGCCTCGGCTTGACCTGCCAGATGTCGGAGCTTTCGCCGAGGCGGTTGGTGCGCGCGGCGTCGTCTCCGGTGCCGATGGGTGCGCCCACCCAGGGCCTGATCACGTCGATCCACTGGTAATCGTTGAACTTCGCCTCGAAGCCGACGTCGATCCGGTTGTTCTTGTCCTGCGAGAAGCGCGTGTAGCTGGCTCGCAGCGTCAGTTCCTCGGCGTAGTGATCGTGGAAGCGCGTGGCCAGGCCGCCGTTGTTGATGAGGCCGGGGCCGGGCAGCACGAACAGCGCGTTCGGATCGATGGGGTCGCCCGCTTCATCGACAAAGACCGTGGCCGGATAGGTGACGATACTTTCGGGATTAAGCTCGGTATCGACATTGAGGGGACGCCAACGCCGTCCGTTGACATCGGATCGAAGGCGGGTAAACAGGCGGCTGGCCTGGACCTCATAGAACGAGCGGTCGCCCAACACATGCGACCACTTCAAGTAGGCAATGATATTGTCGTGCGCAAACGTGTTGGCGTTCTCGGGTTGCAGGATGAAGGCATACTGAAAACCGGGAACCACCACAGACTCATTCCCCGTCACCTGGAGCATGCGGGTGTTCTGGTTCGCCGTCAGCGAGCGCTGGTAGGACGCCGTGATCTTCTTCCCGATACCTACCTCGTACGTCAGCTTGGCCAGGCCGCTCCACCGATTCCCCGTGCGGGGCAGCAAGAAGTTCCAGCCGATGAGCGAGGAACGGAGCGAGTCCGGGTTCGAGGTTTCGCGCGTGAAGCCGTCCGAGAGTTGAGCCTGCCCGGACACGAAGAAACGCAGCTTGCCCGGCACGATGGGGCCGCCCAGGTTGAACTCGTAGATATCCTCCTTGAAATTCGAGTCCCACGACTCATTGAGGCCGCCGAAATTGTCGCGCTTGTGCGAGAAGAAGCCGCTGAAGCGGTCGCCGCCCTCCTGTGTGCGCACCGCCACCACCCCGGAGGTCACGTCTCCGAACTCGGCTCCGATGCCGCCCGTGGTCACCTCCACCTCGCGGAAGGCGTTCGAGCCGATGTCGAGGCCGAAGCCCGTGCCGGCCAGTGGGTCTTTGGCCGAGACACCGTCCACCAGGTAGCCCGTCTCGTTGGCCCGGCCGCCGCGTATGTAGAGGCCGGTCGGGTCCTTGACGATGCCTACCTGCGTGGCTACCACGTCTTGCACGTCGCGCAGCGGAGCCGCCTGAATCTGGTCGCTCGAAATCGCCGTCGAACTGGTCGATTGCTCGACGTCGATCAAGGGTCGTTCGCCGACCACGACGATCTCTTCGTCGGTCGAGAGGATAGCCTCTTTCAGGTCGATGTCGAGGCGCGTCGTCGCTCCGTCGCGCACGCGGATGTCGGTGAACAGCTTCGTTTCGAAGCCGATGTAGGAGACCTTCACCGAGTAGGACCCCGCCCGCAGGTCGGGAATGGTGAAGGTGCCGTCGAGGCCGGTAGCGGCCCCCCGCGAGGTACCCACCACGAGCAGGTTGACGCCGATGAGCACGTCCCCCGTGTCGGCGTCGCGCACCAGACCCGCGATCTGGCCCTGCCCGAAGGCCGGGCCGGCCAACGGCACGAGCAGCAACCAGAAGATCCAGCGATGTAGCAGAGAACGACGCATGGTCGCGAGTGTATTCGTGGATAACAAAGGTGGAACCGTAGGGCCGATGCATCCCGTCGTCCCTACCATGTTGACTCATTCAATAATCTTACCCTGAGTAGTCGTCGCCAGACTTCAAT
>JBHHWM010000120.1:0-13572 GCA_046756545.1 Rhodothermales bacterium | reverse complement strand
TCGGCGCTTTCGGCAAAATGCTTGATGTCCCGGTAGAAGCCGAGGGTGAACACATCCCAGGCCGCTCCCTGGTCACGCACAAAGATCATGTTTTGGGGGCGGTTCAGGGCGGCGAGGTAGGCGTTTTCCATCTCTCGCTCTTCGTAGAGTGCTTCGTGCTGACCGGGCAAGGCCCGGAACATCTCTACGTGAAAAAACGATGCACCTTCGAAGGCGCGTTGCACCTCTTCGAGCGAAGGACCGTAGACGAAAAGGTCTTCTTGCCTGGCTACATTAGCGTTCCACGCTGTCTCATAGACATCCCAGGTTGACGAGCCGGCCTTTCGTTGTGCGAGCCGGTCGGGATGGTAATACGCCGCATAACTTTCCATCGGGAAGATAAGCATCAGGTCCCACTGGTCGCCCTGGCTGTGGCGCATCCAGAAGGGGGGCGCATCACCTTGCGCTGCGTAGGCCTCGAGATGATCTTTTTGCAGGGCAATAAGATCCAGTAGTTTGCCCGGTGCAGCACGGACGAGCGTGACTTTGTAGAGGTAGACGGGGTCTTGCGGCGATGCCTGCAAAGGCAGCAGGTTGGTAGTGAGCAGGGTCGTGGTGAGCAAAAGCGGGAGCAGCATAGGTAATCGGTATGTTTGGTGAAAAAAGGAGGGCGCAGCCTGGGGAGATAATACAGTGGGACAGGCAATGAAACAAAGGTGAAAAGCCCATGCCTTCTTATCGATTTAGGGACAAAAGACGGACCTCTTATTTTCTTTCAGGTAAGAGCCGATATCAGAAAAGAAGCGTTTTTGGGGATGGCATGAGACGACGTGCGGAAGAAGAAAAAGAGGTGACACAACGCCTTGACAAAAGAAAAAATCCGTCGTAAAGTTGGCGTGGCTGGAAGCGCTTCCGACGCATCGTATGTTTCCCCTTCGAAAACGCTTCCCAGACGGGTAGCTTGTGGCTTTCGAAAGGACCTCTGCATGAACGGCAGGTTGCCATAAAGCTACCACTTAACGGTGTCTTTCACTAACCACGAAAAACCAATGGAACTGGCAATCGGAAAGACGTTGGACCTTGATGCGTTTATGGCGGGTCTGATCCGAAGAAATCCTAACGAGCCCGAGTTTCATCAGGCCGTTCACGAGGTTGCTGAAAAAGTTATTCCTTTCATCAATCAAAATCCCCAGTACCGAGAAGCCCGTATTCTGGAGCGGATGACCGAACCGGACCGGGTCATCAGCTTTCGGGTGTGTTGGGAAGATGACCGGGGAAACGTGCGTGTTAATCGGGGCTACAGGGTCCAGTTTAACAATTCAATTGGCCCGTATAAGGGGGGCCTGCGCTTCGACAGGTCGGTGAATTTGAGCATCCTCAAGTTTCTCGGCTTCGAGCAAATCCTCAAAAACAGCCTGACCACGCTGCCGATGGGAGGCGCAAAAGGCGGGGCGGACTTTAACCCGAAGGATAAGTCAGACGCCGAAGTGATGCGGTTCTGCCAGGCGCTCATGTCGGAATTATTCCGGCATATCGGCAAAAATATGGATGTGCCGGCAGGCGATATTGGCGTGGGAGCCCGCGAAGTAGGGTATCTCTTCGGCCAGTACAAACGCTTGCGGAATGAATTTACCGGGGCCATGACCGGCAAGGGCGTGTCGTTCGGCGGCAGCCTCATCCGCACCGAAGCCACCGGCTATGGCTGTGTGTACTTTGCGCGGGATATGTTGGCACGAAATAAAGACGGTTTCGAAGGCCGCTCCTGTGTCGTATCCGGTTCCGGCAACGTCGCTCAATATGCGGCGGAAAAGCTCATCGAACTGGGGGCGAAAGTCGTGGCGCTTTCTGATCGCAGCGGCTTTGTATATATCCAGGACGGAATGACCCGCGATCAACTCGCCGAGGTGATCGACCTGAAAACCAACCGGCGCGGCACGTTAGCCAAATTTGCCCAGGCCGACGGCATCGTACATTATCCAGGCGCTCGGCCCTGGCGTGTGCCCTGCGATATGGCCTTCCCCTGCGCCACGCAAAACGAGTTGGACGAGGAAGATGCCCGTACGTTGCTGAAGAATGGTTGTACCGTCGTCAGCGAAGGCGCTAACATGCCCTCGACGCCGGGTGCCGTGAAGCTCTTCGAGGAGGGAAGGATTTTGTACGGCCCGGGTAAAGCCGCGAATGCCGGCGGTGTGGCCATCTCCGGGCTGGAGATGACGCAGAACTCGATGCGCATGAGTTGGACCCGTGAGGAGGTCGATGAGAAGCTCCAGTGGATTATGAACCAGATCCACCAACGGTGTGAGGAATACGGCGCAGAAAACGGGTATGTCAATTACGTGAAAGGGGCCAACATTGGCGGGTTTGTGAAGGTCGCAGATGCCATGCTGGCCTATGGCGTGCTATAACTAACTCACGTTGTGCCCTCCGGTCCCAACGTGGAAACGAGGAGAGGGCCAGACGAGGAAACGACGAACAAACCAGCGGGAAACCTCTCCTCGATTCGTCGTCTCCCCGATTCGTCGTTTCAACCCAGGGGGGCACAACGTGGGTTAGATAGTGCAGCGTCACCATCTATCTCAGGCTCCGGCGCGGATTGTTGACTTCGCGCCGGAGCCTTTTTTATGGCATCTCGTTTTTCTGTAGGACTGAATCTAAGGCGCTCGGGGCGATACATTCCGATATCCTTTCCCTTCAAATAGTGATGGCACCGACATATGACGTTTGCATCTTTCGACCCCCCCAGGCGGACCCTCATGGGACCCGGTCCGTCCGACATCGCACCGCGTGTTCTCGAAGCGATGTCCCGGCCTACTATCGGCCACCTCGATCCGGCCTTCGTCGGGTTGATGGATGAGATCAAGACGCTGCTTCAAGAGGCGTTCCAGACGAAAAACCCGCTCACCATGCCTGTCTCGGGGCCTGGAACCGCAGGCATGGAATCGTGCGTCGTAAACCTCGTAGAGCCGGGCGACAAGGTGATCGTCTGTCAGAACGGCGTTTTCGGGGGGCGTTTGAAAGCGATGGTTGATCGATGTGGAGGGCGCATAGTGATGGTCGAAGATCCGTGGGGCCGCGCCGTGAATCCGGATAACCTGGAGGCCGCCTTACAGGATCACCCGGACGCCTGTATCGTAGCCTTCGTCCATGCCGAAACCTCAACGGGTGTGCTCTCGGATGCCGAGACGCTGGCCGCCCTGGCTCAGTCCCACGGCTGCCTGACGATTGTAGACACGGTCACGTCGCTGGGCGGCTCGCCGGTCTATGTCGATGCGTGGGGGCTCGACGCGGTCTACTCCGGCACGCAGAAGTGCTTGTCGTGTACGCCGGGGCTTTCGCCCATCACCTTCAGCGAGCAGGCGGTTCAGAAGGTGCAAAAAAGGAAAGTTCCGGTACAGAGCTGGTTCATGGACGTCAGCCTCGTGATGGCCTACTGGGGATCGGGCACCAAACGAGCGTATCATCATACCGCCCCGATCAACGCCTTGTATGCGTTGCACGAGTCGCTGTTGATGTTGCACGAGGAAGGACCGGTGCAGGCGTGGAAGCGCCACAAGCGAAATCACTATGCCCTGCGTGCTGGGCTCGACGTGCTGGGCCTTTCGTTTTTCGTACCCGAGTCCGAGCGTACTCCTCAACTCAACGCCGTCGTTGTGCCGGGGGGAGTGAACGAAGCGGCTGTCCGCAGGCGGTTGCTGGATGAATACAACCTGGAGATCGGTGCCGGGCTCGGGGCGTTAGCCGGGAAGGTATGGCGGATCGGGCTGATGGGCTATAGCAGCCGCCCGGAGAACGTGGAGCGGTGCCTGGAAGCATTGGGGGCGGTGCTGGCCGATGCAGGGATGCCGGTATCAACCGAAAAAGCCGTAGAAGCGGCACGACAGATTCTGGAAGAGCAGGCCACCGCATAGGGGGCGCGAGTGTTACGGCCAGGTTCCTGCTGTTATCTCCTGAGCGGCCCGGGCCGTCCGGGGAATCAAGGCACCCAGGGTTGCAAAGCGCTGGTCTTGCGTCTGCCCGCGCAGGTAGCGGATGTAGATCTGCGCCAGGATGACGGTCAGCCGATAGAGGCCGAGGGCGTGATAAAACGCGATGGTTGACACGTCCCGTCCGCTGCGCCGGGCATAGCGTGCCACGAGGTCGTGGCGCTTCGGGAAGCGAGCGTCGAGCGGCATCATGGCGATGGTATGGAACGGTTTCGGGTCGTCGGGCTGGATCCAGTAGCTCAGGAGGGTACCGAGGTCGTTCAGCGGATCGCCCAGGGTGCACATGTCCCAGTCGAAGACGGCGACAATGGTTCCCGGATCGTCCTCGGCCAGCATGACGTTGTCGAGCTTAAAGTCGTTGTGGATGAGCGTCGCTTCATTGGAAGGAGGGAGATGGGTCTTCAGCCAGGCATACACCTCCGTCATGGCGGGTACATCATCCGTCTTGGCCCGTTGCCATCGTGTCCACCACCCCTCGACCTGCCGTTCGATGAAACCTTCCGGCTTGCCCAGATCCGCCAGCCCGAGAGCCGCGTAATCCACGGTGTGAAGATCCACGATCGCGTCGATGAGGGCCTCGGACATGCGACGGGGAGCTTCCTGCGTATCGAAACAGGCTGGAAGCGCTTTGCGGACGACAATGCCCTCCTTGCGATCCATGACGAAAAAATCGGCCCCGATGATCGAGGGATCGTCGACATAGAGATGGGCGCGTGGGGCGCAGGGATACACGCGCCAGAGGCGAGAGAGCACGCGAAACTCCCGTTCCATGTCGTGCGCCGTCTTCGGGACGGGTCCTAGCGGTGGCCGGCGCAGTACGTACTGATGGGTATCGTAGTCGAGCAGGTAGGTCAGGTTGGCCGCACCGCCTCCGAATTGCCGCACCGATAGCGCGCGCGTGGTGCCGGGGAGCCTGTTGCGCAGGTAGGCGGCCAGCCGATCCTCATCGAAGTGCTCATCGGGGCGAACGTCGATGGTATCGGCGGTTCGGGAGGGCATCCGGGTACAAGGGTGGTGGTGGGCTTCTTCGATCAGGAAAAAAGAGGAGGGGCCCCGTCACCCCATTCCGTACCCGGCTTCACCTCTGAGAGGGTGACGTGGGGAACGGGTTCGGTCGTCACGCTACGTACGGGGAGGGGCGTATCGTTTGCCAGGGCGAAAGAGGCTTCCAGCTCGATGGGCGTGAAAAGGTCTGTGTGGGTAGCAAGGCGGTATGCTGCGGCGGCTGCGCGGGCATCATTTTCGTGATCGAGGGACCACTGGGCGTGCCGGGCGAGCAGGGCCAGCTCCAGGGCGTACCCCAGGCTCAGCGCAAAGCGGCGGGCACCGGCCTGCGTGGCGGCTCGTCCTTGCGTGGTGGTTGTTTCAAGCTGTGCTTCGGCCTGGTCGAGGATCTGCGTCGCTCGATGGATCACACGAGAAAGCGACGGGTCGTGGACGGCTTCGGCGCACCTCTTCACCTCGGCTTTCAGCACGTTGAGCCCGCCGACCTCCTTGAGTGCGCGGAGGGTGTCGAGTGCCAGGATGTTTGTCGTGCCCTCCCAGATGGGCAATACCTGGGCATCCCGTAGCAGGGTAGGGAGGCCCGTGTCTTCCACGTAGCCGATGCCGCCGAAGGCTTCGAGCACCTCGCTGGTCAGGGCTACGACCTGCTTGCCGGTCACCAGCTTGGCGATGGGGGTGAGTACCCGAAGCAACGGGTGGTAGATCCCTCCCCGTTCGTGGTGAAAGCTGGACGCTTCGGCCTGTCCCAGCAATTCGACGACCCGGAACGTCAGGTGAAAAGCTCCTTCGTAGACGGCTTGCAGGCCGGCCAGGGTGTCGGCATGAAGTGAGTTTTTGGACAGCAGGGTGCCGAAGGCTTCGCGTTTGCGGGCATAATCACGGGCCAGAGCCAGGCCGCGACGCATCAAAGCGACCGCTGTGACGGCGTTCCACGTTCTGGTGATGTTGAGCATGGTGGCGATGGCACGAACGCCATGCTGCAAGCCCTGGACAGGCTCGGCGGGGATGCCGTTCAGGGTAATTTCTGCCGTGGGTAGCTTTCGCGTACCCAGCTTGTCTTTGAGCGTGTTGATTTCGATGTCGCGTAATCGCCCTTTTTCATCGCGCAATTCGACGAAGAACAGTGCCAGCCCGCTGCTGTCCGAAGGGTTGCCTTCGGGGCGAGCCAGGACGAGGGCCATCTGCGACGTAATCGCGGAGGTGAACCATTTGCGTCCATAAAGCCGCCACGTCCCGCCGTCGTCCTGGCGGGCGATGGTCTCCGTGCGGCTCACATCCGAGCCTCCGGCGAGTTCCGTCATCCACTGGCCGCTCGTCCAGAAATGTTCGGGATTGCGGCTCGTGAGGTGCGGTAGGGCGTCGACGATCAATGCGTTGTTTCCTGAGGCCAGGAGCGTCCGTGCCGCCCCGTCGGTCATGGCGAGGGGGCAGGAATAGATGTCGGTCGAGGGTGCAAACAGGTGGATGAGGGCAAACTGGTGGATGCGAGAGAAGGCCCCATGCTGCTGTTCGAACGCCAGGGCGACCAGGCCGTATTCGGTAGCCAGCCGCTCGGCAACCTGCCACACCCGCGTCGTCTCCACCCGGTCGATGCGTGCGCCCCAGGCATCCCATTGTGTCAAAACGGGCTCGTTTCGGAGGTCGGCCAGTTGCAGGGCATAGAGCGGGCCGCCGGCCAACTCGCCCATTTTGCGGAACTCACCTTCGACGTTTTGTAACACGTCCCTTGGCAGGGTGCGCTGAAGATAGGAGCGCAAGACGCGGTCGTCGTCATATTGATTGCCGAGGGTGGGAGGCAACTGCTCGTAAGCCATCGTTAACTCTGGAACTATAATCTCATGGGTAAGGGACACATCGAAGAGATCTCCAGCACAACATCCGAGAAGAAAAATCTATCTTCGTTGTTCATGAATCTCCGTTTTCTGTTTACCCCACATCAGAGGGTGAGTTTCAGGCCATGGGCTTTAAGTTCTTCGCGGGCGACGACGGATTTGTGCACTTCGTCGGGGCCGTCGTAGATGCGGGCTCCGCGTTCATGACGAAACCAGTGGGAAAGCAGGAGGTCGTCCGTCAAACCGAGGGCTCCGTGCACCTGGATCGCGCAGTCGAGCACCCGTCCGAGCACCTCGGCTGCGTAAAACTTGATCAGCGAGATGTCCTTGCGGGCTGCGCGGGTTCCTTTCCGGTCGATGGTGTGGGCGGCATTGAGGACGAGCATGCGCGCGGCGTTGATCCCGGCACGGCTCTCGGCAATCCAGTTCTGGATGGTCTGGCGTGTTCCTAACGGGACGCCGGGTGCCAGTTCACGGCTGGCTGCATACCGGCACATGATCTCGAAAGCACGTTCGCAGATACCGATCCATCGCATGCAGTGATGGATCCGGCCCGGTCCCAGGCGCTGCTGGGCAATGACGAATCCGGCCCCTTCTTTGCCGAGGAGGTTGTTCTGAGGTACCCGGCAGTTCTCGTAGCGAATCTCAGAGTGGCTGGTGTAGTCTTCACCGGTGGTACCCATCACGGAGAGGAGGCGCACGTGGTGATAGCCAGGTGTTTCGGTCGGCACGATGATCTGGCTGGCGCGCTCGTGCGGGTTGGCGGCCTCCGGATTCGTCACGGCCATGACGATGGCGAAGGCCGCGCCGTCGGCGGCGGTTGTGAACCACTTGTGGCCGTTTATCACATAATCGTTGCCGTCCTTCGTAGCGGTCGTGCTCAACCACACCGGATTGGAACCGGCGTGCTCCGGCTCGGTCATGGAAAAACAACTGCGAATATTGCCTCGCAAGAGCGGGTCGAGGAAGCGCTCTTGCTGTTCCGGTGTGCCGTGCTCGATCAGGATCTCCATGTTTCCGGCATCCGGCGCATGGCAGTTGAAGACGTAATGCCCCAACGGAGTGCTCCCCAGCACCTCGCTGACCTGCGCAAAGTCGACCAGGGAGAGGCCGAGGCCGCCGTGAGATTCCGGGATCTGGGGGCACCACCAGCCCTGCGCTTTCACCTGGTTGCGTTTGTCCGCCAATCGCGGCAGGAGGGCCCGGAACCCCTTGGTGCAGAGGTCTTTCTCCAACGGAAAGACTTCGTCTTGCAAAAACGCGCGGATTTCAGGAAGTAAACGCTCTATTTGATTGGTCATAGTGAGTTCCATCGTGGTACCTGTGTGGGGGGAGGATCGGGATCTCAGGGAATGTCAATGATCAAAAAGGGAACTGGACGCAGTGGATTCATAGCACAGGATCTCAGAAAGACAACGGGTTTCCGACGAGTTGGCCGCCGTCGATGACGAAGGAGGCTCCCGTGACGAAGTTCGATGCGTCGGAGGCCAGGTAGAGGGCCAGCCCGGTTAATTCTTCGGGGGTCGCCAGCCGGTGTTGCGGAATCGTCTTTAGCACGGCCTCGTTGAGTGAGGGTGAGTCCCAGATGGCCCGGCTGAAGGAGGTTTTCACGTAGCCCGGCACGATGGCGTTGACCTGGATATTCAACGAAGCCAGCTCGGCGGCCAGTACTTCGGTGAGCATCAACACACCGGCTTTGGTGATGCAGTAGATGCCCATGCCCGGCTGCGGCGTTTTACCCGCCACCGATGCCAGGTTGATGATCTTTCCTCCCCCCCGGCTTTTCATGCTCTCGATGCAAGCCTGTACGACGCGGAAATATCCCTTCACGTTTACGTCGAAGGTTTTATCCCAGTGGCTTTCCTGCGACGTAAGGATCGGGCCGAAATGCGGGTTCGTGGCGGCGTTGTTCACCACGATGTCGATACCGCCGTACGTGGCCATTGCACGCTCGACAAGGGCTTTCACGGCGTCACGGTCGCCGGTGTGAGCCGCCACCGGGAGGGCTTCGCCCCCGGCTTCTCGGATGCGAGTAGCTACGGCGTCCAATCCCTCCTGCTTTCGGCTTGAGAGTACGACGCGGGCTCCCTGTGCCGCATAGGCCTCCGCGATGGCCTGTCCGATACCCCGCGACGCGCCGGTGATGAGCGCGACCTTGCCGGTGAGATCGACGGAGAGGGAGTGCGAAGAAGATGCCGTCATAGAGTGGAGCAGTCAGTGTGACGGAAGTTTAGGGCGCGTCCAGAAAGAAACTCCCTGTCTTGTCGAACTTCGACTATCGAACAAGGAGCGATGAATGACGAAGTGAGGGCCGCTACCTTCAGCATTCAAAATTCCCTGTTCGACATTCATCCATCGAAAAACCGAGAACTAATGCCTGGACAGACCCTTAGTATGGCTGGAGCGCTTGCAATGTAAGGGGTACATGATTCGTTCTCAAAAACGGTGACCAGATTCTCCATACGAGGGATCGGACGGCTCAGGGCAAACCCGTTCAATCATCGACCTTTGAACGCCGGCTCGCGTTTTTGCAGGAAAGCCATGACGCCCTCCGCATGATCTTCGCTCTCGAAACACCGGGCTTGTAGTTTCGCTTCGAGTTCGACGGTTGTTGCCAGCGATGAAATGATCGCGGCCCGTATGGCGCGCTTGGTGAGGCCGAGGGCCAGCGTGGGGCGTTTCGAGAGGTGCGCGGCCCAGGCCCGGGTCTCGGTCACCAGTTGATCGGAGGGGACGACTTTGTTGGTGAGGCCGAGTTCCAGGCATCGCCCTGCCGGGATGCGTTCGCCCTCTACGGCGATTTCATACGCCCGGTGATAGCCGACCTGCCGTGCCAGGAACCACGAGGATCCTGCATCCGGCACCAGGCCGATGTTGCTAAAGGCTTGCAGGAGAAAAGCGTCCTCGGCCATCACGTTCAGGTCGCATGCGAGCGCTACCGAGCAACCGGCCCCGGCAGCTACCCCGTTGATCGCCGCCAGCGTGGGCTTCTCCATCGTCGCGAGCAGGCGCACGATGGGCCAGTAGTTTTCGAGGATGTGTCGCCGGACGTGCTCGCCCGTATAGTCTTCAGGAAACGAGGAAAGGTCGGCCCCGGAGCAAAAGCTCGGACCGGCCCCGGTGAGCACCAGCGCCCGGACGCCGGCGTCGTCGCGAGCCCGTCGCAGGGCATCGGTGAGATCGCGTTCCAGCGCCCGGTTCAGGGCATTCCTGCGCTCCGGACGGTTCATCGTGATCGTCGCGACGGCACCCGTCTGTTCGTACAGGACGGTTTCAAAGGAGATAGAGTCGCTCATCGGGTCACTCGTGGTGGGGATAAGGGTCGGACGCTATCGAAGAATATACTCTGCTTCTCGCTCGGGCGAAAGCGGGGTGTCCGGTTTGCGCTTCTCGATTTCGTTGGCGAGGTTACGGGGCACAAGCTGTTCCTCCTCGATCTTCCATTCACGGATCGAAACCTGCCATGACGTTTTCTTCCGATGTGCTGACGCTGGAGCGAGACGGCGCGGTAGCGACCCTCTGGCTCGATAACCCCGACCGGCGTAATGCGATGGGGCCTGCCTTTTGGACCGACCTCCCCCGCGCGATGCAGGTCTTCTCCGACGACGACACCACGCGCGTCGTCCTGATGGCTGCGAAAGGCCCGGCTTTCACCGTCGGGCTGGATCTCAAAGCCATGGGGGGGTTACTGCTCCAACAACCCCCGAACGGCTCCGATGCCGGGCACAGGCAGCGGCTTTTCCGAGAAATCAAGCGATTGCAGGCTGCCATTTCAGCGGTCGCCGATTGTCCGAAGCCGGTCATTGCAGCGGTGCATGGATACTGCCTCGGCGGCGGCCTCGACCTGATTACCGCCTGCGACATTCGGCTGGCGTCGGCGGATGCCGTATTCTCCATTCGCGAGACGAAGCTGGCTCTCGTCGCTGATCTGGGCACGCTGCAACGCCTGCCGAAGATCATTCCGCAGGGGCATGTGGCGGAATGGGTGTATACAGGCAAGGACATCTCGGCCGAGCGCGCTCGGCAGGTCGGGCTGGTCAACGAGGTGTATCCGGATGGAGCGACCTTGCTCCATGCTGCGCAGGCGTTGGCCGAAGACATTGCGGCCAATTCTCCACTCGCGGTGCAGGGAGCAAAGGCCGTGATGCGCGCCGCCGAAGGCCGCACTGTGGAGGAAGCGCTGGACTACGTCGCGCTCTGGAATACCTCGTTTCTGCATTCAAAGGATCTGACCGAAGCGGTGACAGCTTTCATGGAAAAACGAACCCCCGTTTTTCGGGGCGAATAACCAGGAATCTACCTATGAGCACACTCCATAAGAAGACCTTGTTTATCACGGGAGCCAGCCGAGGTATCGGCAAGGCGATTGCTTTGCGAGCGGCACAGGACGGGGCCAACATCGTCATTGCGGCCAAGACCACCGTGCCGCACCCGAAGCTGCCCGGCACCATCTACACGGCTGCTGAAGAGATCGAATCGGCAGGAGGGAAGGCGCTGCCCTGCCAGGTCGATATTCGGCATGAAGATCAGATACGGGCCGCCGTCGAGAAGGCCGTCGAGACGTTTGGAGGCATCGACATCCTGGTGAACAATGCGAGTGCTATCTTTCTCGCCGGTACGCTGGAAACGCCGATGAAGCGCTACGACCTGATGCACGGTGTCAACGTGCGCGGTACGTTTGCGACCTCGCAGGCCTGCCTGCCGCACCTCAAGAAAGCCGCCAACCCCCACATTCTGAACATTTCGCCGCCGTTGAACATCGAAGCCCGATGGTTTGCACCGCATGTGGCCTATACGATGGCGAAGTATGGCATGAGCCTGTGCGTGTTGGGGATGGCCGAAGAGTTCAAAAAAGACGGCGTGGCCGTCAATGCGCTATGGCCGCGCACGACCATCGCCACGGCGGCGGTGCGCAACCTGCTCGGCGGCGAAGAGGTCGTCCGGTGTTCGCGGAAGCCCGCCATCATGGGGGATGCTGCGCACTGGATCCTGACGCAGGACAGCCGTGCCTGCACGGGGCAGTTCTTCATCGACGACGAGGTGCTGCACCAGGCCGGCGTGACCGACCTGACCCCTTACGCCGTCGACCCGAGCGCCACGTTGTTGCCAGACTTTTTCGTTTGAGGCGGCGGCCCCAAAGCGCTCTGTTTCAAGACAGAACCTTTGGAGCCTGGTTGTCTCGTGAAAAGGATCTTTATATTACGCCACGCCCCCGCGTCCCTGCACACTCATGGAGGTACTGCTATGCGTGCTTTGATTTCCATCGTTCCTTCCAGGGCCTGTATTCTCGTCGCGTTGGGCCTGTTCTTTCCTTCGCTCGTAGTGCATGCCCAGCAAACGCCTCCAGAGCAGCGGCTGCAATGGTATGAGCAGCACGAGGCCATGAAAGAGCAGTCACTCTTCAAGAACCTGGAGTGGCAGTTCCTCGGCCCCACGAATATTAGCGGGCGGATGACGGACGTGGACGTCGTAGCACCGAAAGGAGAGAACTACACGATGTACGTGGCTGGAGCCTCGGGAGGCGTCTGGCGAACCGTCAATGAAGGGATCACCTGGGATCCGGTCTTCGAACACGCCCCCTCCACGTCGATAGGCGATGTAACGATAGCGCCCTCCGATCCGAACGTCGTGTGGATCGGTACGGGCGAAGCCAACATCTTCCGTAGCTCGATGGCCGGGGCAGGGGTGTATAAATCGTCGGATGCCGGCGAATCCTGGCAATATAGGGGGCTGGCCGGCACCCACACCATTCCCCGCATCCTCATCCATCCGGACAATCCGGATATCGTCTACGTGGCGGCCTCGGGTCATGAGTGGACGGATAACGAGGAACGCGGCGTCTACAAAACGACCGACGGCGGCGCGACCTGGGAAAAGGCGCTCTATATCGATGAGAAAACCGGCGCTATCGACCTGGTCATGGATCCGACGGATCCCAACACGCTCTATGCGGCCACCTGGCAGCGCATACGTAAAAAGTGGAACGATCCCCGAAACGAACCCGACTATACCGGCAGCGTCATCTACCGGACGACGGACGGCGCCGCGACCTGGACGGAGATCACGAACGGGTTGCCCGAGGCACGTTTCAGAGGGCGGATCGGGATCGATATTGCGCGGTCGAATCCGAACGTCCTGTACGCCTTTGTCGATAATTATGAGATTGCGCGAGCGGCACCGGAGGGCGAAACCGATTCCTATGGCCGTCCGCGAGGAGGCGTGATCCGGGGCGCGACGGTCTATCGCACCGATGACAGGGGCGAGCACTGGCGGCAGGTCAGCGAGACCAACGAGTACATGGAGCGGCTCTCGGCCACGTATGGCTGGGTCTTCGGGCAGATGCGCGTCGATCCGAACGACGAAGACAAGATCTACGTGATGGGCCTTGCCTTAAACGTGTCGGAGGATGGAGGGAAGACGTTTCGCCGGTTGCGCGGGATGCACGGCGACCATCACGGGCTCTGGATCGACCCCGATAATTCCGACTACCTGGTCAACGTCAACGACGGCGGCCTCGCGATCTCGTACGATGGAGGCGAAAACTGGCGAACGTTTTACGACAACCTGCCCCTGGTTCAGTTTTTCAACGTCAATTACGACATGGACGAGCCGTTCCACGTATACGGATCGATCCAGGATCACGGCAGCCGCCGAGGCGTCGTGGATTTGAGCCGGGGACGCCATCAGATTCCCGCCGTCGAGTGGGAAGGGGCTCCCGGCGGAGAAGGAAGCAATCATGCCGTCGATCCCACAGAGCCGAGTACCGTGTATTC
>JBHHWM010000119.1:0-13743 GCA_046756545.1 Rhodothermales bacterium | reverse complement strand
ACCCGATACGAGTGGTTTTTCAACCCTATCTCTGAAAGTGATAGGTAGCTAGTCATATGTTTATCAAATCATTAACGAGCCCCCCGTCACACTGACCGTCTACCGGCAATCACTCCCCATCGATATGCCACACAACGATGGGCTTCTGCGGACATCATGATCGGCTGCGAAGCTAGATGCGCTGTGTTACCGACGTATTATCTGAACATTATGCCCCCGTCAATTTGCACACATCGACACGTAGGGCATTGCCTTACACCGATTTAGGGCACGGCCTCTCAAATAAGAAAGCGTGTATCGGCTAGGCTTATACATGCCGGATCCGAAAGGACTTCCCCACTCACAGAAGCACAGCCCCCCTTTTAGGAAAGCCTCCGTCGCACCATGTCCATGCTCGGCCTATCCCGTCTCGTTGAAAGTGATCCCGGCGACCTCCGATCCTTCCAGGAGGATACCCTCGTGCCGGGCTCCATGGAAGAACTGGAAGCGTTCCTCCAACTCCAGAAACGTCTGCCCCCCCTTTTCGAGCGTGTCTTCCCGCATCCACGCATGCCCCGCACCGTCGTCGTGATCCCCAGCCTCAGCATGGATCAGGAGTTCCTCTCTAAGATTTCTGGAGTGCAGTACTACGAAGAACGGATGCTGTGCATGCTGATGCTGCTGCGCCTCCCACACACCCGCCTGGTCTATGTAACGAGCACGCCCATCGACACCGCGATCATCGATTATTACCTCCACCTGCTCCCCGGCATCCCCGTCAACCACGCACGCAAACGGCTCACCCTGCTGAGTTGTCACGACGCCTCCCCGGTCCCTCTGACGCAGAAGATCCTCCAGCGCCCCCGCCTGGTGCGGCGCATCCGCGAGGCCGTCCCCGACGTGGAGGGAGCTCACATGACCTGCTTCAACACGTCGGCGCTCGAACGCACGCTGGCCGTGCGGCTGAACATCCCGCTCTATGCCTCCGACCCGGACCTTTCCTACCCGGGTACCAAGAGTGGAAGCCGAGAGATTTTCCGGGAAGCGGGCGTTCCGCCCCCGGACGGCTTTGAGGACTTGCGCGACGAAGTCGATCTGGTCGAGGCCCTCGTCGCCTTGAAACGGCGCAACCCCTCGTTGCAGCGCGCCGTCGTCAAGCATGAAGAAGGAGCCTCGGGCGAGGGCAATGCCGTCTTCCCCTACCGGGGGTGCCCCACGGGCTCTGCACTGAAGCCCTGGGTGCAAACGCACCTCCCCGACCTCCTTCGCTTCGAAGCCGACCAGGAATCATGGGAACATTACATCACCAAATTCAAGGAGACGGGGGGCATCGTCGAGTGTTTTATCGAAGGGCCGGACAAACGCTCGCCCTCCGTCCAGTGCCGCATCAACCCGCTGGGCGAGGCGGCTCTCGTCTCGACCCATGACCAGGTGCTGGGCGGGCCGAACAACCAGATCTTCCTCGGCTGCACCTTTCCCGCCGATGAAGCCTACCGACGCGACATCCAGGACATCGGCATGCGCATCGCCGACGTGTTAATCGACCACGGCGCACTGGGCCGATTCGGCGTGGATTTTGTTTCGGTGCGACAGGGGAACCAATGGAAACACTATCCCATCGAAATTAACCTGCGCAAAGGGGGCACTACTCATCCTTTCTTAATGTTACAGTTCCTTACGGATGGAACCTACGACCCCGATACTGGACTTTATTACACACCGGAAGGACGTGCTCGCTATTACATCGCTTCGGACAACCTCCGGAGTCCGAGGTACTGCGGCCTGACGCCCGAAGACCTGATTGACATTGCCGTCGATAACAACCTCCATTTCCATGGAGCCGCACAGCAAGGCGTCGTGTTTCATCTGATCGGAGCCCTGTCCGAATTCGGCAAACTCGGCGTGCTGTGCATCGCCGACAGCCACGAACACGCACAGAAACTCTACCAGGAAACGGTGGACGTCCTCGACCGCGAAACCTCGGCCCAGACCGATATGCGCGGCGCTATGCGCAGCGAGATTGCCAACATGGAACCCGTTGCCGTGCCCGAAATGGAAGCGTTGTCGTAGACCCGTCCGACGACGTGGAAAGGTGAATACCATGAGTGAACTTCTAAAACCGCATCAGATTCGAACGCTCGAACAACTTGCCGCGCAGAGCAAAAGTGCGCCCATTCGCCGACGAGCCAACGTCCTGCTGCTCTATCAAGCGGGCAAATCCACACACGACATCGCCGACGTCGTGGGGCTCTCGCCAAACCGCGTGCGCTACTGGCGACGGCAGTTTGGTACAAAAGGAATGGCTATCTTTTCAGGTTTGGATATCTCTTTGAGCGGCGACGGGATGCCCCGTCAGGCCAGAGAGACGGATCTCAACACTTCAACATCTTTTGATATGCCCCCGGTAGTTTCCGACCCCCCGACGTTTGATTTAAACGACCCGGCGCTCTTCGTCAACCGTGAGTTGAGCCTGCTGGAATTTCAACGCCGCGTGCTGGAAGAGGCCCAGGACAAACGGAATCCTCTGCTGGAACGCGTCAAGTTTCTGGCCATTGTGGGCTCCAACCTCGACGAGTTTTTCATGGTGCGCGTCGGCGGGCTGAAAAAACAGATTGCCGCCGGCGTCACAGATCTCTCGCCGGACGGACGTACCCCGGCGGAACAGTTGGCGGCCATCCGCAAGGTGGCTCAGGAATTGATGGAGGAGGCTCAGATTTACCTGCAAGAAGAGCTAGCCCCGGAACTGGCTGCCAAGGGCATCTTTATCTACAACTATGACGACCTGAGCGAAAAGCATCGGGGTCATCTCAAGAAATATTTCGACGAAGTCATCTTCCCGGTGCTCACCCCGCTGGCCTTCGACCCCGGCCATCCCTTCCCGCACATCTCCAACTTGAGTTTGAACCTGGCGGTGCTCATCCGCGACGAGAACGGACGCGAGCACTTCGCGCGGGTCAAGGTGCCGGGCTCGATTCCCCGGCTGCTCCCCATCAAGCGTTCTTCGGGCAGCGTGCGCAAAGACGGCACCGTACCCTACAAACACCACTTCGTCTGGGTCGAGCAAGTCATCGCGGCCAACCTGGAAGCGCTGTTCCCCGGTATGGAAATCATCGAAGCCCACCCCTTTCGCATCACGCGAAACGCCGACATGGTCATCCAGGAACTGGAAGCCGACGACCTGCTCGAGACGATGGAAGAGAGCGTTCGGCAGCGCCGGTTCGGGGCGGTCGTCCGGGCCACCGTGAACCCCGACATGCCGCCCCGCATCCGGAACATCCTGATCAACAACCTGAACCTGGACCGCAACGACGGCTACGTCCTGGAAGGGCCGCTGGGATTGAGCAGCCTGATGAATCTCTATGGAAACATCGAACGCTACGAGTTGCGCGATACACCCTTCGTGCCCTTCACCCCGCCCCAGCTAAAACAAGAAACCCGCGACAGCGACGTCTTTTCCGCCATCCGCCGGGAATCCTTCCTCATTCAACATCCCTACGACTCGTTCACGCCGGTCGTGGACTTCCTGGAGCGGGCCGCCGAGGATCCGAAGGTGCTGGCCATCAAGCAAACGCTCTACCGGGTCGGGAAAAACTCCCCGGTGGTACGTGCCTTGCTCAAAGCCCGGGAAAACGGCAAGCAGGTCGCCGTGCTGGTCGAACTCAAGGCTCGCTTCGACGAAGAGAGTAACATCGGGTGGGCCAAAGTGCTGGAACAGCAGGGCGTCCACGTGATCTACGGTCTGGTCGGGCTGAAAACCCATTCCAAAATCGCCCTCGTCATCCGCAAAGAGGGCGATCACATCCGCCGGTACATTCACCTGGCCACGGGCAACTACAACGCCGTCACCGCACACCTCTACGAAGACCTGGGGTTCTTCACCTCCGACGAAGACATCGGGGCCGATGCCACCGATCTCTTCAATTTCCTCACCGGATACTCGGACAAAAGAACCTACCGTAAACTGCTCATCGCCCCCATCAACCTGCGTACCCAGCTCGAAGCCTTGATCCGGCGCGAAATGGAGCACCAGCGCCAGGGCCGAGAGGGACATCTCATCTTCAAAACCAACTCGCTCATCGATAAACCCCTCACCCAACTGCTCTACCAGGCTTCACAGGCCGGCGTCAAAATCGACCTGATTGTGCGCGGCATTTGCGGCCTGCGTCCGGGCATCCCAGGCCTGAGCGACAACATCACCGTCACCAGCATCGTGGGTCGATTCCTGGAGCACAGCCGCATTTACTATTTCCGTAACGGCGGGGACGAGGACATCTACCTCGGCAGCGCCGACCTGATGCCGCGCAACATCAACCGGCGGGTGGAAATTCTCTTTCCCATCGAAGAAAAACGATTTATCCGTCACCTGCGCGGCGAGGTGCTGGCCACCTACCTGACCGACAACGCCAAGGCTCGCCGTATGCAATCCGACGGTACGTACACGCGCGTACTCCCCGGCGAAGACGAAGACCCGGTCAACGTGCAGGAATGGCTCCTTCACCAACGAGTCAGGCAAATCGAGGAGGAAAAAAAGCATCCCTGGGAAAATTTTTAGCAATAGTAGAGAGGCTGTAGAAAAATGTAGAATGGATCAGAAGACAGCAGGATAAGCCCGGCGCTTCTTCTCTATCTTTACCCCACGTTATCCCCCCTGATAGAAACGACGCCGAGGAGGATTTCCCGATGCGTCGTTTCCTCGCCTCACCGTCTCTTCGTTTCCATTTCCTTCAGCGCATGCATCTCGCCGACGCAGCCCTCGCCCGTAGTCGTGCCTATGCCCTCTTCGGCACGCTGTACATCAAGGGGCTGACACCGGACCTGCTACCCACCGTTCAGGCCCTTCCGGAGCTTTCTTCAACCCTGCCCCCTCTCTTCGACGCCGACGCTGCCGCCGCCGACCATCACGACCTCTTCGGCCTGAACGTCTTCCCGTACGCCGGCCTTTTCCTGGATTCGGCAGGGCAAGGGGACGGTTCCGTCGCCGCGTATGCTCGTCGCCTGTATCACACGGCCGGCTTCCACGTCGATACGAGGCGTGAAGGGGCCGACCACATCGGCCACGCATTGGCGTTTCTGGCCTTTCTGACCGGGGCCGAGGCCGATGCCCTGGAGAACCGCCTGACCACGGAAGCCGAGCGCATGCGCCCCCTCCAATGCCGGTTTCTCGACTCCTACCTTCTGGAATGGCTCCCCGTCTTCGTCCAGGCCGTCCGGCGACACGCTCATCCGTTCTACACCGTGCTGGCCGATCTGACGTCGGACCTGGTGATCGACCATCGCGCAGCACTCGGGTGCCCCCCGGATGCCGCCCCGGACCCGTTCTTCCCCCCCCCACCCACACTGCTCGACGACGAGACGACCGGCCTCAAAGACATCGCCGCGTATCTCACCACGGCGGCCCGGAGCGGTTTCTACCTGAGCCGGAACGACATCCGCCGCCTCAGCCGCGACGAGCGCCTGCCGCACGGTTTCGGCCCTCGCGCCCTCATGATGACCCACCTGCTCCGCGCCGCCGCCGAGTTCGACGGGTTCGAGCCGGTGCTGACCGGGTTGGAAAAAGAAGTACAGGCATGGCGCAACCACTACACCGCGCTCACCACCGAAGGCCTCCCCGTGCTCAACGACATCGCCGGACGCTGGCTGCAACGCCTGGCTACGACGGAACACATCCTCGCCCGGATGAGAACGGTCGTCGTATCGAAGAAAGAGACGTAGCGCACTACAGGACGCCCTTGCTACCGGTGATGCCAGTTATCCGGGTGGTCGGAGTCGCCGGGGGAGAGGCCCAGGATATCGCCCTCCGTCGAAACACCCAGCCCCAGAACCGTACGGTTGGCATAGGCGAAGTAGCTGACGACCTGGTTCACTTCGAGGATCTCTCCGTCGTCCAGCCCGGCCTCCCGCATTGCCGCGATGTGCGCGAGATCAACCTCCGTCGGCACGCGGGTAAGGTGCCCGGCGTAGCGCAGGACGGCCTGCTCCCGTTCATCAAAAACACCATCGAACGTGCTTGTTTCCAGGGCTTCTCGGATAGCCGACGTACGCGCTTCATCCTGGAGCAAGCCGCGCAACCCCTCGAAGTGATGCTCGACACAATACGCACAACCGTTCAGCAGGCTCACATAGACGCCCAGCGTTTCGAGCAGCCACTTCGGGAGGGTGTTGCCCGTGTGATGAAGCACGTTTTTGTAGAGCGTCATGTGCCCCTGTAGCGTGTGCGGGCGCAGGCTGTGAACCTGCAAAATGTTGTCGATATAATCATCGGGACCTTTAACCCGGTCGTAGATCCGCCTCAGCGTCCCCGTGGATGCTGTATACGGGATAATTTTAATCCAGCTCATAGCCTCCGGCATGGTATAAGGAATGATGGTGGGATGCCGCACACATAGGGCAAAGCAACCTATGGGTAGAGCCACATGCTCGTCCAGCCGTCGCCTTCGCGGACGAAGCACAGCCGGTCGTGGAGCCGGTTGGCGCGCCCCTGCCAGAATTCAATCCGCTGCGCGGCTACCCGAAACCCGCCCCAGAACGGCGGCAACGGCACCTCTTCCCCCTTGAACTGCTGCTTGTAGGCTCGGAACTGTGCCTCCAACTGCCGCCGGTCCTCCAGGATCATGCTCTGCTTAGAGGCCCAGGCCCCGATGCAACTCCCGCGTGCACGGGTGCGGAAATACGCCCTGGATTCTTCCTCCGAGAGCCGGGTCACGGAACCCTGGACCCGAACCTGCCGCTGCAAAACAGGCCAGTGAAAAGCCAGGGCGGCGTGCGGGTTCTCAGCAAGTTCTTTGGCTTTTCGGCTCTCGAAATTCGTATAGAAGACGAACCCGCGCTCGTCGAAGCCCTTGAGCAACACCAACCGCGCCGAGGGCCGACCGTCCCTGGTGCAAGTCGCGAGGGTCATAGCCTCGGGCAGCAGGAGGCCCGCCCGCCTGGCTGCATCGAACCAGGCACCGAAGAGGTCCAGAGGATCCCGGTCTGCCGCCGCCTCCGGCAACCCTTTGATCACGCCTTTGCCCAGGGTGAGGAGGGCGCGCAGTGTGGACAGAAAAGACATATCGATGAAAGGTAGCTATCGTCGTTTCTTACGGCTCTGCATCACTTCGACGGGGCCACTTGTTCGGCATAGTCCTTCCCCACCGTTTCAATGCGGCGGACGGCCGCCTCGATGCGGTCGAGGGTTTCCGGCGATGCGCCGCCTACTTCGACGTCCTCGACGGCCCGGACGGCCCCCACGTACCAATCGGTCCAGGTTTCAATGATATGCCGTTCGTCGTTCGGATCGGCTCCTTCGGCAATCGCCTGCCGGCTGAGCGTTCCCTCGGCCTCCAACCGTGCCAGGGCCGCCCGTTCCACCTCGGCAACGACGGCCCGGGCGACGGCCCCATCGGCAGCGGAGAGCGTGAGGGCAGTCGTCAACGCGCAAACACCCACGTTTTCCAGGGTCGCCGACGACACCTTGTCGATCAGGTCGCCGTCGGTGTGATAGAAGGCGTCCGTAAAGTGCCAGAGCAACAACCCCGGCTTCCCGGCCTGCAAAAACGGGATATGGTCGCTGCCTCCTTCATACGGATTCGTCTTCACCACCCACCCGGTCTCCGCCGCCTGCTCCATGCACCGGTTGATCACGAAATCATTGAAATAATGGGGCGTCATCTGTTCCTCGTTAAGCGGTCGCCCGCCCCACTCCGAATGCTGATCGTCACCGCGCGTCCAGATGGCTGAGGGGTCGGGCATTTTTTCGATGAGAAACGTCCCGCCCGTCTTATCGGTATCCTCGCCGACCATATCGAGACTCATGCCCCACCGAATCCCTTCGGCCCGCACGCTGTCTTCGACGATGTAGCGCCGGGTGGACCGGATCTCATCGCCCCAGATAAACGTGATCGTCCGCCGGGGCTGTGCCTCGTTCCGGCGCACCAGTTCCGCCGTGGCCCGCGCAATTTCGGCAAGCGCTCCCACCCCGGAGGCATTATCGTTGGCTCCCGGTTCCTGCACGTGGGCGCTGAACACGAACCGCTCGTCGGGGTGCTCGCTGCCCGCCACGTCGGCAATGAGGGTGCGTTCCTCCGCCTCGTAGATGCGCGTTCGGGTGGATACGCGAACGCGAACGGGACCGGCTTCCAACGCGGCTTTTAACCGGGACCGTGCGGCATAGGAGAGCAGGATTCCCCAGGCCCGACGTTCCTGATCGAGAGGGATGCCGCTGAACTGGATGGAATGCTGGTTTTTTTCGGGCTGTGTATAAGGCGCGATGCGGTAGGCCAGCACGCCGAGGGCTCCGCGTTTCTGCACCGCCTCGACAAACAGCCGCCCGACGGAAGTTTCGCCGAACACGATCTTACCTTCGACGTCCACGCCGTCGAACGCTTCCGTCCTTCCGGCCCCCACGTACACCACGTCGGCTTCTATACCTTCCTGCGGCGTCGAGTAGGAGTTGATCGCCAGCATGTTACGATTGGAAGCCAGGTGCAGCAAGGGGGCCTCTTGCCCGATGATCTCCACCGACGCTTCGACGGGCTCCCAGGTGGGGCGTGTCATCGGGCGCTGCTCGACGCGGTAGGTCAACGCCTGACCCGATGCCGCGCGGTCTTCGCGAACATACCCGGCCTGCTCCAGCACATCGGCCACGTACTGGATGCTGGCGTCGAAGCCCGCGTTGCCTGCTACGCGCCAGTGCGGCGCAACAAACGCGACCACCTCCAGCGCCCGCTGACCGGAAAGCACCTCGCGCACCTTGTTGAAGGTAGCGCGCAGGGCCGGCTCCTCCTCTGGCGCTGTCCGTTGATAGGCGACGGCAACCTCCGCAGGGCCGGAGCAAGCAACCAGCACCAAAAGCAAGAACAACGCCGGGACATGCCGGGAAATAACCGAATGACGGTTCATGAGATTTCTGAATTAAAAAGGAAGCCTGTCCGTTTTTTGTGTCAGAAGATAATTGTATCGCGTCGTCAAAATGAAGAAGAACCGGCACATTTCGGGCAGCGCACCACGCTCAGAAACGATCTCAGGTCCAGCCCATGCGCTCGCGGAGGGCCGTAATGTGGGCCACGTGATGGCGTCCGTGCCAGGCATAAATAGCCAGGTTTTGAGCCAGGGTCACCCGTCCCCATTCCGGGTGCCGAAACACGCGAGCGACCTCATCCTCCGAAAGCGACCGCAGCATCAGCACCCAGCGTTCGTGCAGGGCGTCGAGCAGGGCGAGCGACAGGTCGATAGGAGCCGTACGGGCATCGACAAGATCGGCCCAGGCCTTCTCGTCGTAGGTTTTAATCACGGGCTCGTCCTCCGTGAGCGCCCATTTGACCCGGATATAACTGTTGAGGTGGCTGTCGGGCAGATGATGGACCACCTGCCGGACGGTCCAGCCGCCGGGCCGATAGGGGGTATCGAGTTGTTCATCGGTTAACCCTGCCACGGCGGCTCGGAGATGAGCGGGGGTCGAGGCAATTTCGTCGATCCATTGCCTTCGCTGTTCGTCGGAGGTGTCGGAAGGAAAGGTAAATGGGCCAATGGGGTAACGCAGGTCGGTCATGGTGTTGGGGGGTATCGTTGGAGAGATTGGAGGCAACGCCCTCATTCAGCCGGTTCCGGCTCACCCGGCACCGTGGCCAGATAGGCCTGGAGGACTCCTTCCTCTCTGAGCACATGCTTCACCGCCCGGTGCGGGCTCAGGAAGAAATGATCTTCGCCCAGCACGTCGTACAGTCCTGAGCGTACCATCACGTCGTATACGGCCCCTCGAACCCCGCCAAAGTACAACGCAATGCCGCGTCCATGGAGGGTTTCGGCGACCGACGTGAGCATGGCCACCGCCGTCATGTCGAGGTCGTTCATGGTGCTGGCGTCGATGATGACGGCATGGATGGAGGCCTTCTGTGCCTGGCTCTTTTCGAGGATGGCGTCTTTCACCAATTCGGCATTGACGAAGGAGAACGACGCATCCACCCGGAGCATCACGATACCTTCGAGCGGCATGGCATCGGGGTTTCGCGCAACGTCGGCAAAGGAGCGCGTAGCCGGCAAATGCCCCAGAACGGCCACATGGGGCCGGCTGATGCGATACATGATCGCCACGACCGACGCCACCACTCCGACGAGAATGCCCTCCTGAATACCCAGAAAGAAGGTCGCCAGGAAAGTCAAAATCGCCAGACCGCCGTCGATGCGCTTCGTCCGCAACAAGTAGCGCACTTCTCGAACGTCGAGCAATCCGAAGGCAGACAACATGATGATGGCCGCCAGGACGGCAATGGGCAGATAGTAGAAAAGAGGCGTGAGAAAGATTAACGTAAGCCCGATCAGCAGCGCAGCAATCACGTTGGTCACCGGTGTTCTGCCTCCCGCTTGCGCATTCACCGCCGTGCGGGAGAAACTCCCCGACACGGGAATGCTCTTGAAAAAACTCCCCAGGAAGTTTGCCGCGCCGATGGCCACGAGTTCTCGATTGGGCCGGATCGAATAGTGATAACGCGCCGCAAAGACTTTACCCAGCGACACCACACTCAGAAACTGCACTAGGACGAGCGTCAGGGCTGTGGGCAACAAGGCGCGAACCGTAGGTCCGTCGATGTCCGAGAGGTGCAGACCGGGCAGACCGGTTGGAATCGTGCCGACGATAGCCACGCCCTGTCGATGCATTCCGAGCCACCACACCGCTAACGTCCCGACTACGACCGCCACGAGCGGGCCGGGGATCAACCGTTTCCAGCGACTGAGCCCGATGAGCAACACGACCCCGCCTACCCCTAGCACCACGCTAAACGGCTGGACCTGCCCCACCTGCCGTACCGCCCCCCATAACACCACCAGCACTTGCTGAGATTGAGGCAGCGAGACGCCGAGCAGGTTGCCCAACTGACTGAAAGCGATGATGAGCGCCGCCGCCGACGTAAACCCGACGATGATGGGTTTCGAGAGCAGGTTCACGACAAATCCCAGACGCGCCACCCCCATCAGCACCTGGATCCCCCCCACCATCAACGCCAGCAGGATCGCCAGTTCGATGTAGCGCTCCGATCCCGGTTCGGCCAGCACACTGAGCCCGACCGCGATGATCACCATGTCGATGGCGACCGTGCCGATAGCCAGGTGCCGCGACGTGCCAAACAACGGATATACGACCAGCGGGACGAGCGAGGCATACAGCCCATACATGGGCGGCAGGCCGGCCAGCATCGCATAGGCCATGGCCTGCGGAATGAGCATGATACCGATGGTCAATCCCCCCACAAGATCCCCGCGCAGGTCCACCCAGGTATAGCCGGGCAGCCAGGCAACGATGGGAAAGATGCGGCTCAGGGGGTTCGGCATGATGCAATACGTGAACCGATGCGCGATGACACGTTCTGAAAGGTAACCGTTTTCACGTCCCCACGCATGAATGAGAACAGCGCCGTTCTGCACGCCTACTTCTGGTAAACAGGCGGCGATGCGGTCGCCGTGGCGGAAGCGGTCGAACTGGCCTCAGCGTGTTCCACCGCCGTATGCACCTCCATAAAGAAGTGGTCAGGCCCCACATGTTCCACCATTTTCGCCTTTTCCATCACGTCCCGCACCGGCCCTTTTACTCCGGCAAAATAGATATCCTTCCCTTTACGCCGCAGATCATCGACGATGTCCTTCAACGCGTGGGCCGCCGTCGCGTCGATGCGGTTGACGGGATAGGCATCGAAAACCAGCGTGTGCATCGACGGATATCGGTGCTCGATCTCGCGCAGTTTTTCTTTCAGAAACGCGGCGTTGGCAAAATAGAGCGCCGCGTCCACTCGCAGCACGACGACGCCGGTGCCCGTCCGTGCCTCGGGATACCGTTCGATGTTGCGGTAGACGGTCGTCCCCGGTAGTCGCCCCATCACGGCGGTGTGCGGCCGCGAACTCCGCTGGATCACTAGAATCAACGAGGCAACCACCCCGACGAGGATGCCCTCTTCGATCCCCAGCATCAACGTCGCACCGAAGGTCAACAGCATTAAGAAAAAATCGGACCGGCGGACGCGCCAGAGAAAACGCGCCTCCTTCAGGTCGATGAAACCGGCAACAGCCACCATGATGATCGCCGCGAGCACCGCCTGGGGCATGTAGTAGAAGAGCGGCGTCAGCAACAGCAGCGTCAGGGCAATGACGCCCGCGCTGACAAACGAAGCCACGGGGGTTTCAGCCCCGGCTTCGGCATTAACGGCCGTCCGCGAGAAACTGCCCGTCACGGCATACGCCCGAAAGAAGGCTCCCACGAAGCTGGCTATCCCCAATCCGATAAGTTCCTGGTTGGCATCCACGTCATAGCGTCCCCGGCTCGCGAAGGCTTTCGCCACGGCAATCGATTGCATGTAGCCGACCAGGGCAATCGTCACGGCAATCGGCAGAAGCGCCTTGACGTCGTCGAGGGAAACGGGCGGCACAAAGGGCGCAGGCAGTCCTCCCGGTACGTCGCCCACGATGCGAACGCCTTCCTCGTAGACTCCCGACGCCCAGACGATCACGGTGCCGAGCATTACCACGACGAGCGGACCGGGAAGCGCTCTGGCCCACCGTCTGAGCGCCACGAGTACCCCGATCCCGCCCAGGCCGATGAGCAGCGTAGGCCCGTGCACCGTCCCGAGTTGCTGCGCGGCGTGCCAGAGGATGTCGTGGACGTAATGCGAGCGGGGAATCGGAACGCCCAGCAGGTGCGTGAGCTGGCTCATCCCGATGATCAGGGCCGCCGCCGAGGTAAACCCCGTGAGCACGGGCTGAGACAGGAAGTGCACCAGGAAGCCAAAGCGCGCCACGCCCATGACAACTTGCAACGCACCGACCATCAGCGTCAGCAGCATCGCCAGGGCAATGTATCGCTCCATGTCGCCGCCGGCCAGCGGGGCCACGCCTGCCGCCACCAGCAACGAAACGATGGCCACCGGCCCCACGGCCAACTGTCGCGAGGAACCGAACAACGCGTAGACGACAAGCGGCACGAGCGCGGCATAGAGGCCGTAGACAGGCGGGAGTCCCGCGATGAGCGCATAGGCCATCCCCTGCGGAATGAGGATCACACTCACGGTCACCCCGGCAACGAGGTCGCCTCGCAGCGTCTTCCGCGTGTACTGCGGCCCCCACTGTGCGGGCGGGAAAAACGGCTTCACGGCGTCCATATACTCCACGGGCACTCCCGTACTACGGTCTGCTGGCAAGTGATGCGTAAGGGCGCAGTTTATATCATCGCCGTCTTCATCGCCCGATCATCCGCGACCCCGCTGTTCGTGAGCCCGTTGGCGATGTCGTCATTGACGTACTGTACCGTATACCCACAACACGCCAGGAACGCCGACGCCACCGCCGCCCGCGCCCCCGTCCTGCAATATACGAGGAGCGTCTTGTCCAACGGCACTTCTTCTTTTCGGACCGACAACCGCGTATAGGCTACGTTGTACGCGCCCGGCACGCATCCCGTCCGATACTCGGCGATGCCGCGTACGTCGAGCGCCGTGACGTCCTCCCGGTGGCGCAACGCTTCGACGTTTTCAAAGCGGATTTCCGGAATTGAGCCCAGCGCGCCGCCTTCGTCGCGGTAGCGCGCCAGCACCTCCGGCGTCGCGTACCCAACGACGGTGTCGAGCCCGATGCGTACCAGATCGCGCACGGCCTCTTCTACCTGATCCTCTTCGATGATCAGGTAGATCGGCGTCTCTTCCTCGACGTACGATCCCACCACGGTGTTGAAGGTCCTGTTCATCGGCGCATAAAGCGCCCCCGGCACATGCCCGGCCATGAACGCCGACCGGTCGATGCGGG
>JBHHWM010000118.1:0-13772 GCA_046756545.1 Rhodothermales bacterium | reverse complement strand
CCTTCACCAGTTGTTGCGCTTCGGTATGACCGTTGACCGTGATCACCTCAATGCCGGGAAACAGTTCTCCGTCGCCGTCAACCAGGTTCAGTTGGCCTGAAGCTCCCAGGGGTTCCAGGTTTTCGGCCAGGAACGACGCTCGCTCGCGCAGATTCGGATGGCATGCCCAATCCCAATGGGCCCGCTGAACGTGATAGGTCGCCCCGGGAAATGTAAGTTCCAGGCGGTCACCGTTTCGCCTGGTACTTCCTCCACAATGGTCGAAGTGAAGATGGGTCAAGATGACGTCGGTCACGTCCAAGGCGCTAAACCCGGCCTCGTCAAGCGAACGATGTAACTCACTGTGCTCTTGATCGATGGCATAGATGTCCTGAAACTTGGCATCATACTTATCCCCTGCACCGTCATCCACGAGGATGAGGCGTCCGTCGCCTTCCAGCAGCAAACAGCGCATGTGGAGAGGAATACGGTTCCTGTCGTCCGGCTTGATGCGGCGTTCCCAGAGAGGTTTGGGAACGATCCCGAACATGGCTCCTCCATCGAGGCCGAAGCGTCCGGCTTCAATGCTGTAGAGCGAATAGGGTCCAATCTTAGGCATACGTGTACGACGATTGATGAACAAGATACGAGCTGGGAGGGGGCAAAACCGCATCCAGAAGGCACGAAGAACAGGCTCTTCTCCTTCAGGTTTCTTCCTCGGGAAAGTCTTTGAAATGGCCGTTCGATTGCACTTTGCGCCGCAGCGTCTCCATCTTCTCCACCTTCACGATCAATGCTTCGAGGTGAAGGATAAGATAATCGATCCGCTGATTCTCAGACCTTAATTCCAGGAGTTCCTGTTTTTGTTGCAGGCTCAGACCCGCATTCGGAGCAATGAGGTACGACAACGGAAAAGACGTTTCATAGAGATTAGGCCTGACGCGCCGGCCTGCCAGTTCCAACAGACGCATGTGCTGGGTGATCACCCGCTGCTGCACCTCGCGCCGGGGCTCCTCCTCCGGCTCAGTGATGAGTTCGACATCGGCGGTATAATAGGCGCGATCGTCAAAGACATCGAGGACCTGGAAGCGCCTCTCCCCATCTACGACCAGATCCATCCGGCCGTCTTCGTGCTGTTCCAGGATGGCCGTAATACGTGCTGTACACCCCACCTGGGCCATTTTCCCTTCGTCGAAAAAGACAATGCCGAAGGGGCTCTCGGTTTCCATGCACATCTGCGTCATTTCCTTATAGCGGGGCTCGAAGATGTGCAGCGGCAGCCGTTCTTTGGGATACAGCACAAGGCCCAGAGGGAAAAGAGGGAGTTTTTCGATTCTTGGCATTCTGCGCAATCGTTGAAGTACCGTGCTACGGTAGAGCAGCGTGTTTGACGAGTCGAATGTCCCTGAATGCGAAGAGGTTTCCCCGGTTGCGCTTTGCGTGCATGATCTTCACGAAGAAAGAACGGGGTCATTCGTAATCGATCGACGGCGCAATATCAGGAGCGCAACGAAGCCGAGCAAGGCCAGGACCAACATAGCACCAGCCACACCCCACCGTAGTAACAGGAGTCCACCTGCACCAAACATCAACCCGAAGAGAAGGCAGGTGGCCGCCGTCACACGCAGGAGGTCTATTTTCAAGGATTGCGCGGGACGCACGCCGGTCGACTCGCGCTGCGTCCGCCAGCCGGGGCCTCCGGGCTGCACCTTGCGATAGAATCCTTCCAGGATTCCTTCGTCTTCGGGCTGCGTCGCATACATGACCACGACCCAGATGACCGTTGTGATCCCCGTAATAACCATCAGGCGGAGACCGAAATCTGTAATAGTCAGCACCGGAAGAACCGTGGTGAAAAGCCCAACCAGAAAACCGGCTACCATCGCTGCCAGCTCGGCCCATGCGTTGATGCGCCACCAGAACCAACGCAGGATGAGCACGACGCCCGGCCCCGTGCCGATGGCGATGACCAGGCGGAAAACCGTGGCTACATCCTGTGCAACGAAGGCTGCCGCTGCACCCAGCACCGTGATGAAAACCGTAGCTACGCGTCCGACGGCGACGAGTTGACGCTGGGTGGCCTCAGGTCGCATGAAACGACGGTACAGGTCGTTCGTCAGGTATGAGGCACCCCAGTTGATCAGCGTCGAAACGGTGCTCATGAAGGCCGCGATGAGCGAAGCTACAACGAGCCCCAGCAACCCGACGGGGAGATAATCGAGCATCAGCTTCGGGTAGCCCAACTCGCGATCTTGCAGATCCGGGTACACCACGAGCGCCGCCAGCGCGACGATAATCCACGGCCAGGTGCGCACCACATAATGCATGATATTGAAGAACCAGGTGGCCTTTTCTGCTTCTCTTTCGTCCTTCGATGCGGCCAGCCGTTGGATGAACTCGCCTCCCCCGTCCGAGCGCCGGAAAGTCCACCATTGGATGAACATATAGGCGAAGAAGGTTGTCGCAGAAATCCCGGCGAAAGCGCTCCACCCGACCCCGAGCCAGCTATCGGCGTCGAAGGAAAGCGGGATGAACGACAACACATCAAAGTCCGTCGTTTGTTGCGCCTGCTCGACGAGGCCCCGAAGCCCCCCCACTTCGGGACTTTTCACTGCAAACCAGGCCACCGCAAGCGCCCCGAACAATGCCAGGAAGAACTGAAAGAAATCCGTGGCGACCACGCCCCACAATCCCGAAAAGCCGGTATAGAACAGCACCAACACCGAGACACCGATCACGGTGAGCAGCTTGGGATCCATCCCCCACACCCTTTCGTCCGGCGCGAACCCGAAGCCTTCCCAGATGCCAAGAGCGCCGACCACTTTCACCGCCGCCAGCATGATGTATCCGATCCCAATGCAGTTGATCGGGACCGCGAAGAGGAACGCCTTGATCCCGCGCAACAACGCAGCCGGCTGGCCGCCATACCGCATCTCGATCAATTCGGCGTCGGTGACGATAGCGCTGCGCCGCCATAGCCGGGCAAAGAGGTAGATGAGCGCGACGTGTCCGATCCCGAAGGCCCACCACTCCCAGTTTCCTGCGATGCCCCGATTGCCCACGACCCCTGCAATGTAGAGGGGCGTATCGATGGAAAACGTCGTTGCGGCCATCGAGGTGCCGGCCAGCCACCAGGGCAACGACCGTCCCGAGACGAAAAAATCCTCCATCGAGCCCGACGCCCGACGCGCCAGATATACCCCCAGCGCCAGCGTGGCAGCCAGGTAGAACAGCACAATGAGCCAATCGAGAAACTGCATTCAACATCTCCGGGATATCAAGACGCCACCCCTTCGGGAAACGGCATGCGTCTTTTTCAGTTTACGGGGAAGAAAACAACACCGGCCTGTTCTGCGCTCCGCAACTTAACGACCTCATGGCCAACAGTACAAGAGGGTTATGTCTCCCCGACACGTGGGTTCATCGACGGCTTATCCTGCTTCTGGTTGCAGGGTTGTGGAGTCTTTGTCCCGGAAGTGGAAGTGTCCCTCCGGCGGAAGCGCAGTCTGTCTCGCAGACGATCCCCTTTGGTTCCGCCGACGATCCGCGCGAACAGATACAGCGTGTGTGGTGGCGACGCGAGAATAATCTCTTCGCCATGGGCGGTCTTTCTCTCATTGCCGCCCAGTGGCGCGGAGCCGGTACCCTCTCGCTGAACCTCGTCACCCGGTCCATCACGGGACGCCTGAGCGGGACCCTCCGGGCCGGGTATCTCGGCGAATACACCCCGGACGTGGACGAACCTTACGACCTGATTCGCCTCGTCGAGTTTGCGCGGTACAACCCGCCTCGGAATCATCGAGTCCATCTCCGCGCCGGGCTGTTAGACCGGATAAGCCTGGGCGTCGGGCACACGGTGAGTTTCTTTAACTCATCGATTGCCTGGGACGAACGAACCGTGGGAGCAGAGTTCATCCGGCAAGGACGCATCCTGGAACTCGCTGGGTTTACCGACAATGTGCTCTTCGACGGCGTCGTCGGTGGGCGGGTGGCGCTGCGTCCGCTGGCCTGGAGCCGGTTGAGATATACCAGAACGGCCCAGATCGGCTTCAATTACGCCACCGATCGTACCTCTCGCCTGCCGGATACGCGTCGGCTTGAGGCCTACAATATTGATCTTCAGTTCGACCTCTTCGAATCCGGAAGTGTCAAGTTTGCGCCGTACGCCTCGTATGCCTGGTATCCGGGATTTGGCGACGGTATCGCGTTCGGCGGGGATTTGTACAGCGAACGCTTCATCGATCTGCTCAGCTTTCGTCTCCGCGTGGGGCTATTCTACAACAGCCAGGGTTTCATCCCCGGTTACATCGGGGCTTTCTACCCCGTCAACAATCCGCAGGCCCGCATCGTCGATTCCGACGCCGACCTCGGCAACATTCAGGAGACGGACCTGAAAGGCATCGCGCTCCAACAATCGGCAGGTGCCAATGATCTCCTCACCGAGTTGAAGATCCAGTTGGGAGGCTTCGAACTATGGTACTATTTCCGCCGCCATTACGGACATCAGCGCCTGAGCGAACTTCACTTACGCCTGTTCCTCCGCACGGCAGAGCGTATACGCCTGGAAGTAGGTATCGACCGGCAGGGACTCAAAGGCTTCTTCACCCTCTTCAACGATCTGGGCGATCAAAGCGCCCTGGTCTTCGGCACGGATTACTATCTGGTGGGGCCGCTGTGGCTTTTCTTACGCGCCCGCTACAGCTTCGAACGGGTTCAAGGCGACATGGATCACGCGCAACGCTTCCTCGTGCAACGCCGCTTTGAACCGATGACGGGCATCCGACTTCGCTTTTAATGCATCTACCCTGCCGAATACTGCACGACGCTTGCGAGGTACCTGCACTCACCTACCTGATCGCCTCGCTCATTTCCATCATCCGCTCGATAGGCTGTAAGGCGCGAATACGAAGCGCCTCGTCCATCAAGATTTCGGGCTGTTCATGCTTCAGGCAGAGATACAGCTTTTCCAGTGTATTCAGTCGCATATGAGGACACTGGCTGCAATTACATCCACTCTCCGGCGGTGCGGGGATGAACTCCTTATCGGGGCAATCTTTCCGCATCTGATGCAGTATGCCCTCCTCCGTAGCCACGATAAACTGGCGACGCTCACTCTCGCGAGCAAACCGGCGGATGTTGCTGGTCGAGCCGATGAAGTCGGCGTGGCGAAGGACCGTCTCCTCGCATTCGGGATGCGCAAGCACCAGCGCATCGGGGAAGCGCGTTTTCAGACGCAGCAACTTTTTCTCACTGAAGGTCTCGTGGACGATGCATACCCCGTCCCAGATCAGCATGTCACGTCCCGATGTTTTTACCAGATAACGCCCCAGGTTTCGGTCAGGGGCGAAAATGATGGGCCGGTCTTCGGGAACCTGGTTGATGAGATGTTCGGCGTTGGACGACGTGCAAATGATATCGCTCAGTGCTTTGACCGCCGCCGTGCAGTTGATATACGAGACCACCACATGCTCGGGATGCTGCGCCCTAAAGGCGGCGAAGGCCGGAGCCGGACACGAATCGGCCAGTGAACAGCCTGCATTGAGATCCGGAAGAAGTACTTTTTTTGTCGGATTTAGAATCTTCGCCGTCTCGGCCATAAAGTGAACCCCGGCGAACACGATAATGTCGGCGTCGGTAGCGGCCGCCTGGCGGGCCAGCCCCAGCGAGTCGCCGATGTAGTCGGCGATATCCTGGATATCGGGTTCCTGGTAGTAATGCGCCAGCAGAATCGCATTTTTTTCTGCTTTGAGACGCTCTATCTCATCAAACAAATCCAGCGCCGGGTCGATCTCCTCTTCGATGAACCCGATGGCTGGATCTACGATTGTATGTTCAGTCATAATGACAGGATGGTCTGGGAAAAGAAGCCTCCAAACGGGGCATCGGCTCGTACACTCATCACCACGAAAAGCGTTCCGAATTCAGCACAAGGCTCATTTCGGGCCTGCATCAACGGGAGCTATCTCTTCGAGCACGCCCCCTTCGAGGCGAAGGACTCGGTCGGTGACCGCAGCCAAAGCCAGGTTATGCGTAACCAGAATAAAGGTCTGTTCGAAAGAGCGACTGAGCCGGAGTATTTCGGCATGAAGTGCTTCGGCAGACTTCGTATCGAGGTTGCCTGAGGGTTCGTCCGCGAGGACGAGGCCAGGTTGGTTCATCAAGGCTCGTGCCATCGCCACCCGTTGCTGTTCGCCGCCGGAGAGTGCGCTGGGACGATGTTCGGCGCGCGCTTCCAGACCAAGCAATCTTAACAGTTCTAAGGCACGCGTGCGGGCCGAGGCGAAGTTCTTGCCCTGGATGAGCGCTGGCATCGCCACGTTTTCCATTGCCGTGAATTCAGGCAACAGATGATGAAACTGGAAGACGAACCCGACCGACCGGTTACGAAATGCAGCCAATTGTTCGTCGTTTTTGCCGAAAATATCCTCTCCTTCGTAACGAACGACACCGCCATCAGGACGGTCGAGAGCCCCTAACAGGTGCAAAAGGGTGCTTTTTCCCGTGCCGCTCTCCCCGACGACGGCTATCACTTCGCCGCGTTTCACTTCGAAGGAAACGCCTCGCAACACCTCTAACCGTCCCCCCGTCCCGGTAGGAAAGCTTTTTTTCAGATCGTGGACTTCGAGCAACGGCACAGGCATAAGCTGGACTACGATTCTCCCCGCTGGATCTCGTATTTGTTCATTTTATTGTAGAGATGCGAGCGCTGAATACCGATAGCATCCGCCGTCCGGCTGATATTCCAGTCATGTTCGCGCAGCTTGTGCTCGATGAACAATTTCTCGGCCATGTCGCGAAAATCGCTGAACTCGGTGAACTGATGAATCAAGCCTTCCACCGGATTCCCGCTGGAAACGCCCGGCTGTATGTAACGCTCGGCGTCCTGCACGCTGATGGTATCGCCTTCGCTGAGGATGAGGAGTCGTTCGACTACGTTGTGCAACTCGCGCACGTTGCCGCGCCACTCGTACGCCTTCATCCGTTCGAACGCCTCCTGGGCAAACTGCTTGGGTTGTATTCCATTTCGCCGGGCCAATCGTTCCGCAAAATGGTTTACGATGATCGGAATATCGTCGCGGCGCTCGCGCATCGGCGGCAGGTGAATCAGGATGACGCTCAGGCGGTGGTACAGGTCTTCGCGGAACCGGTGTTCTTCGATCTCATGCAGCAGGTCCTTATTCGTCGCGGCTATCACCCGCACATCCACCGGGATGGACCGATCCCCGCCTACCCGGCTGATTCGATTTTCCTGAAGCGCTCGTAGCACCTTGGCCTGCGCCGACAGGCTCATGTCGCCGATTTCATCGAGAAACAACGTGCCTAGATGAGCCTGCTCAAATTTCCCGATGCGCTGCTTGGTCGCACCGGTAAACGACCCCTTCTCGTGTCCGAAGAGTTCGCTCTCAATCAGTTCGCTGGGAATAGCCGCACAGTTGACCTCTACCATCGGCCCCTCTTTCCGGTTCGAGAGGTGATGAATCCATTTAGCCACGAGTTCTTTGCCCGTCCCCGGTTGGCCCGTGATCAACACGCGGGCCTCGGTCGGTGCCACGCGTTTGATGGTCTCCTTGATGCGCCGGATAGAAGCGCTATCGCCGAGGAGGGGCGTTAGCTCACCCTCATGCTGCTCGACGATAGCCTGCCGCATGCGCCGGTTTTCCGTCTCCAGTTGCCCTCGGTCCAGCGCGTTGCGTACCGTCACGAGCAGCCGGTTGAGGTCCGGCGGCTTTTCGATAAAGTCGAAGGCCCCGAGCTTGGTGGCTTCGACGGCGGTATCGATGGTCGCATGCCCCGAGATCATCACGACGGGCAATTCGGGACGTTCCTTCGCCAGGATCTCCAGCACTTCCATGCCGTCCCGCTTGGGCATCTTGATATCCAGGAGAGCCACGTCATAGCGGCCTTCCCGCAATTTTTGCATGGCCTCCTCCCCATCAACAGCCTCCTCGACGGCAAAATCCTCGTACTCAAGAATTTCCCGTAATGTACGTCGGATGCTTGCTTCGTCGTCAACGACCAGAATGTTCGGTACGGCCATAATGGATGAAGATTAAGGTTGAAGGGGCTATTCCGGCGCGGTGGATTTCAACCTTGGCCCGCGAACAGGACCCGGATCATTGTGACCTGGCCTCGAGACGTGACAGTAAAAATTCGACGTTTGCGGCCTGGGTGGATTCCGGATACTGCTCCTCGATCATTACATAAGCATTGCGGGCCTGGGCGAACGCCCCGGCAGCTTCGTAGGCTCTTCCGGCGGCCAGCAAATAATCCGGGGAGGTCAGTTCATTCTCGAACTGGATCGCGGCCCGGCGGTACAGATCACCCGCCTGCTCGTAGTTCTCCTTGAGTTCGTGGATAGCCGCCTCACCTGCATACGCACTTGCTCCCACAAGATTATCCTCCTTGTCGAAGGCCTCAAAAAGCTCCAGTGCCTGATCGTACTCCCCGAGGCGGAACAGGGCATCTGCTGCGTAAAATTGCGCCAGGTTACCAGCCTGGGTGCTGCTATAGTCTTCGGCGATAGTCAGCAGACCAAACGTGGTCTCGTTCCCATCCAGCGCTTCCCGATACTCGCCTTTTTCGTACACACCGACGATGGTGCCCAGAAGCTCTTGCGCTTTGTCGGCCCGTTGAGTCTGCAAGAGAGCGTAGCCGATGATACCGGCCAACACCAGTGTCAGGACGCCCAGAATACCGTAGACGAGGAGTCGATTCGCGTCGAAGAATTCCCAGACCTTGGCATAGACCGTGACAACCTTGTCCTGGCGAAGTTCTTGACGCTTTGAAATGCTCTTTGGCGGAGTTAACGTAGACATGACGGCAATCGTTGTTCAGAAGTACTTCCTCGATCTTCTCTCCAGGAGGCACAAGCTTCTACCACCCTGTTTTTTGGCAAGAGCGGAAAAGTAGGGTTTTTGCAGACGCCGTGCAATGCGGAGAGATACGGCTCTTGTATTCACATATAGACTTCATCGTTTCCACTACGCCCCCATCAACATACTGAAAGCGGTTTTATTAGAGATGATTTCATTGTAATCGTTCCCCTCTCTTTGGATCGTAGTCCGGGCTGAATCGTATGTTTGTGTATCCTGTTTGAGCCCGGCGTCTTGCCTCGCCGTCAGAGGCGCGAGCGCGGAATAACGATGAGCTTCGGCACTGCGCCGGATTCTAACATACACGACCCAAACCAGACGGTTTACCCTAGCAATTGACTCACCCAACGACATCAGGGAGGATAGCGGTCTATGGCAATCAAACTCGGTATTAACGGCTTCGGACGTATCGGACGGTTGGTCTTTCGAGCCATTCTCGAACGCGGCCTCGACGACTTCGACGTGGTGGCCGTCAACGATCTGACGGATCCTCAGACGCTCGCGCACCTGTTCAAATATGACTCGGTTCACGGCATCTATCCCGGCAACGTCTCAGTGGACGGTGACTACCTCGTTATCGATGGAGATCGCTTCCGTGTCCTGAGCGAGCGCGACCCGGCCAATCTGCCATGGGGCACCCTTCAATGTGACATCGTCGTCGAATCGACCGGCGTCTTCAGGACACGCGAAAAGGCCGCGTTGCATCTGGCTGGCGGAGCAAAGAAGGTTGTCATCTCCGCACCGGCCAAAGGTGCCGTGGACGCGACGGTCGTGCTCGGCGTCAACGATCACATCTTGACGGGTGCGGAAGAAGTCATCTCCAACGCCAGTTGCACCACCAACTGCCTCGCTCCCATGGTGAAGATCCTGGATGACGCCTTCGGCCTCGAAAAGGGCTTCATGACCACGGTACATGCCTACACTTCCGATCAGCGCATCCAGGATGCTCCTCACAGTGACCTGCGTCGTGCCCGTGCCGCCGCCGTCTCGATTATCCCAACTACTACAGGAGCCGCCAAGGCCGTCGGTATCGTGCTGCCCCACTTGCAGGGTAGACTCGACGGGATGGCACTGCGCGTGCCGGTCCCGGACGGTTCCCTCACCGATTTTGCTGCTGTTCTCAAAAAAGAAACGACGGCGGAAGAGGTCAATGCGCTCTTCCGGGAAGCGGCCGGTGGTGCTCTCAAGGGCATCGTGGAGTACAGCGAAGCTCCGCTCGTTTCCACCGACATCATCCACAACCCGCATTCGACGATTTTCGACGCACCTTCTACGATGGTCGCCGGCAACCTCGTCAAGGTGATCGGATGGTACGACAACGAATGGGGCTACGCCAACCGGACAGTAGACATCGCCGCCAAACTCATGCGGGTGGCTGAACCGGCCTGATCGGTTAGCTTCTCACACACTTTTCCAGGGGAGAACGGAGCCGTTTCGTTCTCCCTTTTCCACATAGCCGATGTCCATGCATCACCAGCAGCCTGATACTCCTCCCCTCCTATGAGCAAGCTCACGCTCGACGACCTGGACCTGCACGGTAAGCGCATGCTGATCCGTGTCGATTTCAACGTGCCCCTCGTTCGTGATGAACAGGGCATTCAACACGTAGCCGACGATACCCGAATCCGCGCTGCCCTGCCGACGATCAAGGCCGTCATTGGGGCAGGGGGCAAGGCCATCCTGATGAGCCATCTCGGCCGTCCCCAAGGTAGACCCAACCCGGAATACAGCCTCGCCCCTGTGGCGTCCTACCTGGAAGTATTGCTCGATGCACCAGTCCGATTCTTCCCAGAAACGACAGGAGAGGGCGCTCGACAAGCGGTGGGCGAGTTGACCGCAGGCAGCGTGCTCCTGCTGGAAAACACTCGGTTCAACCCGGGAGAACGGGCCAACGACCCTAACTTCGCCCGGCTATTAGCTGCGCTGGGCGACGTGTATGTGAATGATGCCTTCGGAACGGCTCACCGCGCTCATGCTTCGACCGAAGGCATCGCACATCATGTTCCTGAGGCAGCCATGGGGTATCTACTCCAACGCGAAGTCAGCTACCTTACCAGGGTGCTGGACACCCCTGAACATCCGTTTGTGGCTGTCCTGGGCGGGGCAAAGGTATCGGACAAAATCGGCGTAATCGAACACGTGCTCGATACCGTAGACACGGTGCTCATCGGCGGTGCGATGAGCTACACGTTTCTTAAGACGCTCGGCCACGCGGTAGGATCCTCGCGGGTAGAAGAGGACCGGCTGGCTGAAGCGAGGACGCTATTCGAGAAAGCAGGGGGTAAGATCCGACTGCCTCAAGATCACGTAGTAGCCCGGCAATTCGACAACGATGTCCTCCATCGCACGGTCGAAGGGACCATACCGGACGGCGAGATGGGTCTTGACATCGGACCTGCTACGGTGGAGGCCTACCGGAAAACACTCCTCGCTGCAAAAACCATCGTCTGGAACGGCCCGATGGGGGTTTTTGAGATGCCGAATTTCGCGAAGGGCACGTTCGCCGTAGCCGAAACGTTGAAAGAAGCCACTTCGCACGGTGCCCTGACCATCGTCGGTGGCGGTGATTCCGTAGCGGCCATCACGCAGGGGGGCTTTGCCGACGACGTCAGCCATGTTTCGACGGGAGGCGGGGCCATGCTCGAATTCCTCGAAGGCAACATTCTCCCCGGCATTGCCGCCCTTACGAATATCTAGGTAGCGGTCTCAGTTCCCCCCTCCTCCGAAGGCCAGCACGGCTGCTGTCACAAGCACAATAGCTCCGCCCGTTCCGAGCAGCCAGGATTTAGGTGTCCGCTTCCCTTTCTTTGGCTGCGCCGGTTGCTCTATCGGCACAACGACCGGAGGAATCGTCTCCTCTTCGTCAGGATCTGTGAGATCCTCCGGTTGCACTTCGAGCTCCTCCCGTGGTTCTTCTTCCTCAACGGGAGTGGCAGCCAGGACTTCCTGTTGGATTTCTTCCTTGACCAGATCAACTAGCGTTGTGTAGGTCGGAGGATCCTGCACCGGATCGGCTGTGTAGTCCGGCACCACTTTTAATAACGACCGCAATGACAGGCGGGCCTGTTCCATGTCTCCTTTGTTAAGATGGGCCAGGGTCAGGAGACGGTACACCTTGACTGCTTCTTGGATGAAAAGCGTCTCGCGGTCGAGACAGGTCTGAAGTAGCCGGATGGCGTCGTCGAAGCGGCCTTCCAGATAGTGGGTTTCGGCGGCGGTCCATTCTTGCGTGCATTTATCGCGTGGCTGTGCCCAGCCCTCAGGCGGAGCGACTAGAAACAGTACCGACGCTAACAACCCGATGAATCCGAGTTTGTGTAGCCATTGAAGGATATGGCGGGTCATCGATTACTTGCCTACTGGGAGGACGAGTTTCCTTGATTAAAGTCCACAACGATCTCGCTCTCTTCAACGGTCGTGACTTCGATCACCTGTTCCCACTTTCCCAGCGTGGGATGTATGACGCGTATGCGATGGTTACCAGGTGCAAGCTGCACTCTATACCAGATGTTGGTCTCGCTCTTATGCAGCTTTCCATCGATGTAAATATTGCCCCAGGGCCTGGCCAGGATTCTAAGCGTCCCCAAAAGTTGGATCAACTCTCCGTTAACAACGCTCGGCTGATCAGACGCTACGGTGACCGTGGTCACGTAGGGTTCATAGCCCTCCAGGCGGAGCGTTATCTGTTGAGGGCCGACCGGAACATTGCCGAACGGCAAGGGGGTGGTCCCGATCATCTGATCTCCCAACCACACCGATGCTCCGGGAGGCTCCGACATGACCTGGAGCGACCCGACTTCCGGCTCAACAGGTTCTCGGGTCGGTGGTACCTCCTCCTCAGCAGGATCGGTGTTCTCATCCACGTTAGGATCAGCAACACGCGGAAGATCCGACGTTTCCTCGGTTACCGGATCCGCTACGCTTTCCGGGCGGCCTTCCTCTTGATCGATCTCCTCTTCAGGGAGGTTCGCTCTCACGGAAGGTTCATCAGAGGGAGCGGAGACAGGAGACGTTTCTTCAAGCACCACCGGTGCAGGTATGCCTTCTCGTTGCTGATCCAGGAAACTGTCTTGTTCGAAGGCGGCTAAGGTCAGGCTCAATGTCGAAGATTCGTCGGCGAGCGTTACGATGGTATCGAGTTCGACATAGTCTTCTTTCCGTATCGAGACACGATGTATCCCTTCTGAGAGCATGTATTGTTGTAGCGGAGACACACCGACCGAATCACCATCGATATACACGGTTGCGAGGGCCGGACTCGTAAAAAGCGAGAGGTAGACCCGTTCGCTCAGAAGCATTGAAGAAGCAATCTCAGAACTACCGGAAGAAACGGTCTGCGGCTTGTTCAGCAGCACATCCGATTTGATGAACAGAAAAGCTAGCGCGCCGAGCGTGATCACACCGGCTATTAAAAAACCGAAGCGTTCAAATACCATGGTGAACCACTCATGCCCACCAACCACGGGGGGCGGTGGTGGCGACCAATAGGAACTCGGCTCCTCTTGACTTTGCTTCTCAGACACGTCCTGCTTATGCATAAGATGTACTCACGGATCGAACAGCAAAGGAAGAAGCGATGTCGTTCCTTCTCCTTGCTGCATCTCTGCTCGTTTTAAAGACTCATCAGACGTAATGTTGCAGGCTGGGACGTACGTTAGCGTTGTGGGGGTCGCCTCGAAATGGCGAGGATCCAATAATAAACAACCTGCCGCACGCTGTAATGTACACATCCTTTTTCTTATTTATCCAATCCACCTGCACGCTCTTCGACCAGGACGTTTGGTTATGGCATCGACGGAAACGATGCCGGTTGTAACTCGTCCCAGTTTGTTTCCGTAGCCGAGTTTGCTCCTCGCTCCTCCCCCGACCGCCGATGCAGCCTGCCGTTCACGTTCAAAGTCTTACGAAAAATTATCGAAG
>JBHHWM010000117.1:0-13795 GCA_046756545.1 Rhodothermales bacterium | reverse complement strand
TTGCGCAGCCGCCGCTGTAGGTGTTGCACTTTTTCGGACGTAGCCAGCGCGTTCTTCTGGAGCAGGTCGTCTTTTAGCTTCGACAACACTTCCTGGTCCGTCACTTCGGTGGCGGATAACACAATGAAGCCTTGAAACTCAAAGTGGTCGGGAGGCAGGGCCTCCATCCAGAGGTGCAGATTCTGAGGTTCGGCGAGCAACTGCTTTATCCTGGCATCAGATAGTTCAGGAATGGTGTCTTTCGTTTTGATGGTGGCGAAGTGAGTGTTGAAATCAAACTTGAAGTACTTGTCTAATCCAGATTCCGCATCCGGCAGTACAAAGATCATAGGATGCTTTGCCGGCATCTCGACCTGGTAGAGTTCTTCCAGAATCCAGTATCCTGCGTACAGGGCGCGCATTTGCGCGAAGGTCTCTTCTGTATAGTCGCCCCGTTTCAAATAATCCGGGCAGCCCTTGTCGAAGATCTGCAGCCGGTCGAAAGTAGGGGTAGAGTAGAAAGGCTGCATGTGGAAAGGAGCCGTCACCGCCATAATGGTTTCCTCCCAAAGGGCAGGCGGGAAAATGGCCACCATGATCAAATCCAGGAGATCCCGGTGGGCTTCCAGCAGGGAGGGGTCGGTGATGGGTTCGGCCAGGGCCGGAATCTCGTCGAGGCGTTTTTTTATCTGACGGGCGACCGTGGCTCTCGGTGAGGAATTTTCTTCACCCACCGCATGCCAGAACTCGAACAGGCGCGCCAGACTGAGCGTGCTACGAAAAGGAAAGCTATCTAGTACCTGGAGTTCCATACTGGAGAAGGGTTGCATGGCCGTGTTCATAAGTCATAGCAATCCAACGCAGAAGGGGTCCGACGGTTGCATGATTCGCCATGCGTTGGGAGGCAGGCTCTCAGGATGAGGGGCTCTTTCTTCTTTGTTTCTTCTACGTTGCTCGCCTCACGTAAATATTACAGGGGGACAGCGAAATCCCCTCGCCATCATTTGGGATATAATGGATACTTCACCGTGGAAGGTACCTCGATGACGGCGAGGCGTAGCGGCCCCTCGCCCTCGGCCGTGACCTCGATGCTCGCGTCGAGTTCAGCGCAGACGACGGAAAACGCCCCGGCGTCGAAGGGAAGAGCTTGAGTCTTTTCATCGATATGCCAGGCTCCTGCACCACGGATAGCTACCACGGCGAGGCATCGACCGGCTGAAAGGAACCGGCGATATCGACGGCCGGATGCGAGGGTGAGATCCTGCATAGTCGCATCGGCCACGAGGCGAATGGGGGCATCGTCGCCGATCACAGATTTGATTGTGAGATCGTCGGTTTCTTCCGTGGGAAAATCGTCATGATGATACGCGGCATACGTGGGTGCCCGGCGGAGGGCTTCTTGCAAGTAGGGCTCGAACCAGATCTGGAAAAACTCGGTGCCCGCTTCCGGCATTTCTTCTTCGTGGGAGATACCCCATCCAGTTTGCATAACCTGTGTCCCCCCTTCGCCGACACGGCTCTTCGTGCCCAGTGTATCGTAGTGGCCGATCTCACCTTCGAGTACGTAGCTCACTATCTCAAAAGCTTGATGTGGATGGAGGGCGATTTTACTCGGGGCATGCGAGGTGGCCCAGGCCCAGTAAAAAAGGGGACCTACACGTTTGATTTCGGAATCATCTCCCGGAAAGCCAATCGGTTTTCGCTCCGTGATCTTACCCCCATCAAAAGCGCCGCGTCCCTGCATCGATGGTGGATAGACGGTGATGCTAACGGCATGCTGGTCGAGATCCATAGCCCCGGCGATGTTGTGTTCGAGAAGACAGCTTTCAATATACAGATCGAGGAGGAGGGAGCGCATGATGATCGTCCGATTTGCAACCCAAACACGTCGATCCGAGTATCATTTACTTTGATATCCAGATGTTCAAGCAGTTGTTTTGATCCTTGCATTATTCAGAGGCAAGAGTTTGTTAAAGGAGCCGTACTCATGGCTGATGAAATAGAATACTCGGTTCACATCGATACGGAAAGGCGTGTAGTTCGGGTCACTGCGGAAGGAATCCTGAGTCCTTCCAACGGCCCTGCAATTTCGAAAAAGGGACGGGGGTATGCTGCTGAACTAGGCTTCGGTTTACTTTTCGATTTTCGAGAAACCACCCTGGATGCGACGCTCACAGAGCTATTTTATTACGCGAGAGAAACACCCAGCCTCCGGGCTTCGCCCCGTATCAGATCGGCGGTGCTTATTTCGAGCGGACAAAGATGAGGCAAAGTGGAAGTTTTATGAAAGTGCCGCTCAAAATATTGGCGTTAACAATCGTATTTTTGTGGATGATGAGGAAAGGGCGCTGGCCTGGGTGATGGCGAAAGAGCCGGAATAACACATGACCGAATGGGAAGTAAGTATCCGTGATCGATTCCTTCAGACGATCGAATGAAACTCCATTCGTCTTCCCTACGTAGCGCGGAGCACCTGACCTACAAAAAACACATCCACCATGAAGCAGAACAACACAGTACTTCGCTTCCTCTTTGTGGCGTTGGTGTTTGTCTTCGCTGCGAGCACCGTCCAGGCCAAATCGGCACAGGTCCGGGATGTCATCAAGAAATCGTATGACGTCCGTCCCGGCGGGACGATCAACCTGGACATTGATTTTGGGAACATTGAGGTCGAGACGACCAGCGAGAGTCGTGTGCTAATTGAGTTGGAGCGTATTGCCAAGTCAGACGACCGTGCCAGGGCTGAACAATTGCTCAAGGACCATGAATACTCGTTTGACAAAACCGGTAATACGGTGATCGTACGATCACGTTTTGATAGAAGAGGGGGGATTCTAAGGCGTCGGCGAGGTCATCGACTCAAGATTAATGTGGTTATCAAAGTTCCCGAGCGGTTCAACGTCGATTTCTCCAGTGGAGCCGGTAACGTTGAGATTGTCGAGGTGGATGGGCGTATTGAGGGACGAACCGGAGCAGGAAATATCACGTTGAGCGGCGTGCGTGGTATCGTTGATGTGTCATCGGGTGCCGGCAACATCGAAATGGACGGAGACATCGAACGGGCGGAGGTTCACACCGGTGCCGGAAACATTGATTTGTACGGTTTAACAGGCGCTGTTGAAGCGAGTACCGGGGCCGGCAATGTATATGCAGAGATTACGCGCCAGCCGGAGGACGATTCGAATCTGGGATCCGGTGCGGGCAATGTTACGGTGAGTCTGGCCGACGACATCGGCGTCTACGTGGATGCCACGGCAGCGCTAGGCTCGGCGGACTGCGATTTCCCATTGAAGGTAGAAGGCAAGTGGCTCAAGAAATCCTTCTCCGGAAAAATCAACGGGGGAGGGCCCGAGTTGCGCATGCATGCAGGTGTGGGCAACGTGAGCCTGAGAAGAGACTAAATTCGGTCATTCATAGCGACATGTGAGGGTGCAGCGGGTCTTCCGGCGGGGGAGGCCCGCTTTGTTGTTCTAAGGCCTCATTCGTATCTCCCACGGCTTACCATACGAAGTGCAGTCTCAGAAAAAGGGGAGTATTGAGAAACAAGGTATACTTAACGCTGTTAACTGGAGTATGACTGAGCCAACAAGTACCCCTGCCGATGCCGACTTGCGTCGTCTTATTTTAGACTCGACACGCCACCTCCTCGTCCGAGATGGTTATAAAAGTCTCTCGATGCGAAAGATTGCGCGTTCGATTGGGTACAGTGCCACCAGCATCTATCTTCACTTCGAAAACAAGGACGCACTTTTTCATGCGTTGATTGAGGAGGGGATGGAGCGTATGCTGAAGGCGTTCAAAACCGTCGAGGCTGCATACCTGCTTGATCCTGTAGCACGGATGCGGGCTTTATGCCGGAGCTATGTGGATTTTGGACTCCAGAATCCTGAGTACTACGAGATTATGTTTATGCTTCATCCGGAGCATATGGAGCGCTATCCTGCCGAGAAGTATCGCCAGGCACGGCGCAATCTGGATGTCTTCGCCACAACACTGGCTGACGGTATTGACCAGGGTGTACTGAAAGCGGACGATGCGCGTGTTGCAGCCAGTACCATATGGGCGGCGCTTCATGGGGCGGTCTCGTTGTTACTGGCGCGACGTGTCGATGTGCGGATCGATCAGGTAGCTTTTATAGAAACAGCCATCCAACATACGCTTCAGGGGGTGATGGCACCAGTAAGCCGAACTGAGACGGCTTCGGGATAGCCATTGAAGCGTCTCTACGCACGCATCCAATTGCAAGGTTGAATAGCCCATAACGATGGCATTTAGGTCCATGACGGAGGAAAGAATATTCACCGCCCCGCCGGGTATCGGGGAAGCCGTTCTGGGAAAGACGCTCCCCGATCTTCTATACGAGGCGTGCTCGAAGTACATCAATCCCTGCATGCTGAATCAACCTTCAGAGGGGAACTGGAGGTCGTATTCTCTGGTGGATTTTCGTACCAAGGCGGAAGAGACGGCGCTGGGTTTGTTGGAGTTGGGTCTCAGACGTGGCGATCATGTGGCTTTTTACATGGAAAGCGATGTGTTTTTCTGCATCGCCGACATGGGGTGTTTACTCGCCGGTCTCCCGAACGTCCCGATCTATTTAACCTCTTCTGAGGACGCCATTGAGTATGTGATTGAGCATTCCGAATCGAAGGCATTGGTTGTTTCGAACCCGGAGCGCTTGCGGCACATCTCAGGCCTGTTGACTCGAACGTCCAGGCTGGAAACGGTTATCGTCGCAGAGATGGAAGCCTCCCTGCCTACCTTGCCGGACCACGTTCAGGTGATCTCGCTCGACCGGGTGCGAGAGCTGGGGCGAAATCATCTCGGCAGCGACTCAGGGACTATCGAACGACTGCGAAGCCAACTCCATCCGCACGATCTGGCGACGATCATTTATACAAGCGGTACCACAGGGCGGCCCAAAGGGGTGATGCTCACGCACGAGAATATCTCGTTCAACGCGATGACCGCCTTCAGCGGGTTAACGGGCTATCGAGCCGGTCCGGAGGGAGAAGTAGCCGTCTCATTTTTGCCGATGACGCACATCTTTGCACGAGCATTGCACTATGGTTTTGTGGCGCATGCAACAAGCGTGTACTTCACCACGCCCTCCGATCTGGCAGCGTCCTTGCAGGAAATACGGCCCACGGCCTTTGCTACGGTACCTCGTGTTCTGGAGAAAGTCTATAGCCGTATCCAGGAGCGCATGACGGCGATGACGGGGTGGAAGAAAAAACTCGGCTTCTGGGCATTCCGTCTCGCGCAGCACTATGAATTGGGACAAGAGCCAACAGGTCTAGCCCGGCTCAAACTCAACATCGCGGATCGGTTGGTCTTCTCGAAATGGCGTCAGTCCCTGGGGGGAAAGGTGCGGTTTGTTATTTGCGGGGGTGCGGCCCTGAACGGTGAACTGGCTAATATCTTCGGTGCCGCCGGCGTGCCGGTCTATCAGGGCTACGGATTGACGGAAACGAGTCCTGTAATCGCATACAACCGTCCGGAGAGGAACCGTGCCGGAACGGTCGGGGAGCCGCTGCCCGGCGTCGAGGTCATGATTGCCGAAGACGGCGAAATCCTCACACGGGGCCCCCACGTGATGAAGGGGTATTTCAATAGCGAAGAAAAGACACAGGAAGTCCTGACCGAAGACGGCTGGTTCTGTACGGGCGACATCGGCACATTCACCGAGGAGGGATACCTGCGCATCACGGATCGGAAGAAAGCACTCTTCAAACTTTCGACGGGCAAGTACGTGATGCCTCAACCCTTGGAGAATAAGCTGGGCATCGAAGGGCTAATTGAGCACGCCGTGGTGGTGGGGGCCGGCCATAAGTTCTGCACGGCTCTCATCTTTCCCGAACAGGCTGCTCTACGGGTTTTTGGGCGATCTCTCGGCCTGGAAGCAGAAGGGGATATCGGCAAGCTGTTGGCTCAACCTGTGATCATCGAGCAGTACCGGAAACTCGTTGACAAGGCCAACGACGGGATGGATCACTGGTCCACCATCAAGCGCTTTGTTCTTGTGCCGCAGCACCTAACCGTAGACAACGGGTTGCTCACACCGACACTCAAGGTGAAACGGGCAAAGGTGCGGCGGACGTTTGAAAAGGAATTGACGGCGCTCTATGACGAGGCGGTACGCGACCGTCGATTGCACACAGGGATCGTGGTGGATGGAAGACATGCCGTAACAGCGCACTGAAACAGAGCAACCCAAGGGGAGAGCGAAGAGACTACGAAGCAAGCATGTGTTGTGACATTTGGAGGCACTTAACCGAACCAGAGACATGGAAATTCAAACACTAGAAAGTCGAACGCAGGACCGAGTCGCTCCTGCATTGCACAAACCGTTTCGAACGGCGGCAGTGTTGGGGGCCGGGACGATGGGGGCGCAAATCGCCGCGCATCTCGCCAATGCCGGGCTACAGGTTTGCTTGCTCGATATCGCCCCGAAAGAAGGCGCGAACAAAAATGCCATCGTCGAAAAGCAATTCAAAGCGGCCACGAAGAAGAAGCCGGATCCCTTCTTTACGAAGGATGCCGCCAAACGCATCAAACTCGGCAATTTCGACGAACACTTTAGCTGGCTCGAAACCGTCGATTGGGTCATTGAAGCCGTCGTCGAGCGACTTGATATCAAGCTTCAAGTCATGAAGCGAATCGAGGACGTTGCCCGTGACGACGCCATTATCTCGACGAACACCAGCGGGATTCCGATTCGTGAAATCGGGCAGCATTGCTCGGAAAACTTCCGCAAGCGGTTGTTGGGCACCCACTTTTTCAACCCGCCCCGGTATCTCAAACTGCTCGAACTCATCCCGACGGTAGACACGGATCCGAACGTGCTGGCTCGGGTGGCCGAGTTCGGCCGCATCCATCTGGGCAAGGGGATCGTCATCGCCAACGACGTGCCCTACTTCGTGGGTAACCGGATCGGTATCTACGGGATGATGGGTGCGATGGATTACTTTATCCGGGGCGAGTATAGCATCGAAGAGATCGATGCCCTGGCGGGTCCTCTCATCGGTCGTCCGAAGTCTGCCATGTTCCGCACGGCAGATGTTGTCGGGCTCGACGTGATGCTCGATGTTGCCAACAATTTGTACGAAAAGGCGGCGGATGACGAAAGCCGCGAGACGTTCAAAGCACCTGAACTCCTGAAGCAACTTGTAGCCCAGGGAGCCCTCGGTGCCAAGACGCGAGCCGGGTTCTACAAGAAGGAAGGCAAGGTCATTCGATCCATCAATCCGGAGACGGGCCAATACGAGGATCCTAAACCGCTGAATGTCGGGGATCTCAACGCCATCAAACAGGCCGGTGCTCTCCCTGCGAGGATGCAGGCGCTCTATGAAGACGAGGGCCGGGCCGGACGATTCTTCCGGGCGACCACGCTCGACATGCTCGGCTATAGCGCGCGCCGCATCCCGGAAATCACCGCGAATCCGGCCAATGTGGATCGGGCCATTCGCTGGGGCTTCGGCTACGAAATGGGTCCGTTTGAGACATGGGATGCCCTCGGCTTCGAACGCCTCCTCGATGATATGAAAGCGCAGGGCGTCGAACTGCCGGCCTGGATCGATGAGATGGCGGCAAAGGGGGTGACGCAGTTTTACCGCGAAGAGGGCGGCATGCGACAGGTCTACGTACCCTCCGAAGGCGGCTACGTGGATGATCCTCGCCCCGCCGATGAGTTCGGACTCGCTGCGGTCAAGACCGACGCAACCAGGGAACTCTGGTCGAACGAGGAGGCCGGACTGCTGGACCTGGGAGAGGGCGTGGCGCTCTTCGAGTTTCGGTCCAAGGCCAACACACTCGGTCAGTCCGTGATGAAGGGGCTCGTTGACGTGATCGACAGGGTGGAAAACGACCCGAACCTGCGCGGCATCGTGATCGGCAACGAAGGCAAAAACTTCTCCGTCGGAGCCAACCTCGGCGAGATGGCCGTGGCGGTCGTTCAGGGTCAATTCAACCTGATCAGTGCCTATCTCGAACAGTTCCAGCAGACCATCCAGCGGATTCGATATGCGGCGAAGCCGGTCGTGGTGACCGTGCACCAGCGCGCGTTGGGAGGCGGCTGTGAGATGGCGATTGCCTGTCCGAACCCGGTAGCTGCCGCCGAGAGCTACATGGGCCTTGTCGAACTCGGGGTTGGGCTGATTCCGGCAGGGACCGGCACGATGCGTCTGGCCGCTCTGGCCGACCGGCAGGCCGTCGAGTACGACAGCCACCTGCAACCCCTGGTTCAGAAGTACTTCGAAGCCGTAGCAATGGCAAGCGTAGCCACGAGTGCCCGGCAGGCGCAGGAGATGGGTTACCTGGCTCCCCATGCCTGCATAGTGATGAATGCGGAGCGTCGCTTTCATGTGGCCAGGCAAGAAGTGCTGCGTCTTTCGGAACAGGGCTACCTGCCGCCGCCGCTCATGCCCATCAAAGTACTCGGACGCCCCGGCGGGGCTGCGCTCAGCATCGGCGTTTACCAATTCCACCAGGGACGTTTCATCAGTGACTACGACCGCTACTTGGCCGACCGCCTCGCCTACGTTATCACGGGTGGCGACTTGTCCGGCCCTCAGGAGGTCACCGAAGACTACCTGCTGGGGTTGGAGCGCGAAGTGTTCCTGGGTTTGCTCGGCGAGAAAAAGACACAGGAGCGCATCGAATACCTCCTCAAGACGAACAAGCCGCTGCGGAATTAAGAGCAGGGTGATCAAACGATGAAGGCGGGATGCGTCCTGCATTTACGACGGACAACCTTTTTTCGAGAGGACATATGGAAGCAAAAAACGGAGCCTATATAGTCAGCAGCGTCCGAACGGCGGTGGGAAAGGCCCATCGAGGTACGCTCCGCCACGTTCGCCCGGAAGAGATGGGCGCGGTGGTCATCAGAGAAGCGGTGCAGCGTGTGGCGGGACTCGATGTGAACGACATCGACGACGTGTTGATAGGATGCGCCATGCCCGAAGGACCGCAGGGCATGAACATGGGGCGCATCGTGGCCCTGAAGGCCGGTTTGCCCGAAGAAGTACCGGGTGCCACGATCAACCGCTTCTGCTCATCCGGCCTACAAACCATCGTCCTGGCCTCGCAAGCGATTGCTACCGGGCAGGCGGACTGCATCGTGGCCGGCGGCACCGAGTCGATGAGCATGGTGCCGATGAGCGGTTTCCATTTTCACCCTGATCCGGACGTTGCTGTCGAAGCACCGGAAGTGTACATCTCGATGGGCAACACCGCCGAAAACCTGGTCGAGAAATATGAGGTGTCGCGAGAGGAGCAGGATCGGTTTTCGTTCCAGTCGCATCGCCGGGCGCTTGATGCCATTGAAAACGGTCGCTTCGATGAGGAGATCGTCCCGTTCGACGTGGAGGATGTGTTTTTCCGCGAAGGACACACTCATACGGTCAAGAAGACCTTTGGCATGGACGAAGGGCCTCGCGCTGATACGTCGATGGAAGCGCTGGCGCGGCTACGGCCGGTCTTTCGACGTGGTGGCAGTGTGACGGCAGGCAACTCTTCGCAATTGTCGGATGGGGCGGCGGCTGCCGTCGTGATGAGCGAGCGCATGATGAATGAACTGGGCGTTGAGCCTATGGGTCGCATCCTCGGATTTGCGCTGGCGGGAGTCGCTCCCGAAATTATGGGAATCGGACCTGTCGGAGCTATTGAGAAGGTGCTCAAGCGAACCGGCCTCACCCTGCAAGACATCGGCCTTGTCGAGTTGAACGAAGCCTTTGCGGCCCAGGCGCTGGCGGTTATCAACGAAGTGGGGCTCGACGAGGCAATTGTCAACGTCAACGGCGGAGCCATCGCGCTGGGTCACCCTCTCGGATGCACTGGTGCCAAACTCACGGCCACGTTGCTCCACGAGATGAAACGCCGGGGCGTCAGGTATGGTCTTTGTACGATGTGTATCGGCGGAGGCATGGGCGCTGCGGCGGTGATAGAGAATATGACGCTATAGCGAAATGCAACGTAGGGGCATACCACCGGCATGGATGCCCCTACATCGGACCGTTTGAGTTTACACTGTTAACCTGCTGGTTTGAACCGTGATAACACGAAACAAGGCGGCCTCGGTCACACTCGCCACAAACTTAAAACCCAACGTCTTGGGAGGTTGTTTATGAATACCCTACCGTTCTTTGATGCTTTCGCCACGATGCCTACCTGGGCCGTTGTCCTCGCTGTGCTATTGGTGCTGGGGGTGCTCGGTTTCACAGGAGCCCCTCTGTGGATATGGTCGGTTGCCACGGCCTTGGTACTCTACGGCTTTGGAGCACCGGTATGGCTCTGGGTGATCTTCGTTGTGCTGGCTTTGCTCTTCAACGTGATCCCGATACGCCGGGCCTTGATCAGCACACCCCTGATGAGTACGCTGCGGAAAGCAGGCTTCCTTCCAACAATATCTACGACCGAGCAGACGGCCATCGAAGCGGGGACGGTCTGGGTCGAAGGGGAGCTGTTCTCGGGAAAACCGGATTTCAAGCGGATCCTTAGCGAGCCGTATCCCGAATTGACGGAAGAAGAGCAGGCGTTTCTCGATGGCCCGGTAGAAGAGCTATGTCGCGTCACGGATGATTGGGAGGTGTGGAAGAACCGCGTGCTGCCGCCGGAAGCCTGGGATATCATTAAGAGGGAGAAGTTCTTCGGGATGATAATTCCCAAGGAGTACGACGGGCTGGGTTTCTCCGCCATGGCCAACAGCGCCGTCGTGCAGAAGCTTAACTCACGATGCGGTGCGTTGTCGACAACGGTGATGGTGCCGAACTCGCTTGGTCCGGCAGAACTCTTGATCCATTACGGGACGCAGGCCCAACGCAATTATTACCTGCCGCGTCTGGCGCGGGGCGATGACATCCCCTGCTTCGCCCTCACCGAGCCAGGAGCTGGATCGGATGCCGGGGGGATCACGTCGAACGGCGTCGTTTTCAAGGATGAGGACGGAAAGCTCAAGCTGCGGCTCAACTGGCAGAAACGCTACATCACGCTGGCGGCTATTTCGACCGTGCTCGGCCTGGCCTTCAAGCTGAAGGATCCGGATAACCTGCTCGGCAAAGGAGAAAAGCCCGGTATCACCTGTGCCCTCATTCCGACGGACACGTCCGGCGTTGTTCTGGGGAAGCGTCACGATCCGCTGGGGGTGCCTTTTTGGAACTGCCCGACGGAAGGCCATGACGTCGTGGTACCCGTGGATGCCATCATCGGTGGGGTGGAAGGAGCAGGCAACGGGTGGCGCATGCTCATGGAGTCGCTGGCGGCCGGACGAGGCATTTCGCTCCCGGCCACCGCAGCCGGTGGATCGAAGGGGGTGTTTCGCGTGGCTTCGGCACACGCCACGGTTCGCAAACAATTCGGCCTCTCGATTGGCAAATTCGAAGGGATTGAGGAACCGCTGGCACGCATCGGCGGGCTCAACTATCTCATGGAAGCCGCCAGGAAATACACGCTCGGCGCGATTGACCAGGGGGCGGCCCCTGCCGTCGTCACGGCCATCATGAAGTATAACCTGACCGAACTGGCGCGCAAGAACGTCAATGATGGTATGGATATCCTCGGTGGGAATGCCATCTCTCGCGGGCCGCGCAACCTGCTCGCGCACGGCTATATTAACATGCCGGTGGCGATCACTGTGGAAGGAGCCAATATTCTGACGCGGACCCTGATGATCTTTGGGCAAGGAGCGATCCGGTGCCATCCCTATGCTTACAAAGAGATCAGTGCGCTCGGCCAGGGTGATGCAAAAGCATTCGATGCGGCCTTCTGGCGTCACGTTGGCCATGTAAAGCGTAACGGTTTTCGTGCGTTGGTGCTGAGCCTTACCCGAGGGTACCTGGCTGGTTCTCCGGTGAGTGGTCCGGGGGGGCGATATTTCCGAAAGCTGGCATGGGCGTCAGCCTCTTTTGCATTCCTCGCAGATATAGCAATGGGCACACTGGGCGGCAACCTCAAACGTAAAGAGATGCTCACCGGGCGCTTCGCCGATATCTTCTCGTGGATGTACCTGGGTGCGGCCACCCTCCGCCGCTTCGAAGCCGAAGGACGGCGCAAAGAGGACGAGCCGTTCTTACACTGGAGCATGCAGTATGCGCTGGCGCAGATCCAGCAAGCGTTCGATGGATTGTACAAGAACATGAAGATCCCGGGGCTGACCTGGATGCTGCGTGGCCCGGTCGCGCTCTGGTCTCGTTTTAACGCGTTGGGCGCAATGCCGTCTGACAGGCTGGGACAGAAAGTGGCGCAACTGATGCAGACGCCCGGGGAGCAGCGCCGTCGGCTTACCGAGGGAATTTATGCTCCGGAAGTCACGACCGAAGCGTTTGGCCGCCTGGAAAATGCATTCCGCCTGTCGGTTCAAGGTGATGCCGTGGCTCGCAAGATCTACAAGGCCGTAAAGGCCGGACGGTTGCCGAAGGATCGCCCGCCGAAGCTCGTGCCGCAGGCGGTCGAAGCAGGGATCATCACCGCCGAGGAAGCCAAGGTAGTCCAGGAAGCCGAAGCAGCGCGGTGGGATGCCATCCAGGTCGATGACTTTACGCTGGATGAGTACAAACGTCATTACCAGGATCGCACAACGACGGAAACATCGATCATTGCCTCGGAAGGAGACGGTGCGACAGCAACCCCGGCAATGTAATCGGAACGAGCCGAAAAAAAATGAGAAACGCCGAAGTCAACAATGGCTTCGGCGTTTCTTGTATGGCATCGTGCTGATCCCTCTAGGCGAGTGGCACTATTGAACCCCGTTCACGCGAATGTTGCCGTTTACGGTGCGCAAGTCGATGGTGCTGTTGCCCCCTCCGAGCCTTCCGGAGAGACTTCTGTTAGATGATACCGGATTCTGAAAGGTCAGATTGGTTGTATCGATATCGCCGTTCGTCACAGAGGCAGAAAAGGTGGCCGATGTCGAGGTCGGAATGGCCAGCTTAATGTTGCCGTTAGTTGCTTTCAACTCGATGAGACCGTCCGCGGGAAGCGCGATGTCGCCGTCCACGTTGCCGTTTACAACGCTGATGTTGGCACTTCCCACGATGTCGTCGAGACGCACGGTTCCATTCACACTATGAGCCACGACGTCCTGTTGAAGGTCTTCGATTATGATAGTACCGTTGATCTGACTGACGTCCACCATCAAGTCGGAGGGAAGGGTGATTGTGTACTCAACGACGTAGTTGCGTCCATGGCTCTGTTGAGGCTGGATCGTGCGGACGAGCACTTCATCGTTGAGATCGGTCACGCGTACTTCCAGGTCGTCAAGGTGCTCTTCTGCGTCACGAAACGTATCCGAACCGACTTTGCGTTCTCCTGTCACGATCACGGAGGAGGCCGTAGCGCTCCCCAAGATTTCAATGGTACCGTTGATTGCTTCCACGGTCACGCGGGTCTGTCCGGATATATTCACTTCATAGGTGAATGACTCTCGGGCGATGAAGTCCGTGTTGCGTGCATCACCGAAGTCATCGGTTTCGACGATCATGCAGCCCGGCAGAAAAAGCAGGCATATCGCCATCCATGCGCGAAGCTGCGAGTTTTTTCGTTGGGGCGGGTTTGAGGGGGGTGTATGGGCTAAGGGTGTATCACCTTTAGATTTCATGTTCGATCCTCCAAATCAGGTTAAGTCAGCGCTGCGAACGCACAGGGACCGGGCGCTGAGGCAAAGATTCTCCCTTTCTTACTGAATGCGCTCAACTTTCCTACACGAGCGCCAGCAAGGGGTACCAACGAGCCGCTGATAAAACGAATGCGTAAGGAAGAAGCAGCGAGCAAGGTCGTGAAGGGAGAGACGATCAGACCTGGAGCCGGGTTACATAAAGAACCGAAT
>JBHHWM010000116.1:0-13880 GCA_046756545.1 Rhodothermales bacterium | reverse complement strand
AATTCCGTTTATAGTTTTATACTACCTTTCAGCGCGTATTTTTGACGATAGAGCGTATTCCTCTTTCCATATCCGTCTCCACAGTATTGATTACGTTTAGTATCCGGAGACTTTTTCCTCACCCACAACCACAGAGGGAACGCAGCCCGTTTCTTTCTGCTTCCTCCCTCCTCATCGCAGAGCCCCACTCACCAACCATCTACCAGGAGGAGATCATGCACAAATCCCTTCGTCTCCTCGTCCTGCTGCTTTTCCCGTGCACGGCTTTCGCTCAATCCATAGGGAGCCTATCGGGCCAGGTGCAGGACGGCCGCACCGGCGAACCACTGCCGGGCGTGAACGTGATTTTCAAAGATATGAACCGTGGTGCCGCCACCGATATCGACGGTAATTATACCGTCCCAGGTATTCCAGCCGGCACCTATACCGTGGTTGCCCGCTTCATCGGCTACAAAGACAATGAACAAGTCGTCACGATCAGTGCCGGGCAGGAAACCATTCAAAACTTCAGCCTGGCCGAAGACCTCCTTCAGTTGGACGAGGTTGTCGTTACCGGCCAGGCGGCCAGCGTGGAAAAACGCACGCTGGCGGCGAACGTGGACGTACTCAACATTCGAGACATCGAAGACGCGCCCGTGGTGTCCGTTGATCAGTTGTTGCAAGGCCGGGTGTCCGGCTCCACTGTCCGCCTGCAATCGGCGCAACCGGGCCAGGGTACGCTGATCAACTTTCGCGGTATTACCAGCGTCTTCTCCGATCAGACGCCGGTGATCTACATCGACGGCGTCCGGGTGGATAATAATACCGGGACGAGCTTTAGTCTCGGCGGCGAAACGACCTCGGCTTTGTCGGAACTCTTGACGAGCGACATCGAGCGCATCGAAGTGACCAAGGGCGGTGCCGCCAGCACCCTGTACGGATCGGATGCAGCCAACGGCGTCATCCAGATCTTCACCAAGCGAGGCGTCGCCGGGTCGCCCGTAGTGACCCTCCGCACTGAACAGGGGGTGGACTTCCCCGTTTCTCGCTTCCTGCTCGATACCGGGTTCGCCTTTCCGAGCACGACCACCGACCCGGATCACCCGGACTTCGGCAAAACGAATTTTATCCGCGACGACTTCCTGAAAGACGGCTACTATCAGAATTACTACGCAGGCGTTTCCGGCGGCAGCACTAACCTGACGTACAACATCAGCGCGCGTCTGCAAAACGGCACAGGTGTGCAACCTTCGAACGAAAACACCATCTACGCCGTGCGCGGCAACGTCCAGGCCAGCGTATCGGACAAACTCAGCGCGAGCTTCAGCGCGGCCTACACACGGTCGAACTTCGACCGCCTGAACAACGGCACCGCCATCGCGGATCCCATTACCACGTTCGAAGTCGGGGATGCGTATTTCTTCAGCGGTGCCGACAACTTCGACGAAGCCCTGCGCCTGTTCCTGCTTCCCCAGATTACCGAAGGCGTCAACCGGTTCACGTTCGCCACCACAGCCCGGTATAATCCTTCTCCCCTGTTTAGCTCCAGCCTCACGGCAGGCATCGACAATCGGAGCAACGAACAGCGCATCTTGAACCCTTCTGAATTCGACATCATTTCCGGCGACGACAGTGGCAGCCTCAGCCGCTTCGACCGCAACTTCATGGCCATCACGCTTGAGTACGTCGGCACGGTCAGCTACCCCCGTGAAGGAAATGTCACGTCGAACTTCAGCTTCGGGGCTCAAGGGTTCCGCGACGAAACCAGCATCATTACCGGTAACGGGGAAACCTTTGCCCTGCCCGGCACCGAGGAATTCGACGAAGCCGGCACCATCGATGCCTCTGAGGCGAGAAGCCAGGTATTCAACGGCGGCATTTTCTTCAAAGAACAGGTAGGACTGTGGGATCGCCTCTTCATCAATGCCGGCATTCGCTTCGACGGCAACAGCGCCTTCGGAGACGACGTGGGCCTGCAATCCTACCCGAGCCTTGGCGTAGCGTACACCATTTCGGACGAGAGCTTCTGGCTCAACTCCGTGGGAAGGGTGCTCAACGAAATGAAGTTACGCGTCGCCTACGGCCAGACCGGAAAGTTCCCCTCGCCCTTTGCCAAGGACGTGACGTTCCAGGCCACTTCCTTCCGGGAAGAAAGCGCGCCCCGCTTCAACAACCCCGGCAATGAAGACCTGAAACCGGAGAAAACCTCCACTATCGAGGCCGGCTTCGAAACCTCTCTCCTCGATGGGCGCCTCGGCATCAACTTCACCTACTACCAGGCCACGACGACCGACGCCCTCTTCAGTGTGCCGGAACAACCTTCGACCGGGAAAGGCACCCAGCTCCGGAATATCGGCGAAATCGAGAACAAGGGCATTGAGCTTTCTCTCAACGCCCACGTAGTGAGTACCCGCAACGTCGATGTCTCCATCGGGGCCAACTATAGCTGGTTCGAGAACGAGGTGATCGATATGGGCGGAGCCGCCGACTTCAACGTGGGCGGCAGCAGCGTCCGCGCCCAGCAGCGCGTCTCCGAAGGGCATCCCATCGGAGAATGGCGACCGACCGTGCCCATCGATTCCAATGGAGACGGCAAGCTCGATGATTTCGAGTTCCAGTTCATCGACGAGACCCCGTTCCCAACCCAGACCGGCTCGATTAATACTTCGATCACGCTCTTCCGAAAGCTCTCGATCTTCGCCCTCGCTGACTGGCAACTGGGATCGCTGGTCTTCGACTGGGGGAGCCACTGGGCTTCATTCAACGGGCTGGAGCGGGCCGAACGGCCGGTGCGCCACGATCTCGACGGCAACCCGGTGCTCGACCGCGATGGGAATCCCAGGAAGTTCAGCACATCGCAGTCCGGCATCTCGCTGCTGCAAGACGGCGACTTCCTGAAACTGCGTGAGGTCTCGATCCGCTATGCCCTGCCACGGCAATTCACGGATCGGCTCGGTCTGCTTTCGGCCTCGGTCTTCGTGCAGGGTCGCAACCTGGTAACCCTCTCGCGGCAGGATCTGGTAGACCCTGAACTCGCCGGCCTGACATCCGGAGGGGGGTTACAACTGGGAGGTGAACAGAGCATCACGCTATCCCCGCCCCGGCAGTTCCGTCTGGGTCTGGAGGTGCAGTTCAAGTAGTGGCCTCCTGTGAACTCCCATTCTCAACTCCCCTACTCCATGCAAACTTTACCAGGTATAGATATCATGAAAAGACTCGCAACCTCCTTTCAACAGCTTGGCCGATGGGCTCTGTTGTGCGTGCTTTTCACAAGCTTGGGCCTCGCCGGTTGTGACTTCCTTGATCCAACCGGAGTAGAGAACCCGCGCACGACGGACGAGGATCTCGCCAACGCCCCTGAGCCAACAAAATCCCTGCTGCCCGGCCTGCGCGCTCAGTTCGCGCGTTCCGTCGGAGGCGTCGTCGTCGGCACCGAAACAGCCAGCGACAACTTCTCGATCCACGGAACAGGCCTTGGAGGCAATGAGATGGATTTTGCCCGAGACATTGCCCCGAACGTGGCCGTAGTGAACTCCACAGGGCAGATCGGGGTGTACTGGCACCTGCAAGAACTCCGCGCCCTGGCCGACTTCGTGATCGACGAAATAGCGCCTAACGACGAAAACGCATCGAACAGCCAACTCGCCGAAGCGCACTACTATCGCGGAATGGCGTACCTGATGCAGGGTGAGAACTACCGGGGCGTTCCCGTCGAACCGGACGGAGTGCCTCTATCGCCCACCGATCTCCTTCAACGCGCACTCTCGGATCTGGCGCAGGCGGCCCAGCTTGCCGGCGGCGGGGAGTTCGGCGTACGGTCGGCAGCCGCCCAGGCGCGGGCCTATCGCGCCCTCGGCGATGCCACCAATGCGAGAACAGCCGCTCAAAACGCCCTGACCATGGGCGGAGCTACTTTCGTCTTCGTGCAGGAATACGACGATACCTCGATCGATAATGCCCCGAACGACTACCTCGTCCAGCGATCCCTCCAGGAAATGCAGCCGCTTCCCCGGCTCGACTTCCTCGATCCGAAATATGTAGGAGACGAATCGGGCATTCCGATTGCCAAAGCCGAGGAGATGCACTTGATCCTGGCGGAAGTGGCCCTGTCCGGAGGCGACGAAGCCGGTGCCAGAGCAGCACTCCTCGACGCACTGACCGTCACCCAGGGCCGCCCTACGGAATTTCTTAACGACCCGGATGAACGCCTGGACGACGAACTCAACGAGCGTCCGCACAGCGCAGAACTGATGGTGGCCTTCGAACCCGGGGGGCCGTTCCGGGCCGGGCTCGTGCTCAATCGTCCCGGACCGGTGGACACGCCGTCCATCTCCGGAACCTCTGTTACCGCCGATGAGATCAACGCAGCAAGCGGCACCGCGCTGATCCGGCTGCTCTACTTGATGCGACAAGAGATCATGCTCGTCGAAGGCCGTCGCCTTCATGATCTGGGCATCCGCCTCCCTGTGATGCTCCGCGAAGTCGATACCAATCCCAACATTAACGAAGGCGACCCGACGGCAACCGTATCCGTGCCCGCGTATATCCCGGCTGCGAACGAAATGGATCTATATACCCCCGTTGTGCTGTACGACGGCGGAAACCTCCTCACGAACGAGATCTCGATGCTTCACGACATGAACAAAATCCTGGCCGAACAACGCGGCCTGGTTATCACCAATCCCATGCTGCAATAAACCGATCATTTTCAGTCACCCAGGGCCCGGTCTCCCCGTGAGATCGGGCCTTTTTTCTACGCTGATCTTTTTGCCGGCTCATTCCCTCCACTGACTTCAGGCGCGTGGCAGAGGGGGTATAATTCCAGTTCAGGCCAAACGATATCGTTTTCACGCAGACATACTAAAATGAAATAAATACCCGATTTCTATTAAGGAATCATGGAGCGTAACGATACACGAAAAGCCATAGTCATAATTACTACTACATCGCGAGTCGAAAATCATTGCAGAGAGCCTTCAATAGACGATCTGCAATGTCCAACAATGCCAGCAGGCTTGGTTACATGCCAACAATAGACCAAGAAGAAGGCAACCGGACCCTTTCTACATCTGTGAGCGCCACAACCATGCCTTGGTCGCTCACCATGGGCAGATCTGTAGCTTTTTTTGACGCGCGACTGAAGATAAATGGGGAAGTAGCGCACAACAAGCGCTACGACGTTTCGAACTACTTCAGGGGGGGGAACCATGAAGAGGAGGAATCGCTATACGCCAACAAACCACGATACGCCGTACCTTAGACTCACACTTTTGTCCATTCCACTTTTGTTCATCCTTACGGTGAACCGACCGGTTCACGCCCAGGTCAATACCGTCTCTGCTCCACACAACTTCTCCGGGAACGGAAGACAAAGCTCCTGTACTTATTGCCATATGTGGCAACAGAATACCCTTCAGGCGGCTTCATCTGCCCAATGGAATCGCTTTGAGATGCTAAAAACTTTCGAGACCTACAGCAGCGGAACGCTTGAGGCCCACGTGGATCAGCCGACGGGCATCTCCCTGGTCTGCTTGAGTTGCCACGACGGCACCATGGGAACGGATCACACCGTGACTGATCCTCTCGGGACCGACCTGCGGAACGACCATCCGATCTCGTTCACGTATGATGCTTTCTTGGCGCTTACCGATACGGGCCTGCGCAACCCGAGCACCACGCCCGGATCACGAGGGGGTACGATTGCTACAGACAACCTCGAAGCGGGACGGATGGAGTGCACATCATGTCATAACGTGCACGACAATACCAACGGTAACTTTCTGATCGAAAACAATTCGGGAAGTCGGCTGTGCTTCCGATGTCACGCCAAGTAATCCACTCGAAAGGCCCGATTCTCCGTTGGATCGGGCCTTTGTTTTTTGGAAACCTCCCTATTCAGCCTACGTTACTCTACCTACCTTTCTCCGCGAAGCTCTTTCATGCCATGTGTGTTCGGGTGATTCAAGGGTTCATGTGCACGCTGATCAGCTTCGGGCTGCTGGCCGGATGTGCGACCACGGGTACCTCCCGGGCTCTCCCGGCTTCGCTCTCTTCCGACGTGCTGTTGGCCCCGATGCAACAACAACAGGGAGATGACAACCGCAAGCGTGCCGAGCAGCTCTTCGTGCGCGGTCTCACCAAAGCCTATCTCGACGATCATGAGGCCGCCCTTGCACTGTTTCAGGAAGCCCTCAGCCTGACCCCTCGGGAAGCAGCCGTCTTCTCAGCGGTGGCCGCATCCTATGAGGCGTTGGATGATCTCACTACCGCCCTCTTCTATGCCGAGCAGGCCCAACAACAGGCTCCGACAAACGCCTACTATCATCACCAACTCGCCCAGCTTCAGCTTCGCTCAGGCGCTATTGGCACAGCCATCCAGACGTATACCGCTTTACTGGATCGCATCCCGAACGACGTCGAAGCGCTCCAGGAACTGGCTAGGTTGCAGACGACGATAGGGAATAATCGTGATGCGATTGATACCTACGAACGCCTGATTGCTCAGAGTGGCGACCATCCCTACATCCGTAGGCAAATTCTCCATCTCTACGTGCGCCTGGGCGACGAGCAAGGCACTCGGCATACGCTCGAAGCGCTCATCGCCCTGGAACCGGACGATCCCGCTCCCTGGCGGCTGCTCGGACAACTCTACCTGCAACAGCAAAAAACCCAGGATGCGCTGCATGCCTTCGAGCGCGCGTATGCAGTGGATCCCTATGACCTCGAAACGGTCCTGGCCCTGGCGGATCTCTACCGGCAAACGAATCGCCAGGATGAAGCGGATCGTTTGCTCGATCAAGCTATGGACGTCGAAGGGGCCTCCGTCGACGAATTGCTCGCTCGCGCCACGCCCCTGTATAACCGAGCCGCCTCCGATTCCGAGGCTGCCCAGGCAGCCACACGCCTGCTGGAACAGGCCCTGGAAATTACTCCCGGCAACGCCGATGTCTTACGCATGCTGGGCGACCTGCACTTCCAGTCGAAGGAGTATGCCGAATCGGCAAAGTTCCTGGAGCAAGCCCTCGCTCAAAACCCCCGTGATCTGCAGATGTGGTTTCGAGCGGCTGCCGCGTATCTCGAATCCGGCCAACCCCACGCCTCAGCGCGCCTTGCCGATGAGGGGCTCTTGCTGTTCCCCGGGCAACTTCCGCTGCTGCGTGTGGCAGCCTATAGTCTGATGGAATCGTATCAGAACGAGGAGGCCACCGTGCGTTTTCGGGAGATATTGACGCTGTATGAAGAGCAAGGCATCGATCAAGCACCTGAGCGCTCGCAGGTGTACGCCGCCCTCGGCCTGCTCTCCTTGCGTCAGAAAGACCTGGCAACCTCGGACTCCTATTACCGGCAGGCGCTCCAGGCCGATCCGGACAATGCCCTCGCACTCAACAACTACGCTTTCAGCCTCGCCGAGCGTGCGCCGCGCCTTGCCGAGGCCCTCAAACTGGCACAAAGAGCCGTAGAACTCGATCCGCAAAACACATCCTACTTCGACACCCTGGGGTGGATCTACTTCAAGCTCGAAAACTATGAGGAGGCCAAAAAGTGGATTGGTAAGGCCATTACATCCGAGCAAGGGAATGCGACCATCTTTGATCATTACGGCGATGTGTTGGCCCGCCTGGGCGACTGGGATGCCGCCGAGCGTTTCTGGCGTCAGGCCCTCGACCTTGCTCCTGATAATGAGGCGTTGCTAGAAAAGTTAGAACGGCAACACCAGTAAGCGCGTGCCGTGGCAACGTGGAGGATGCACCGAACCCGAGTCGGTCTGCACATTTTTGCAAAGCAGCCTTGAAATTGGATGATTTCTTTTTTGGCAGCAAGCCTGTTCCCCTGAACTCCCTGATTGGATCGGGGAGGTGATGGAACGTGGAGAAATCGGTCTTGAAATGAGAGGCGTGAAATGAGAATAAGATTATCTCTCTTCGCCTTCTGGATCTTCATCTGGCCTGTTCTATACATAGCCTTTGCCATACTCTTTACGCTTGGAATGAAACGCGGGCCCTCCAGCGAAGACATTCGAACGGTCGGAATTTTTGAACCCGGAGGGAAGATCAGGGTCGAGTTGAGAAAGAAGATTCACTCCGTTGAAGGACACCATCAGGGCACGGCCCGCCTGGAAATACCGGATAAATCTACTTGGCCAAGAGATTATTATTGGCGGGAAGAAGTTACTTTTGGAGAACCCTGGGAAGAGACGATTTCGGCTGAGACGATTACCCATGACCCGATTAGATGCATCATTCCTATGTTCAGCATTCCCAGGAATCTCGAACTACCTGGAAACACGACAACCTTCCACGTAAACATTCGAATAAAATATCCTGAGATGACCACCGCTCCCCCAGATCGCTTTGGCCGCCCCCGCATCGAGGAAAGATTTTTCAAGAACAGGTCGATCCTGATAAGTGAGGACATGGACATTCAAATCGCCGGCAATACCGGCAGTCCCTTGTCGGTTTGGGAGAGGCTGGCCTATACTTATACATATTACGACGCGCCTACTTCGCTGTTTATATTTGTATGGGTCATCGGATTCTTTGTGCTCGTTTACCACTATCGAAAACAGAAAGGTCTGATCGGCTGAATGGCCCTGTCCGACGGCCGAACCGAGGCAGTCTGGAACATGAGAGAGATTTGATACATTGTGCGGATTACCGGGTAGTTGACCATGCGTGCTGCTCCGTGCTCATGCTCGGGTTTCTGCATGCATGGCCGGCATCGATAGTACGTCTCTTATTCTCTGAACATACCCTCGCCTCCATGCCAAACCGATCCCTCGTTCTAGTCGTCATTTTTTCCGTCGCGTTGTTCATGATGGGATGTGCCGGTTCGCGGCTCCCCATCGACAAGCGTCCCGATCTCCCCGAGGGTTTCCCGCATCACACCCTGGAGCAAATAACACAGCAACTCGACGCGGCTGGCCTGGATACGTTACGCGCTTTCCAGGCCAAAGCCAGCCTGTCCGTGCGAACGCCCGAGCAAAGCGGGACCCTGACCGCCGACATGCAGCATCGACGCAGCGATTCGCTCTTGATGAGCCTCAGCCCCGGACTCGGCATCGTGGCCGCGCGTATCCTCGTGACTCCCGACAGTTTCTTCGTCCACGACCGCATCAAAAAGGAATTGACCTACGGTTCCCTCACCTACGCTGCGGGATTCCTCCCTATTCCTCTTTCCGGAGACGATCTCTTCCGCAGCTTCGTGGGCCTGCTCCAACTCGACTCGAACAACGCCTGGGAACTTGACGCCGATACGTCTTATTATCATGTACGAGATCCGATGGGCCGCCGCCTGTACACCATCGACCCTACCGTCTGGCGTGTCGTACGGTATGAAGAACGAACCGGTACGGGCGAATTGCTGGAACGACGCGTGTATTCGGAGTACGACACCTTCGATACCGTCTTTCTCCCCCGGCGCATTATACTCCAACGCCCTCTGGACGATACTCATGTCACCATCTATTACCGCAGCCTGACGCTCAATCCCTCAGCGCTCTCCTTTGCGTGGCAGGTAGGACCTTCGGTAAAACGCGTGCTGGCCGACGAGGCCCAGGATACCCCCCATGAATAGAACCTTCCTCCTTTTCCTCTTCGTTGGAATCTTCCTTGTAGCCCCCGCCCGGGCACAGACAGAAGACGAACGCGCCTCCACTGAGCAGCGGCTCCATGAACTGCGGCAGCAAATCTCAGAAGACGAACAGCGGCTCTCCGAAACGAAACTGGCTGAACAGGCTTCCCTGGAAACCCTCCGCGACCTGGATCGCAAACTGGCCATCCGCAATGAACTGACGAGAAACTACCAACGACGACTGGCGGAACTGGCCGAAGAAAGCGATTCGCTCCGCCGCGTGATGACAGAACTCGAACAGGATCTCGATCTCCTCAAAACCCAGTACCGTCATCGCGCTATCCACGCCTATAAATACGGCCGTCTACACGATCTGGCTCTGATCCTTTCCGCCAGTTCGATCAACCAGATGTTGATCCGGGTCCGTTACCTCAATCGATTCGCCGACCAGCGCCGCGACAAACTGAACGAGATCGAAGACGCCGCGTCGGAACTTGAAGACCGCCGGGCCAAAATGGTTGACGCCCGTGTGCAGACGCAGTTGCTCCTGAAAGAAGCGCAACAGGAGCAGCATACCATGGAACGCCTTCAGCAAGATCGTAAGCGCGTCATCCGGGAACTTCAAACCCGACGAACGACCCTGGAAGGGGAGCTAGAAAGAAAACAGTCGGCTGCGTCAAACTTCGAGGCACGCATCCGCGAGCTCATTGCTGCTGAAAATGCTCGCCGCCGCGCCGCCGAAACAAACGACCCGGCTGAAGACGTGAATTTTGCGGGGCTCACCGGCTCTTTCTTGCAAAACAAAGGCAAGCTCCCCTGGCCCTCCAGCGGCGTCGTCGTCGAACCCTTCGGGGACATCGTCAATCCGGTCCATGGCACCAAAACACCCAACCCCGGCTTGCTGATTGCCACCACCCCACAGGCCGAAGTGCGTTCGATTTTCGCCGGAAAGGTACTGAGCATTTCCGTGCTTCCCGAGTTCGGCCGGTACATCGCCATTCAGCACGGCGAATACCAGAGCGTCTACAGCAACTTTTCGATGATTTACGTCGAGGAAGGAATGGAGGTGGAAGCAGGGCAGGTAATCGGTCGCTCCGGCACCGAATCCGAACCCAAGCAAGCCGGCATCTTCTTCGGTCTCTTTAAAAACGGCGTGGCTTTCGACCCCATGCCGTGGCTGCGAGACCAGTGACCGGGGTCGGGGCCTTTTATCCCTCGCACCCAATCGAACTACTTCCCGATCCTCTTTCAGAAGTCCCCGCCCGCTCGTAGTTTGGCGGCATGGCAAAGAAGAAGCTCATTACCGAGGCGCACGTACGCCGGGCGCTTCAGGCCGGGCAACAGACCCTCACCCTGGAGCAAAACACCCTTATCACGCCGCTGGCGCAGGACACCGCCCGCGAGCACGGGCTCATCTTCGCGACGGCCATCCCCGACGTACCGTCATCCTCTGAACCCTCGAAATCTCCAACCCATGTCGTGGCTATCGGCAGCGACCACGGCGGTTTTCACTACAAGGAAACGCTGAAACCCCTCATCGCCGAGCGTGGATGGCGGCTCTTCGACGTGGGCACCGATACCGACAAAAGCTGCGACTACCCCGACTACGCCTTCGCCGTCGCTCGTGCCGTTGCGCTCGGGAAGGCCGACTTCGGCGTGATGATCGACGGGGCCGGCCTCGGGTCGGCGATGGTGTGCAACAAGGTGCCCGGTATCCGGGCTGCATGCGCCTATAACGAATTCACGGCCTGGAATGCGCGGGCCCATAATAACGCCCAGGTGCTCACCCTCGGCAGTCGAACCCTCGGGATCGAAGTCTGCAAACGTATCGTCGAAACGTTCCTCGCCACCCCCTTCGAAGGAGGACGCCACAACCGTCGTGTCGACAAGATTGGCGACGTGGAGGCTCGTTTTCTGCCCGGATCAGTGGAGTAATGGGCAGTTGAACATCAACGCCCGTGCATCCCTTTGTCACGGTTTGCTCGTCTAGACGAGGGGAGATGGCGGGTATTCACAGAAGCTTTTTCGCTCGCCGGGACACCCGACCCGCGCCGAACGTATGTTGCTCTCACCTTCTACTCAGTGCCTTGACATTCACCCAATCGCATCACTCATATGGCCAAGCAAGCATCTTACGACGTCGTCATCATCGGCACCGGTCCGGGCGGCTATGAGACCGCCATCCGGGCCTCACAACTCGGCTTCAAGACCGCGGTCATCGAAAAAAACAAGCTCGGCGGCGTCTGTTTGAATATCGGCTGCATTCCCACAAAAGCCCTGCTCAAGAGTGCGGAACTGATGGCCTATGCCTCCCACCTCGACGCCTACGGCCTCGTGCTCGACGGCGCGGTGACAGCCGACTTTCCCCGAGTCATTGAGCGCAGCCGCAGCGTGGCCGACAAGATGAACATAGGCGTTCAGTTCTTGATGAAGAAGAACAAGATCGACGTCATCTACGGCCATGCGCGCCTGACCGGACAGGGCACCATCGACGTGCAACCGTCGGTCAATATGGATGGCGACTCCGTTGGCAAGGCGCAAACCGTCGAGGCAACGCACATCATCATCGCTACCGGCGCACGTCCCCGCGAAATCCCGCCGCTACCTATCGACGGCACAAAGATCATCTCGTCGAAGGAAGCGATGCTCCAGACCGAACCGCCGAAGCGCCTGGTCATCGCCGGAGCCGGAGCCATCGGCGTCGAGTTCGCATATTTCTATCACCACATGGGCACCCAGGTCACGCTCGTCGAACTGCTGGACCGCATCGTCCCTATCGAAGACAAGGACGTATCGAAGGAACTGGCGAGGGCGTTCAAGAAGCAAGGCATCAAGGTCAAGACGAGCGCCCAGGTCGAAAGCGTGGATACGTCAGGTGATGCGCTGAAGGTCATTCTCAAAACCAAGAAGGGCACCCAAGAAATAGCCTGCGACCAGGTGCTCTCCGCCGTCGGCGTCTCCGGCAACATCGAGAATCTGGGACTCGAAGAACTGGGCATTAAGACCGAGCGAGGCTGGATCGTTACGAACGACTTCGGCCGAACCACCGTTGAAGGCGTGTATGCCATCGGCGACGTGGCCGGGCCGCCGTGGCTCGCGCACAAAGCCAGCCACGAAGGAATCCTTTGTATCGAGAAGATCGCCGGCCTCGACGTGCGCCCGATGAATAAGAACAACATTCCCGGATGCACCTATTGCCAGCCGCAGATTGCTTCGGTCGGCTACACGGAAGAGAAAGCGAAAGCGGCCGGGTACGAGATCAAAGTCGGTAAATTCCCGTTCACCGCCTCGGGCAAAGCGTCCGCCGCCGGGCACAACGAGGGCTTCGTCAAGGTGATCTACGACGCCAAGTACGGCGAATTTCTCGGCTGCCACATCATCGGTCACGATGCCACCGAGATGATCGCCGAGGCGGTAACGGCCCGCGAGTTGGAGACGACCTACCACGAAATCATCGAAGCCATCCACCCGCACCCGACGCTCTCCGAAGCGGTGATGGAAGCCACCCGCGTCGCCATCGGAGAACCGATCAATATTTAGACGGATCACTTCCAGGCACACGAATTTACGAGGGCATCATCGGCTTTGGGACGACGTACTACGAAGATACCCACGGACGACTCTGTAGCCGAACCCTCTTCCCCTCTACCGCACGACGGCACCCTCCTCACCCTCCGAGGTGAGGGGGGAGAAACGGCCGTCGCGGTCTTCGGCCATGAGCAGCATCCCCTGGCTTTCGTAGCCAAAGAGCTTGCGCGGCTTGAGATTGGCCACGACCACGACCCGCTTCCCCACGAGGTCATCCGGAGCGAGTTGTTCGGCGACACCGGCCAGGATCTGGCGCTGCTCGAAGCCCAGGTCCACTTCCAACCGAAGCAGCTTCTTCGACTTGGGTACGTTCTCCGCAGCCGTCACCCTGCCCATGCGCAGGTCGAGCTTGGCAAAGTCATCGTACTCGATCTGATCGCCGAGCGGCGCGTAGGGTGATGATGCTTCCGCATCGGCCTCTTCGGCAGCGGCTTCTAACTTGGCAATCTGGGCATCGATTGCTGGATCCTCGATTTTCGAGAAGAGGATCTCCGGCTCATCGAGTTGATGATTTTCTTGCAATAACGGCCTCCCGGCCTCGTCCCAACCTACCACGGCGTTCGGGTCTCCACCCGGCGTGCTGGCCCGCATCCCTTCCAGCCTCAGCATCCGTCGTAGCTTCGCCGCCGAGAACGGCAACACGGGTTCCATCAGTACGCTGAGTGCCGCACATATCTGGAGGGACACATGGATCGTGTTGCCGCACGCCTCCAGATCGGTCTTGCGCGTCTTCCACGGCTCCG
>JBHHWM010000115.1:0-13924 GCA_046756545.1 Rhodothermales bacterium | reverse complement strand
CCTCGGCTCCGTCATCCTCGGCTTCTCGAAAGGCGGCTCCCGGCGGACGGCGTGCTGCTTCGGCAAGCCCCCCGTCCCCTGCAAATGGCCGCACCCGACCGGCCAAAGCCGACATCGACGAGTACAGGTTGCCGCGTTAACTCCTCACCGAAACGATGCGCCCCGAGGCAATTCAGTTGGTGATCGGGACGAGGATGGTGACTTGATGCGTGACGACGCGGGCCTCTTGCAGCGTCAGCGGAGCACCCGGTGCTACGACGAAATCGGACGACAGGGCCACGGCATCATCCACCGCGCCGAAGCGCCAGGGCAGTTCGATCCCCGGTCGTCCCGTGCCCCAGGTAATCAGCCCCAGATAGCGGATCTGAAACTCGGCGAATTTGAACCCCAGCCCCAGGCTGCCGGTCCATTCCGTCCAGTGCTCATCCTGCGACCGCTCGAACTGCGCGACGAAATCTTGCTGGTCGAGATCATAGCGGTAGGTGTGTGCGCTCAGACCGACGGCCACGTCGAACCGGTCGCCGATGCGCTGCACGCCCAGGCGGAGGAGGCTGTTGTCGAAGCGGAAGAAATTCTCGACGGTCATGTCGCCCTTTTTGATCACGTCCGGCGGCCCCTCTCCGGTCGTCGGCGTATCTTGTAAGGCATCGGCCCAGGTGTGGCTCCAGATCGGTTCGTAGATCAAATCGAAGCCGAAGACCGCCTGCCCGAAGGTACGAGAGAACCCCAGGCCCACGTTGTATGCCGACGAGTTGCCGGGGTCACGCGGGATCTGCATGATGTCGTAGTTGGGGATCTTGGGATGTCGTTTCCAGTCCCCTGTCAGTTGTCCGCCGATGCGCCATCCGTTGCGGAGGGGGTGTTGGAACCCGGCCTGCACGGCCCAGCCGATGGTTTCGTCGTGTTCCTCGCGGGTGCCCCAGTCTTCGGCGGCGGGGTCCCACCAGGGCATCTCGTGGGTCATGTTGAAGCGGTGGTGCAGGACGGTCAACGCGGCGGAGCGACCGTCGTCCCACCGATGGTAGAGCCCGAGGCGGATGTTGCTCAAATGGCCGGACTGCTTGACGGGATCGCTGCTCGAATAGAGCAGGCTGACGCCTTCCAGGCCGTTCAGCCCCGCCACAAAGGCACTCGCGCCCACGGACAGGTTGGTGCCGGGCACCTGCGCCCCTGCCAGGACAAACGCATAGATGTTATCCGACGTGCGCCGCGTAGAGGGAGGGGTAGAAATAATGTCCAGGGCGGGAGCAGCAAAGCAGCAGACGTTCGGCGTTTCCCGGATCAACTCCTGCCAGGCGACCATCGCGCCGCCAAAGAACACCCCCTGGCGTAGCAGCGTGCCGAAGGGGAGCGTCCGGCCCGAACTGCTCTCGCCCTCCCGGTTCTCGTCCATCGAGACCCCGTAGAGCACGGGCGAACTCGTAAAGTGAACATCCTGGATGAAGACACCCTTGGCCGGGTTGACGAACGGGTCGGCCAGCGGGTCGTCCACCGCGATGGTGACGCCGCCCATGCCCAGGTTCTGAGAGGGAAAAAGGAGAAACTGGTTGCCGGTAGCCACGGGAACGGTTTTGACGGGAATGTGCTGGGCACCGGCTGTGAGGGACCCTGCAAAGAGCAGGCATCCTGCAACGAACCACGTTTTCATGGCGATACCTCCGAGGGGTGAGGGTGAAGGTGTATCCAGATCACAGATACACCCCCCGCAGGCGGAACGCCCAAGCCGAGGCGCGGAGGGCACCGCCTTTTACCCCGGTTTCGGTTGCTTGCTGAAACGTGCGCCGTTTACGCCTCCGGCAGGCCGTTGTGGATCACGTTCTCCATCGCTTCGCAGAACCGATCAATCTCTTCCATGGTCGTGAACACGTTGGGCGTGACGCGCAGTCCCTCGAATTCGGCATGTTTGATTGGCACGACGATGATGCGGTGTGCCTTCCAGAGATGCTGGGCCAGCTTGCCGGTGTCTATCCCCTCGACCTGCACGTTGCCGATGCAGCACGAAAATTCCGGCTTCAGGCTGGTGTGCAGACGGACGCGGTCGTAGGGAAGCAGGCGTTCGGCCCAGGTATCGCGCAGGTAGCGCAGGCGTTCTTCTTTGCGCTTGGGGCCGATGCCCTGGTGGAAGGTGAGTGCCTCGGCAATCGCCAGGTAGTTCGCCGCCGGATGCGTCCCGATCTCCTCGAATTTTCGGATGTTGTCGTCCATCTTTTCGGGGGCGGCCATGAGCGGCCACAGGTCGCGGATCTTTTCGCGGCGGACGTAGAGCAGGCCCGTGCCGTGCGGTGCCAGCAGCCACTTGTGCAGGCTGGAGGCGTAGTAATCGCAGTCGAGGTCGGTGTGGGTAAAGTCGAAGTGGGCGAACGTGTGCGCGCCGTCTACGATGACGGGGATGCCCCGGGCTCGCGCCATGTGGACCACCTGCTTGACCGGGAGGATTTGCCCGGTCAGGTTAATCATGTGGCACATCAGGATGAGCCGTGTGTTCGGGGTGATGTTGTCCTCGAACAGGCGCACGATCTCGTCCGGATCTTCGGCGGGGACGGGGATCTGGAACTGCTTCAGCTTGATGCCGTCGCGCCGTTCGCGTTGTTTGAAGGTAGTGATCATCCGACCGTAATCCTGGGTCGTGGTCAGCACCTCATCGCCCGGTTTCAGGTCGAAGCCGAGTTGGCAGATTTGCAGCCCTTCCGAGGCATTACGCGTCAGGGCGATCTCTTCGGGGTCGCAGGCAAAGGCCCGGCCCAGGCGCTGGCGTACGCCTTCGCGCTGCGGTTCCAGAATCTGCCACATGGTGTAGGGCGGGGCCTCGTTCGAATAGTCGAGGTGCCGCTTCATGGCCTCCTGCACAATGGTCGGCGACGGGCTGACGCCGCCGTTGTTGAAGTTGATGAGGCTGCGGTCCACGGTGAAGGCTTGCTGTACCTCCAGCCAGAACGATTCGTCGCGGGCGATCTCTTTGGGCGTACCCGTTTTGTGGGCCAGTACGTCGAGCACGCGGGGCAGGGTGGAGGCATCGAAGGTGGCGGCGGTGAGGGCAGCCGCAGCAGGACGCCCCACGGCTCCGAAGAATTGACGGCGGGTATACATGACAGCGAGGGGAAAAGGGTGAGTGCATGGCGGCAGCGAGGCACAGAGCGGGCGGTGTAACGCCGGCCCCGCTTCTATAATCTAAATTATTTTCGGTGGCAGGCAAGTCCGGCGCGCAACCCGTCGGCTTCTACCGACGTTATCGTGCATTCACCCTCCCGACGCTTCCCGGTCTATGCCTCGTCCTCTGGCCTTCCTTCCCTTCCTGGTACCCCTGTTCTGCGGGCTTCTGCTCGGTGCCTGTGCCGACGTCGGCAGCAACACGCAGCCCGTCTCCGCCGCGTCCGAGGTGGGCGAAACGCTTGAACGCGCCGAAGGCAAGCTGCAATCCGTGACGCTCGATGCGATCCGCGCGCCCGGCATCGAGCATCTTCGTACGCTGCGGGACATGGGCGTCACCCACCTGACGCTTATCCAGTTCGGCTTCCAGCCCGGCTACGACGTGCCCGAGGTGCGGATGAACACCGATGCGCGCTGGTTCAGCGAGGGGGACAGCGGCATCCGCATCCTGGCCCGCCAGGCCGATTCGCTCGGCATGCGCGTCATCCTCAAACCCCACATCTGGGTCGGCGAATACCGGGCGGGCGGCCTGGCTCGCGATGCCATCGGCTTCGATACGGAGGCCGACTGGGTGCAGTGGGAAGGCCGGTATCACGCCTTTATGATGCACTACGCCCATCTGGCCCGCGAAATCAACGCGCCCCTGCTGGTGGTGGGGACCGAACTGGCCCATGTGGCGCGCACGCGTCCGGACTTCTGGCGTCGCCTCATCGCCGATGTGCGGCAGGTCTACGACGGCGAACTCACCTACGCCGCCAACTGGTACGAAGAGTACGAAGACATTACGTTCTGGGACGCGCTCGATTACATCGGCGTGCAGGCCTACTTCGAACTGAGCAAGGCGGAAAACCCGACCCTCGACATGCTCCGAGAGGGCTGGGTCCCCTACAAGGAAACGATGCAGCGGCTCTCCGAACGGGTGGGCCTCCCCGTGCTCTTTACGGAGATCGGCTACCGCAACGTGCCCTCCGCCGCCGCCGAACCGTGGCGCTGGCCCTCGCGTGACGAAATAGGCACCGTGCAGCCCGACGACACCCTGCAAGCCCACCTCTACCAGATCTTTTTCGAGAGCCTCTGGCACGAAGACTGGTTTGCGGGGGCCGTCATCTGGAAGTGGCGTCCCGACACCGAGGAGCGGCGAAGACGGCGGAATTATCTGGACTTTTCTCCCCAGAACAAACCGGCGGAGCAGCTCATCGCCCGGTGGTTCTCGCGCCACAATGCGTCGCAACTAGAGGGCAGCCGAAGAGATTGAAAAACCGGAGCGAGGCTGCGAGTGAGGGAAGGTACCAAGCCCGAGAAGGAGGCGGGCCGCCCCCGGCGATGTGACGGTCCTAATAAACGAGCAGAAGGAACGGTTAAAAACGCCGCTTTTCAGTACCTTGTGCCGAACCGCACAGCACCAGCCGGATAGACCCCTGCTCGCTATGAATCGACGCTGCTTCTGTCGCTTTTCGCTGATCGGGCTGGCGGCGCTCTGGTGGATGATTCCCGGTCCGCTACACGCCCAGCCGTCCGACGACGCCCTCTTCCAGACGTTCCAGTGGCGAAACATCGGCCCGGCAAACATGGGCGGACGCATCGTAGACCTCGAAGCGGTAGAGACCGACTTCACGCATGTGTTCCTCGCCTCGGCGTCCGGCGGCGTGTGGAAGTCCGTCAATGCCGGCACGACGTGGGAGCCCATCTTCGACGCCTACTCGTCGGCCTCCATCGGAGACCTCGCGCTCTTCCAGCCCGATCCAGACATCCTCTGGGTGGGCACCGGCGAGGCGAACAACCGCAACAGCGTGTCGTGGGGCGACGGCGTCTACAAGTCGGTCGATGGAGGCGGGACCTTCGCGCACATGGGGCTGGAGGACACGCACCAGATTGCTCGGATCATCACCCACCTCACCGATCCGGACGTGGCCTACGTCTGCGCCATCGGGCACCTGTGGGGATACACCGGCGACCGGGGCCTCTTCAAAACGACCGACGGCGGCGAGACCTGGGAAAAGCTTGCGGGCGGCCTGCCCGACGACGGACGCACCGGATGCACCGACCTCGTCATGCATCCGGGCGATGCCGGGGTGCTCTACACGGCCTTCTACCACCGACTCCGGCAACCCTGGACGTTCCACAGCGGCGGGCCGAACGGCGGCATCTTCAAGTCGGTGGATGGCGGGCAAACGTGGCAGAAGCTCACGAACGGCCTACCCGAAGGAGACACGGGGCGCATCGGCCTGGCCGTCTACCGGCAGAACCCGGATATCGTGATGGCCCTCGTTGAGGCGGCGCGAACGAATGATTTGAGTGTGCCCGGATCAGGGGTCTATCGCTCCGAAGATGGAGGTGCGTCGTGGGTCTACGTCAATACCTACAACAACCGCCCCTTCTACTACAGCCAGATCCGCATCAACCCGCAGAACGACCAGCGCGTCTATCTCCTCACCACGCGTTTTATGGTCTCCGAGGACGGCGGACGGACGCTGCGCAACGGCAGCGAAGATCAAGAGGTCCACGGCGACTTCCACGCCATGTGGCTCGACCCGACCAACGCGGATCGGTATTACCTCGGGGCCGACAAGGGCGCGTCGCTCACGCACGATCATGGAACCCACTTCCTCCTCTTCGACAACCTGCCCCTCGGGCAATTCTACCGTATCGGCGTGGACATGCGCGATCCGTACTATGTTTACGGAGGCTTGCAGGATAACGGCACGTACGGCGTCGCCAGCTTCAGCCGCGATGCGCGCGGCATCCTGAACGACGTCAACTGGAAGCTACACTGGGGCGACGGCCAGGACATCCAGCCCGATCCCACCGACTGGCGCACGCTCTATACCGAAATGGAAAACGGCAACAGCTTCCGCTACGATGTGCCGACGCATCGTATTACGAGCATACGCCCCCGTCCGCAGACCATCACCAACTATCACGACGTCCTCCCCGACTCGCTCCGGCAGGGCGGGCGCGAGTTTCGCTTCAACTGGTCGGCTCCGCTGGTGATGTCGCCGCACAATCCCCAGATGCTGTTTGCCGGGGGCAACCATCTGTTTAAGACGGTCGATCAGGGCGAGACGTGGACCATCATCAGCCCGGACCTGACGACGAACGACCTCGTCAAACGCATTCGCGGTCAGAGTGGAGGAATCACCCCTGACAATTCCGGCGCAGAGCACCATTGCACCATCACGTCCGTCGCGCCGTCTGCGGTCACGCCGGAGGTGATCTGGGTGGGCACCGACGACGGCAACGTCCAGGTGACCCGCGACGGAGGACATACCTGGACCAACGTCCGCTCGAACATTGCGGGCGTGCCGGAGGGGATCTGGGTCAGCCGCGTCGAGGCGTCGCACTTCGACGCGGGCACGGCGTACGTCAGCTTCGACGGGCACCGCAGCGACACTTTCACCCCGTGGATCTTTAAGACGACCGACTACGGTCGGTCGTGGGCGAATCTTGCCGAGGGCCTCCCGGACGGGCAGGTGGTGCGCGTCATTCGGGAGGATGTGCGGAATCCGAACCTGCTCTTTGCGGGAACCGAGTTTGCGCTCTATCTCTCGCTGGACGGCGGAGAGCGGTGGGTCCGGCTCATGAACAATCTGCCCACGGTGTCGGTGCTGGATCTCGTCGTCCATCCTCGGGATAACGACTTGGTCGCCGGCACCCACGGCCGCAGCCTCTGGATGCTTGACGACATCACGCCCTTGCAGCAACTCACCGAATCAGTCCTGGCGTCGGAGGCGTATCTTTTTGAGCAGCGGCCGGCCACGCTCTGGGAAAACACGAGCCGGGGAGGCCAGCGAGGGCATTTCTGGTTCGCCGGGGATAATCCCTCCACCATCGAACGAACGTCGAGCGTGCCGCGTGCTGGGTTCAGAAATACCGCGTTGATCAGTTATTTTCTGGGGACGCAGGCCGGGCATGAAGTCACCCTCGAAATTTCGGACCTGGCGGGCACGAAGACGCACGTCGCCGTGCTCGAAAACAAGCCCGGCATTCACCGGTATCGATGGGATCTCCAGTTTGACCCGGAACCGCTCACCGAGGCGCAGATACAGCACGTAGAGGCGATCTTTCAACGCCTGCTCGCCCAGACGTCGTTCGGCGCGCTTCGACGGGCCTACCAGAATTTTCAGCAGGCGCAGACGCCGCTCAACCAGCGGAGAGCGGTGCAGATCCTCCGCAGCGGCTTCTTCGACGCCGGGCTTGGCGAGGAGTATGGGATTCCGACGGCAGGCCCCGGTTCGTACCGGCTCACGCTGAGCGTCGGCCCGCAGCAACACACGCGCACGCTGACCGTACGAGCAGACCCGCTGATCACGGATCGTTGACCGGGTTCGCACTATCCGACACAGGTTCAACCAGGGATATTCGCATGACAGGGAATCGCCTTTTTCGGACCGTTTTGCTCCTGGCGCTGGGCGCGCTTCTGTTCATCGGGTGCGACTCGACGACCACGACCGGTGAAGTGGAACCGCGTGTGGGACGGGGGGCGACGATCTCCACCACGCTTCTCCAAAACAAATCGGTCGCGCAGATCAACGCCGAAATTGCCGCTCTGGGGATTCCGTTGTCGGCCACCTACGACGTTGCCATCTACAAAATCCTCTACGAAACGGTCGATGCCGACGGCGCGATGACGCGGGCTTCGGGGGCGCTTCTGGTCCCGCGCAATGCACCCGGACGACGCCCCATGGTGAGCTATCAGCACGGCACCATGACCGCCCGAAACGATGCGCCCTCCGCCGGGGGGCTGGAGCAATTCGTCGGGCTGATGTTCGCCACCGCAGGCTACGTGGCCGTCCTCCCCGATCTGCTCGGCCTGGGCGATTCGCCGGGGCTGCACCCGTTTGTGCACGCCGGCTCATCGGCCACCGCCGTCGTCGACATGCTGCGGGCGGCGCAGGACTTCACCGCCCTCGACGGACCCGACCTGAACGGCCAGTTGTTTCTCGTGGGTTATTCGCAGGGCGGCTACACGGTGATGGCGGCGCACCGCGAGATCGAAGCCTCCCACAGCAACGAATTCCAGGTGACGGCCTCCGCGCCCATGGCCGGGCCGTATGATCTTTCGGGCGTCATGGCGGAGACCTTCACCGCCCGGCAGGCTCATCCCTCACCGGTCTATCTGCCCTACGCCCTGCTGGCCTACAACGACGTCTACGGGCTCTACGGCGATCCGTCGTCCATGTTTGCCGCCCCCTTTGATACGTTGCTGCCGTCCATGTTCAACGGGGAATTCGATGCCGCCGCGATCAATGACGTGCTTCCCGACATCCCGGTGGATATGCTCAATCCCGATTTTGTGGCCTCCTTCGAGGGCGATCCGAACCATCCGCTCCGGCTCCGGCTGCAAGAAAATGACGTCTACGACTGGACGCCTCGGGCTCCCATCCGGTTGTATCATTGCGGGCAAGACCGCACGGTGCCGCCCGAGAACGCGCAGATAGCCCTGCAACACCTCCAGGCACGCGGCGCTCGGGTCGAATTCTTCGATCCGCTTCCCTCCGGCGATCACGGGGCCTGCGCAGCGCCCAGCCTGCTCCTGGCCAAATTGTGGTTCGACAGCCTGCTGCTGTAGGGACCGGGCGGGAACGGAAAGCCTATGACATAGGACTGACTACCATCGCCGCTAGCTTGGCGGCAGCGAGTGCCTGCACCTTTTCCGATGACAAGCGATGGGAAAACTGAAAAACATCGGCCCGACGATGACGGAGTGGCTCCACGAAATCGGGATTCATACGAAAGCGGACCTGGAGGACCTGGGCGCGGCGATGGCGTACAAAATGCTGAAGCATCGTCGCCCCAAAGACGTCAACATACTTGCGTTGTACGCGCTCCAGGGGGCGATTATGGACGTTCACTGGAACGCGCTTCCTCCCGAGGTCAAGGACCGGTTGAAGCGCGACGCTCAGGAGCCGCTGCACGTATCACCGGGGCCTTGAGGCGCTACCGATACGTTGCCGCCCGAAATAACCCAGGCGACCTATGGACGTGGCACCGATTAAGCCGACCATTCCCTACGACGTGTTCGACCGGATCGACATACGCGTCGGGACGATTCGACGGGTCGAGGACGTACCGGGATCGGACAAGCTGGTGCGGCTCCTCGTCCATTTCGGCGATCATACACGGGTCATTCTGGCGGGTCTGAAACAGGAACGCGCCGATCCCCGGGACATCCAGGGGAAGCAGGCGCTCTTCGTCGTGAACCTCGAACCGAAGAACATGATGGGGGAGGTATCGGAAGGGATGTTGTTCGACGTGGGCTATGCCGACGGCCTCGTGCCCGTCCTGGCCGTGCCCGAAGCCCCCGTTCCTGACGGCACCCGCGCCGGATAATGCCGTGGGGGATGGCCCGAAACAGCCCGTACCGCGTGATGATTAAGGAAATAGAAACCATCGTAGAGGCTGCCTGCGCGAGCGAGCGCAACGTGTTCGGCTACGGCATCTGGACGCACCATATCACCGAGGTGGCTCGAAACGGCCGGCGGCTCGCGTCCTTGTTCGAAGCCGACCCCGACATCGTAGAGATGGCCGCCCTGCTGCACGACTACGCCAGCGTCAAAGACGAAGCGCTCTACGAAGAGCACCACCTCCACGGCCCTGTCGAAGCGGAAAAGATCCTCACGCGCCTGGGCTGTCCACCGGATCGCATCGAGGCCGTCAAGCATGCTATCGCCGCCCACCGGGCCAGCGTTCGGGTGGAGCAACGCAGCGCCGAAGCGGTGTGTCTGGCCAATGCCGACGCCCTGACGCACATCGAACAAGTCCCGTCGTTGCTGCATCTGGTCTATGTGCAGCGCGGCATGGGCATCGATGAGGGCGCGGCCTGGGTCAAGGCCAAGCTCCAACGGAGCTGGAACAAGCTCAGCCCGCCGGCGCAGGCCATGGCGCGCGACAAATATGAAGCAGCGCTACAGACGTTGAGCCTCCTGGAGACCGTTCCTGTTCCCTCATAAACGACCCTATTTCCGTGCATCTCGAAACCTGCTATACGTACCTGCAACAGAAAACGGGTGCCGTCGAAGAATTCCCGTTTGGGCCGCAAGCGCTGGTCTTCAAAGTGATGGGCAAGATGTTCGCCCTGGTCGCCGTCGACGAGGTGCCGCCGCGCATCTCGCTCAAGTGCGATCCCGAGCAGGCCCTGGTGTTGCGCGAGCGGTACGATGCCGTCCGGCCCGGCTACCACATGAACAAGAAACACTGGAACACCGTGCACCTGGACGGCAGCGTGCCCCCCGACGAAATCACGGCCATGATCGACGCGTCTTACGACCTGGTGGTTCAGGGACTCAAGAAGGTGGACCGGGAAAAGCTCGGCGTCTGACTGTAGCGCCCCTTCGGTACGCGTCTATTGATGCCAGTGGGTCGTGCGCCAGCGCGCGGGGTCGAAGAGGGTGGTGTCGAGATCGACCCCGGTTCGGATCTCGTTATAGGTTTCCAGCATCACCCGGTTTTGGTCGAAATGGAAGACGACTTCCGGGGCGATCCACCCGGCGGGCTGCCGTTCGTAGTTGTTGAACTGGACCTCTGAAATGCTGCTGTCCGGCCCGGCCGGTCGGAGCATGCGCGTAAAGTACAGGTGCTCTTTGTCGATCCAGAATTGAGGCGCTTTTTCCTCTCCTTCCTCGGCCCCGACAACGTAGGTAGGCCGATTCTGCCACATCGTTTCGTGCATCTTTGTGAGGTCGAAACCCAGGGTGTCCAGCTTGCGCACGGTTTCTTCGGCAGGCAGGTGATACACGTCGAAGCCGAGCAGGAGCAACGGGTGGACCGTCGCCTGCCGGTTGATCATCTCGCCGTCCCGGAACACGTACTGCGAATCACCGGCGAAGAGCATCCCGTTTCCGTCTTCCAGGGGCGCAAAGTCGATGCGTAGCTTGCCGGGGGCCGCGTAGGCTTCGTACCAGGTAGCCGTGTCCACGGAGCCGTCCTGGCGATACCGAACCGTTTCTTGCACGAAGGTGAGGGTGTGGTACCAGTCGTCGCGGTAGCGTTCTCGCATGGCCTCGATCAGGGCCGTGGGCGTCTCGATGGCGACGTCGTCGTGGGAGGCGGGTTCGGTGCCGTCGGTGCAGGCTGCGAAAAAAAGACAACAGAGCAGGAGGAAGGAGTACCGGCGCATGGGGCGGCTTTCTGGTAGTGAGGAGGATTTTCGCGGAGTGTAAACCTACGACAGCGGACCCTGGCGTGCCAGCCCTGTGCGTCTCTCTGCCGTCGGCCACGTTCAAAGGCCGAACGTATGGGTGTATTTCACCAGGAGGATGCGGTTGTCGGTGAGCGGCAGCACCGGGTCGTCGCGGTGGCGGTTGGTGTTGAGTCCGTGGTTGTACACGATCCAGAGGTCGTTGCCCTCGCGGAAATTGTAGCGGAACCGCGCGTTGGCCGTGACGATGTCTCCGGCGTTGTTGTACTGGAGGAAGAGATTGGTCGAGACCTTCGTGTTCAGCGCGGCCTGCACGCGCAGCCGCACGATGTGTACGTCGAAGTGCTGATCCCGGTCGGGGAAGCGCACAAAGTTAGCCTGATACTCTCCGCTGAGTTCGAGGAAACGCGACGCATTCCAGGTGGGCGAGAGGCCCAGTTGCAGCCGCTCGCCGTCGTAGAAGGTACCCGCGTTGACGTTGATGTTGGCTCGTAGCAGCCGCCCGTTGTGCAACCGCAACGATCCCGAGAGGCCGTAAAACGTGTAGCGCCCTGCCGGAACGTTGGTGTCCTCGGGAAACGAGAGCGCGTGATCCAGGTCCTCGACCTGCATCTGTGTTCCCAGCGACAGATTATCCCCGGACTTGAGTTCCAGGCTCCAGGAATGCCGCAGCGACACCGATTCGATGGCCCGGTTCAGGCTTTTTTCGCCCCCGAGGTCCTCATTGCGAAAGAAGACGCTGGACGTAAGGCTGGGCGACAGGCGGCGGAGCGCGGAGGTACCGCCGGGGTACCAGTCATAGGCCACCCGGCTGCCGAGCCGCGTAAAGCCGTTGCGTGTGACGAACCCCATGCCGGGGGTATAGTCGTCCCCGGACCACGTGACCGAGTTCGAGTAGTTGAAGCCGCGCTGCCGCCGTCGCTGCCACTGGACCCGCACCAACCCGGCCTCCAGCGCGTCGAACGTATTGTTCTTGAACCGTTCGTCTTCGAACGTTTGGGTCCACTGCACCAGGAGGTATTCGTCGCCGGTCATGCGGAAGGTGCCGTCGAGGCCGTAGGCCACATTGTAGCTGCCGTCGTCCCCGATGCGGCTGGTCACCATAGCGCCTGCGTAGGAGTTCTCGTTGAAGACGTTGCGCCGCACCCGGAGCACGCCGAAGTTTTCGGACGGCAGGTGGTCGGAACGGGCCGTCTGCATGTCGATCAGCCCGAGGTCCCAGCCTCCGAGGCGGCCTACCAGCCGGGTGCCGCCCAACAGGCGGACGGGTTCTCCGCCGCTCAGGCCGATGCGGCGGCTATGAAACAGGCGATCCCGGCCCCCGATGCTGAAATCGAAGATCCCGGCGCGCTGTTGGAAGAACTGGCGTTTTTCGGGGAAGAAGAGAGAAAAGCGCGTCAGGTTGACCTGCTGATCGTCGGCTTCGGCCTGGGCAAAGTCGGTGTTGAGCGTCAGGTCGAGCGTCAGGTTGCTCGTCAGGTTGTACTTGACGTCCAGCCCGGCTTCCCGCGTAACGTCTTCGCTGTGAATGAAGGCCGTTTCGGCGTCGTTGAGTTGTGCCGCCCGGTCGACGCCGCCGAGCACGTACGGCGTCACGTAGAGCGGTTTCTGGCTGTAGACGCCTTCGAGCACCACGTCCTGCGCCACCGAGGGCTTGCCGAAGGCCATGCTCCAGTTGGGTGGGATCGCGGGGTACGTGACACGTTCATTCTTGCGCGCGATGAGGCGGTATGTGATCAACCCCATCTCCACGCGCCCGTCGATGTCCTGAAACCCCAGGCTGGAGAAGGGAATGCGCATCTCGGCGAACCAGCCCTGCTCGTTCTGCGCCGTCGCGACGTCCCAGAACGTGTTCCAGCTTGCATTGACGACCCCTCCGAACGGGCCTCCGCCGCCGAACACGGCGTCGTTGGACACGGCCATGTCGAACCGCACCCCAGCAGGCGAGGTGAAAAACCAGAGCGCGTTTTCGTTGTCGTTGAACGTGTCGAGCACAATAGCGAGGATGTCGTCGCCGCTGTACCGGTCCCGATAGAGCGAATTGGTGCGGATGCCGGCCTCCTCGGTATCGTACAGGCGGCCTGCGACGTAGATATAGTTGTCGTCGTAGGCCACGCGGATTTCCGTCTGTTCGGTCGGCTCGCCCTCGAAGACGGGCTGGTGCATCGTCAGGGGCAGCGGCTCGATGGCTTCCCAGGCCGCCTCGTCGCTCCGCCCGTCGAGGACGACGGGCGATTCCAGCCGAGGCAGGGAGACGGGCGTTTGCGCGCGTGCCGCGGCGGGCAGCAGGAACGCGCTGATCAAAACAAACCAGGGATAACAGCCGGACGAACGTCGGTGCCGCATGGGAGGTGGGGGATCGCCTTGTGAAACGAAATGAGGCCCGGAGATAGCCTGCCGGGCTCGCCGGACGAGCCTGTATAGGGAAGCCTCTCTTTTGGTACCATGATAGGAACAGCAACCGTTATTTTCACTCACCTGGAGGGTCGACGAAAAAGCACGAGAAAAAATCTTCGATTCCTTGTCTCTTCGGCTCGTCGTTTCACTCCCTATCGCACCCGCACCATCCGCCCGTTTCCGGCGACGAGGCCGTCCACGCTGAGACGGCTGAAATAGACCCCCCCGGCCACACGCGCCCCG
>JBHHWM010000114.1:0-13933 GCA_046756545.1 Rhodothermales bacterium | reverse complement strand
CGGCAACGATGGAGGTGGCGCGGCAATGAGGAGCGCCGGGGCCGGGCATCTCAGAAAGGAGACGAGCCGGCGACCACGCGCTCGAGAAACGCGAGATAGGCGTTCAGCACGGCCTCGGGTGCTTCGATCTGCGGGTAGTGCCCAATGCCGTCGAGCATCACCACGTCTGGATGGGCGATGAGTTCGCGGTAGCGGGACGCGATCGAGGCTCCCGAAACCGGATCGAGCGGACCGTTGATGAGCCGGAGAGGCACGGTTGTGTGCTGAAGGGCACCGGCCCATCTTGCTCGGTTCTGCTGCCGTTCGTGCTGGTAGCGGCTGATTTTGTGTGCGATGCGCTCGCCCCTGTTGAAGGTGATGAGCCGCCAGAAATCGCCCAGTTCGGTATCGGACGGCTGGGTATCCGGGGCAAAGACGGCCCGGAAGCTTTTGCGGAATTGCCGTTCGGTCAGAAGCAGGCCCACCAGCCAGCCGAGCGGGCTCCGCAGGAGTTTCTGAATGGGCCGAGGCCGGGTGGCTTCGGGAAAGATACCGCCGTTGAGCAGGCACGCAGATCGTATGCGGAGACCTGTCGCCCCCTCCTCTTGCCGGTCAAGGTATCGAGCCAGCAGTTCTTGCACGACGGTGTCGCCGTAGTCGTGGGCGAGGAGATGCGCGGAGTCGAGGCCGAGGTGCTTTAGCAGGGCTTCATGCAGGGTGGCCTGGTCGAAGAGGGAATAGTCGTAGCCGTGCGGTTTGTCGGAAAGACCGAAGCCGATCATGTCGGCAGCGATGACGCGGAAACGTGAGGTCAGTGCCGGCAAGATCTTGTGCCAGTCCCAGGAGGCGGTGGGGAAGCCGTGGATGCAGACGAGCGTGTCTCCTGCCCCTTCATCGTGGTAAACGATATCGTAGCCGCGGTAGGTGAAGAGCCTGCCGGTGTGGTGCCAGTCGTCGAGTGTCATGGGTGCGGGATGGCCGGTCAGATGGATGTAACGTAAGAGCGGGTTGATCAATTCGGAATATATCGTCCTACTCGGCCTATATTACGGCGTGTCCGGGATGGACCGTGTTGCTTTCCTATTTTCTTCTCCATGGTTGAATTAGACCGATGGTGCGGCCATGAGCCAATCGGATGACCCCACGCTGCACGACCGTCTTGCTACGTTAGAAGCAACGGTTGCCCAGCTCCAGAATCAACTCGACCGGCTGCATAGCCAGGTACAGGATAACCGAAAGACAACGAGCGCCGCGCCGCATGAGGCACCGCCTCAAAAAGCACGCCCCGAAGCGTCCAAAGCAGCGCTGCCGCGTTCGCCGGGAGCCCCCAGTACGGCGCGTCCCGCCCTGCGTCCGGCCAGGCGTGCCCCACGCTCTTCGACGAAGAGCGTCAGGTCGGTGATGAAGAGCGAGGACTGGCTGAACAAGATCGGGATTGCTCTGCTGCTTTTCGGGCTGGCCTTCCTTTTCAAGTTCGGGATGGACAAAGGCTGGCTCACGCCCAGGGTGCGCATTGGATTCGGCCTGGCGCTGGGCGTTTTCTTGCTTGTTGTCGGGCTACGCCTTCGCCCAAAGAGGTTGCGGCTCGGCCAGGTGTTGCTGGGCGGCGGCATCGCTACGTTCTATGTGACGCTCTTCTCGGCCTTTCAACTCTACAGCCTCATATCCTACCCGGTGGCGTTTGCGGCCATGGCCCTGGTGTCGCTGCTGGGATTCGTGCTCGCTGTGCATCAGGAAGACGCTGCATTAGGGGTCATTGCAATACTGGGGGGGCTGGGCACGCCTTTTCTGCTCTATACCGGCGAAGGTAATGTGCCGGGCCTCGTTGCCTACACGTGTGCCGTCCTTGCCGCTACCGGAGGGATTTACATGTTTCGTGGATGGCGGTCGCTCCTGTTTACCTCGGTTGTAGGCGGCTGGCTCGTTTTCTTCATCGGGTGGATCGAAGTGGCTTTTGGTGGATCGGATACACTCACTGAACGCGGGGCTTTCCAGGCCGGGGTGCTTTTTTGCCTGGTGATTTTTGGAGTGCTCCCGGTAGTACGCGAGATCTGGCAACACCGTCGGCCGGAGGAATGGGCCATGCCGGCTCTGAAGGTCTTCAAAGGGGTCGGTTTCGTCGAACGTCCGGCTATGGTGCTGGTCGTGGCGGCTCCGCTGGTAACCCTGGGGCTGTCACGAGAATTGTGGTCGTTTTCCGACATCGGATGGGGGAGCATCGTCGCAGGAGCTGCGGGACTCTACGCCGCCGCCTATGTCTTGATGCGCAGGGGGGATCTTCGGCGGCTCGGGCAGGCCCACGGCGTGGCCGCCGCCGTGCTGCTGGCCATCTGCTGGTTCGACTTCTTTGATGATGCAGGCGTCCGGTTGTTGGCCCTTGCGATCGAAGCGGCGGCGTTGCACGTGTTGGCACGGGTCTTCTCCGATCGTGTCCTCCGGTTCCTCGGGCACAGCGTGTTCGTCATCGTGGCCTTGTGGCTTTCTCAGCGACTGGTGAACCTCGACGGGAATCTTCCCGCGTTGCTGAACGGACAGGCCCTCGGCGATCTCCTCGTCCTTGCGCTCGGCCTTGGGGTGACCTGGACTTTTCGAGGACCCCAGACCACGATTCTCTACCGCATTGTCGCTTATATCGGTTTGCTGGGGTGGTTCTGGCGGGAACTCGTCGATCTCCCGGACGGACAAGCGTACGTTAGTATCGCCTGGGGGTTGAGCGCCATAGCGCTGCTGGTGATGGGCTGGATGCGTGACAGGGATTGGGTTCGCAATGCAGGGCTGGTGACGTTAATGGTGGTCGTCGGCAAGCTCTTCGTAGTTGATCTGGCCAAGCTGGAAGCCGTCTGGCGGATTTTGCTGTTTCTGGGTTTCGGCGGCCTGTTATTGCTATTGAGTTATTTCTTCCCTCGCCTCTGGAAACCCACCACCGACGATGAAGAAGAACTCGTTTCCTGAATTCAGGACCTCACCCGTTCCAGAAAAAAGGAGGCCGGGATGCGTTTCTCGCTCGCAACCAATTTCGACGACCGCCTTCCGACGCTTGTAAAACGATACGACGTGTTCGAGCTGTATGGAAAGCTATCGGCAGATAGGGTGGGTGGTGGGCGCGCAAGCTTCATGCTACCGCCTATTTCCCGGCGCGTCCTCAAGCGGCATGTGGCGGCCTGTCATCGTGAAAAGATCGGGTTTAATTACCTCCTGAACGCGGTGTGCCTGGACAACCTTGAGTACACGCGCCAGGGTCAGAAACGTCTGCGCCGCCTCCTCGATTGGCTTTGCGATATCGGCGTGACATCGGTGACCCTGGCCAATCCCTTTTTGCTGCGGCTCATCAAGCGGAGCTATCCCCACCTCGCCGTTCGGGTCAGCGTGTTTGCCGCCGTCAACGACATCCGGCGCGCTCAGTACTGGGAGGACTTGGGAGCCGATTGCATCGCGCTGGACTCCCTGCAAATCAATCGCGAATTCGAGGTGCTGCGCAAGATCCGGGAGGCCGTGAGTTGTCGCCTGGAGCTTCTCGCCAGCAATAGCTGCGTTCAGAACTGCCCGCTCCAGCCGTATCACCCGAATCTACTGAGCCACGCTTCGCAGAGGGGCCACCGGTCGAAGGGGTTCGTGATCGACTGGTGCTTGTTCTGGTGTTCGTATGTGAAACTTCGGGAATCCGTTCACTATCTCCGGGCGGATTGGATTCGGCCCGAGGACTTGCACCACTACGAGGCGTTGGGATACGACCAGATCAAACTGACCGAACGCGGCTTCCCCACGGACCTGTTGGTGCTGCGTGCCTGCGCCTACCACGAACGAAGGTATGAAGGTAATCTCCTTGATCTGGTCCAGCCCTACCATGTTCCGCCCACGAATGGTGCTACGCAACGACGCGGTTTCGCATGGATCGCGCGCCACTTTCTCCGACCGGGCACGGTCCGCTGGCGACGCCTGCCCCTCTTCTTCCGCCTGGCGAAGCGGCGCGGTCTTCTCGGAGAGCAGGAGGGACCTCCTCCTGTGTATGTCGATAACCGGGCTCTCGACGGCTTCATCAACCGCTTCTTGACCCACGGCTGCCGGGATCGCGACTGCCGTTCCTGTAGATATTGCCATGGATGGGCCGAAAGAACGGTCCAACTCGACGAAGCGTGGCGCAGGGAATGCCTGGCATTGTACGACCGTGCCTTCACAGAGATGGAGACAGGGCGACTGTGGGGCGTGAACTAGCGGGCAGAAGAATCTTGATTTTGGACCCAAGGAAGGCAGCAGCAATTCGTCCCGGAAGCCGCGTTCGCCCCTGAATAAGTCCAGTATCAGAGTCTAGTTTTTATCAAGATCACATGAAAGAGGTTATGTTGTCAGGTGCATAAGTGTCTACATTAATAAGAGATGAGCGGGCTGTGTTGCTTATTCTGAACTCACATTAGCCCACTATGTATCGAGAAGCACATTCATCGTAGATTCCTTCTTCTCGCGAAGCGCACGATGCCGTTTTTATTGCTTCGTGATCAGGGGGTACTTTGCATGATCGGATAGTAGAAAAGGTTGCAATACTCGCTGTAGCCCATGACTCTTGCCGGGGCACCTGAGCGCGTGTGGTCCCGGTTCTTTGCCTCGTTTTCGTACGAGAAAGACCCGGGTTTCAGAGACGTCATCCTACGCCTCTGCAGAAAGGGTATGCTCGTAGGCGGTATCTTGGGGATCGTTGCTATCATCGCGTTTGTGGGCGGGAATGTACTGCTACTCGGTAAACCCCTTGCCGTGCGCTACAGCGGATCCGATCCAACGACCCTGGTGGGCATATGGGATAAGCTTCTCATCCTCCTCCTGAGCCTTACCATCCTGGTTCTTGCCCGTACCCGAGTGGGTCTTCAGTGGGGACGCCTCATCGTGGCTATCATGCTCTTTGCCGTCAGTATCGCCATGTTGCTTGATGATATTGCTCGCGGAGACATCTCGGGTTCGGCTGCTTATATGAGCTTAGTGATGTTGATAGCGGTAGGTACGATGCCCTATCACGCCTGGCAGATCCTTCCCTTCGGTTTTGGCATAACGGGTGTGCATTTTCTATGTGCTCGGTATCTGCCTCCGTTGTTTGGCCAGGAAGAACTGACGTTTGGTATGGGGAGGATCCTCTTCATGATGATCATAACGTTTCTTTGTACAGGCATCAGTGCGCTTTTATACAGTGGTCGCTACGAACAGTACCGGGCACGTCGTAAGGTGGAGCAGCTTAAAGAGGAGATTACAGAGTATGCCGAGAAACTACGGGAAATGGAGCAGTTAAAAGCCCGGTTCTTTGCCAACGTCAGTCATGAGTTCCGCACCCCGCTCACCCTGATCCTCGGCCCTGTGGAGGATGCTCTGAACGATGCCCATGGTCCCGTGAGCAGTACGCTCCGCAGGCAACTCCAGATGATGAAACGCAACGGCTTTCGACTGCAACGGTTGATCAATCAATTGCTGGATCTGTCGAAGCTCGAAGCGGGCCGAATGCACCTCCACGTCCGACGCCGCAACCTGGTTGCTTTTCTCCGTGGGCTCGTTCAGTCGTTCTCGTCGCTGGCCGAGCGCAAGCATGTCACCTTGCAATTCGACGCCGATCTAGAAGATCATGCCCTCTTTTTTGACGCAGACAAGCTGGAGAAGATCGTCTCCAACCTGCTCTCGAATGCCTTCAAGTTCACACCGGAGCACGGCACGATTCGGGTCAAGGTCCGGAAAGTCGAGGATGAGAAAGGATCCTTCGTGGAGATGTGCGTCCGCGACACAGGGGCGGGCATCTCAGCCGAGGAACTTCCTTATGTGTTCGACCGCTTTCACCAGGTCGCACATTCAAGGGCTCACGAGCAAGAAGGAACCGGGATCGGACTGGCTCTGGCAAAGGAATTGGTGGAATTACACGGCGGAGAGATTCACGTCGAGAGCGAACCGGGGTTTGGCTGTGAGTTCATTGTGCGCCTTCCTCAGGGCAGTGCCCATCTCAGCCCGGACGACCTGGTCGAAGCCGATTCCGATGCTGCTCCGCTCGAAGTGGAGCACTCCGAGGCTCACTGGCTCGATGCCGAAGTAGACGCAATAGATGAAACAACGCTGGATCAGGAAACCTGGGTCGAAGCACAAGAAGATGCCCCGACGATCCTCATCGTAGAGGACAACGCAGACGTGCGCGAGTACCTTAAAAGCAACCTGGTGCTTCACTATCATATTGTGGAAGCTACCAACGGTGTCGAGGGACTACAACAAGCCCGCTCGATCCTGCCGGACTTGATCATCAGCGATGTGATGATGCCGGAGATGGATGGGGTTGCCCTGTGCCGTGCTCTGAAAACCGACGATCAACTCAACCATATCCCGGTGATCTTGCTAACGGCGAAGGCATCGGAAGTCGACAAGCTGGAAGGGCTGAAAACAGGGGTGGACGATTACCTCTACAAGCCTTTCAACGCAGAGGAATTGTTGGCACGGATGGAAAACCTGATCGAGCTACGGAGGATGTTGCGCCACCGGTTTAGCGACGAGGTGGTCGTCGGGCCGAGCGAAATCGCGATTCCGTCGGCAGAAGCGATGTTCCTGGAGCGGGTACGGGAAGTGGTAGAGGCGCATATGGGCAACAGCAATTTCGGCGTGGAATGGTTGGCCGATGAGGTGGGGTTCAGCGTTCGGCAGTTACGACGGCGGCTGAAGGCGGCGACACGTTTATCTCCGGGGGGCTATATCAGGAAGATGCGGCTGGAGCGGGCCAGGCAGCTTCTGGCCCAGCAGGCAGGGACGGTGGCAGAAATCGCCTACGCAGTTGGTTTTCAAGATCCAGACTATTTTTCCAGGCTTTTTAAACAGACGGTAGGCGTCTCTCCGTCGGAATACAGGACAGAAGGGACATAGACACCTGACAAACCGGCCTTGTTGCAATTCTCCAGAGATACGACCTCTCTGTCAAGGTTCGCTTCGTCTATGTTCTGTGCAGATCCATTGCGAAGAGCAAATAAGACGGCACAAGCTAACGAGGTGGCATCATGGAAAAGAGTATCGTTGCACTCATCGCGCTGGTGCTGGTCCTATCCGGCTGCACGCATATGCGGACCGTTGATCCCATTAGCGAGTCGTCGTTTCCCGACATCAACAGGCTGGGGCAGCGCCATTCGGCCACGATCATCCTCGCAGATGGCCGAGCCTTGAAGGGATCCAGCCTCCAGGTGACTCCAGATTCCGCCTCCTGGCTGGATCCTGTTACCGGTCGTTTTGAGACGGCGACCACGGAGGAGATTCGGACGATCACGTTTGTACGTAAAGGGAAAGGTGCCCTCCAGGGAGTAGCAACCGGGGTGCTGATGGGAGTCGCCCTCGGTGTCGTCATTGGGTTCTCTGGTGGAGATGACCCGCCGGATAAGTGTGGGTGGTTCGATGTCCTCTGCACGGAGCTTACCGCAACAGAGAAAGCTAAATCCGGCGGGCAAATTGGCGGCGCGCTGGGTGGATTGTTGGGTACCCTTGTCGGGGCGAGCAAAGGCAAGAAAGACATCTTTCAGTTCAAACATCCGGTGGTGAGGCCGCAGGTGGTCGAAGCTCAGCAGCAATAAGGAATGCAGCGTTGGCTAAGATTGAAACAATCGCTCTGGTAGAGCACGGAGGATACCGATATGCTAAAGAATAATACCATCCAGTTTATGCTGTTCATCTTGGGGTGTGTGCTGTTGGCTCATCCGGTGCAGGCGCAGGATGAACGGCCGGTGGGCGAACAGCCCGTCCGCGTCGTGCTCAACGACGGATCGAAGCTGGTCGGCACGATCATAGAAAGGGGGGAAGAATTCGTCGTATTCCGCACAGTCTCGGGGGTAGAGATGAGCCTCTTGAGAGACCAGATCAAGGACATTAAAGTGTTGAAGGGGTCCATTGTAGAGGGACACTATCGCCGCACCGATCCCAACCGCACCCGGCTTTTTTTCTCACCGACAGCCCGAAGCCTGGGCGGGGGATCGGGCTATTTCTCTCTGTATGAGATCTTCTTTCCGTACGTTTCCGTGGGCGTGGGTGATGTCATCTCCGCCGGGGGGGGTGTCTCGTTGGTGCCCGGAACAAAACAGCAACTCTTGTACGGGGCGACCAAGCTGACTCTCGTTGAGAAACGCGGTGTGGCCCTGGCAGCCGGCGGGTTCGTGGCCACAATCACCAGCGGAGAAGGGTCGGGCGGGGCACTTTTCGGCCTTGGTACCTTCGGAGGCGACGAGGCGGCATTGACACTCGGCCTCGGGTTTGCTTTCGGGAACGGCGACTTCGCAGAGAGTCCGTCCATATTGATCGGGGGCGAATATCAGGTGTCGAACAACATCAAGTTGCTCTCGGAAAATTACATCTTGCCCGACATAGAAGACGGCTTGTTGTTTTCGGGGGGCATCCGCTTTATCGGGGAGCGTATCTCGGCGGACTTTGCTTTGTTTTCCTCGCCCAGCTTACTCGAAGAAGCAGAGGGTTTTCCATTCCTGCCCTGGGTCGGCTTTGCCTATAATTTCGGGCGATGAGCGATGCATTAGCATATCGTCCTGCACCTTAATTCTTTTCATGGTCGCATACCCGGACACGAGGACGAAGTCCGACTGACGTAAGTAAACGTGCCTAGGACACGAGCCGAAGGCGACTGACGGAGTAAAACGACCCGTTCCGCTGCAAGATACCTCGTAGCTTGCTGCGAGGTAGGTCATTGTTGCACCATGTTATGCAGGAGGGTTAGCGCTTATTACTCATCTCTACCACCGCAACCGGCGTCAGGCGATTACCCCTTGCATCAAACCGGATGGGACCGGTCACGCCATGCGGGTACTCCATGGTGGCCGTGGCTTCTCGGATTTTCTCCCGGTCGAGCCCGGCCTGCCTGATGGCCTCCACGATCACACGCATGCCGTCATACGCATAGGCAGCTACGGCAGGCGGCGGCTCACCGTATTTTTTTTGATAGGATTGCCGAAAGCTCGTCCCCTGGGAGGTGTGCCAATGTCCGGGGGCAACGAAGAATGCGTCATGCTCGTTCGCCTCGGCCAGGAAGTCATCTTCAACGAAGGATAGTGGGCCGAAGATGGCCTGATCCATGCCGCGCACGCGCATCTGCCGGACGAGGCTAGCCATGTTCGTGGGCTGCCCGAAGAGTACGATACCCTCTACGCCTGCGCGTTCTATCAGGTTAAGCACCTCTTGAAGATCACGGTCGGGCCTTCCTAACGTGATCTGGTTCACGAGGGAGTACCCTGTTGTTGCGGCTATCCGGGCGAATGTGGTCTCTGCCATACGCGCATCGTAGGTGTCTTCATGTACCGTTACCAGCCGTTCCAATCCTCTATTCTGGAAGATTTCTTTCACCAGGGCGGTGGCTTGTTGGCGGTCGTCGGGCACGCAACGGAAGAACCAGGGAATGTTGATTTGTGTCAGGGTCGGATCGGAGGCCCAGGGAGAGACGAGCGTGATCCTGCCTTTCGTAGCGATCTGTTCGGCGAGGTGAGCGCGGCGGCCATCGAGTCCCCCCAGGATGGCCCACACCCTGTCCTCGAAGACCAGTTTCGCCATTTCGCCGGTTCCTGCTTCCCAGGGACCGTCGTCCGAGCGCACGATGAGTGAGAAGGGGCGGCCTTCGAATCCTCCGTCTCGGTTGGCATCCGAAATCGCCATCTCGGCTCCCCGTTTCGCCGCCAGTCCTATTGTTGCGCTCGCTTTTTCTCGGGGAACCAACAGGCCGATCTTAACGCTATCGCCGCGTGTGCTGTTGAACGAGGAGGTACTTCCCGGGGGTGTGGGCGATGCGTCTTCGCCGGGTGGCCCAACAGGGTGACGGCTGCCTGCCCAGACGACCACCATGCACGCGCACAGACCGATTACTTTTAGCTGATGAAACGGCTCAGTGTATCGCCTCATGAGCAGGTTCCGGTTTCGCCAATGTTCTTCCGACGGCCCGGGCCACCAGGCTCAGGTCCGTCATCATCTCGTCGAAGGTATCCGGGCGAAGCGATTGAGGCCCATCGCTCAAAGCTTCCTGTGGATGGGGGTGTACTTCTACCAGCAAGCCGTCGGCACCAACGGCAATGGCCGCTTTGGCCAGGTGTGGAACCATCCACCAATGACCGGTACCGTGGCTGGGGTCGACGATGACAGGGAGGTGCGTGCGCCGTTTCAGGATCGGCACCGCGTTCAAATCCAACGTGTTTCGGGAGGAGGTCTCAAAGGTGCGGATCCCCCGCTCGCAAAGCATGACATCCTGGTTGCCATGGCTCAGGATATACTCGGCGGCAAGCAAAAACTCCTCAATCGTCGCGGACATGCCGCGTTTCAGCAAGACCGGTTTCCGGCAGCTACCCACTTCTTCCAACAGCGTGAAGTTTTGCATGTTGCGGGACCCGATTTGCAGGATATCCGCATACCGGCAGACCATGTCGATATGCCGGGCATCCATCACCTCGGTGACGACGGGCAGCCCTGTTTCCTGCCGGGCCTGGGCCAGCAGTTTTAGCCCCTCTTCCTGTAGTCCGCGAAAACTGTAGGGAGAAGTGCGGGGCTTGAAGGCACCCCCTCGCAAGATGTGCGCGCCGCCAGCCTGCACAGCACGCGCGGTTTTCAGTATTTGCTCAGGGCTCTCCACAGCGCAGGGGCCGGCCATGACCGTGATCTCGGTGCCGCCAATGATAATCCCTCCAATGTCCAGAACCGTTCCTTCGGAAGTGCATGCCCGATCAACCAGCTTGCATGAAGCGTCACCGGGGATCACGCCGCTTTGACCTGGAGAGGATGCTGTGCTCGTCTTCATGACTCATTCCTGGCAAACTCGGAGGCGTACGGACTACGGTTCCTGGAGAGAAGGAAAAAAGTGGAACGCTCCGTCTCGAATCTCTACCAGCCACACCGGTCCGACGTCGTTGTGGGTCGCATCGAGGACAATCTGGCCGGTGACGCCCTGGAATCCCTTCACAGCGGACAGCACGTCTCGAATGCGGGCACGATTCAGGCCGGCGGTATGGATCGCCTGAATGATCATGTTCATCCCGTCGAAGGCATGGGCTGCGAAGGCTTCCGGTTCTTCGCCGAACCGTTGAGCATACCGCCGATTAAAATCCTGCACGTACGGATCGTCCTGTTCAGGGTTGTATGGATAGGTTGCGATAACCCCTTCTGCTGCCGGACCGGCGGAGGTAAGGAAATCGGGCGATACCAGCCGGTCGGTTCCGAAGACGGCGTGTTGCATGCCCATCTCTCGCATTTGCTGCACGATGTGTGCGGCTTCTTCGGCATCCGCCCAGAGTACCACCGCCTCCGCCGAAGACTTGTTGATGCGCATGAGCTGCGTCGTGAAAATCGTGTCGCCGGGTGCGTAGCGCAGTTCAAACAAAAGGGGAGCCCCCAGGCGTCGTGCCGCATCTTTGAATTCGGTGATCCCTTTTCGCCCGTAGCGATTGTTTGCTCGCAACGCGGCTACTCGCCGATAGCCCTTCTCCTGGTAGATGTAGGAGGCCAGGGCGTACCCGTTCTGTCGATCATCGGCGTTGACGCGTACCAGCCAGGGGATGCGTGTCTCGGTGAGCGTGGGATCGGTACTGCCGGTTGTGACCATGGGGAGTTCCAGCTTCAGCGCCACCCGCAACGCGATGTGGGTGCTGGCTCCGTCAATCGAACCCAGCACGGCCCACACTTTTTCGTCGCTCAACTCAACGAATTTGTTGCTGGAGGCTCCCCACGGCCCGGCGTCGTCCCGGAGTACGAGTTCAAAAGGTAGGCCCTGATACCCCCCCTGTGCGTTCGCCTCTTCGATAGCCAGGGTGGCTCCCTGAAGCATATGGCGGCCGAGTGCGGCTTCCGGCGAATCCTCCAGCGGACCCAGGAAGCCGATCTTGACCAGCTTGAGATCCGGGGGCGGGCTTTTCTCACGTCCCGTCCCCAGGAAGGGTTGCGGTTTGTCGAAGAAGAGCGCGTAGGGTTCCTGGAATCGCCGATAGGGACGCATCTCATCGGGGGTATTTCCATACGATCCCGTCTGCGTTTGTCCCCATAGCTCGGAACCTGGAATGGCAAGCATCACCAGGACGAGGGCGATCAACATGCGTGACAAAGAGAACCTCATGACGGTTAGCGGGGGTCTGCTGGACGAACCGCAATGGCTTCGATCTCCACCAACAGATCCTGCCGGCAGATGCGGGCCTGTATGGCCGTGCTGGCAGGCAAGGGATCGAGTCCTAGCCACTCGTAGAAGGCCGTCCGGACGTCGTTGAAATCTGCATAGTCGCGTTCGATATCGCGGAGATAGCAGGTGGTCCTGACGATGTCGTGCCAGGTCATTCCTTCGGCATTCAGGAGTTCTGTGATGTTTCGAAAGGTTCTCCAGAGTTGTGCCCGAAAATCGCCGACATGGATTGTTTCTCCGTGTTCATCTACGCTCGCAGTACCGGAAATAAGCATCATCCGGGTGCTCCCGAGATCGAAGTAAAGTGCTCTGGAGAAGGAAGAAGGTTTTGAATAATCGTACGCTTCATTGAGCACGGTAGGGGCTTGAACCGCCTGCCTCGGGATAGGGGGACGCTCAGGAGGATGCACCGGAGAGGCCATGAGTTGACCCTCTTCCGACAGCACCCCGAGTTGTATTATTTCCTCACGTTCATTTGCTGAACACGTTGCTAGATCGACGTACTGTCCGTTAATCGTCCCTGTGTGTTGTGCCATACGTATTACCTCCGAATGATTCATTCGCCGAGTTACTTCTTATGGCTTGATGCCATGCTAAGACTTGGACATACCCTCAGGTACTCCTCTGCTGAGGCCGTTTTCTGTGGCCACCCAGATCGCTTCCTCCTGGAAGTCTATGCCAAGGATGTAGTTGTGACTAAGCGCCGTAGGCCTTGTCAGCGTCGTTACGTCGCCGGTTTCATTCGAAACCAGTATCTCTCCTCGACCTGCCGGGGTGCGCCTGTACGTGTGCCAGGCGGTTCCGTCGAAGCGGTTCAAGCCCTTGTCCGTGCAGATCCACACCACCGGTCCGTTCGCTTTCACAAAGTTGATAAAATTGCTGGCCAGCCCGCTGTCGTGATCGAAATAGCCCTTCCAGCGGGTGCCATCGAACCGGCTCAGCCCGAAATAGGTAGCGGCCCACAGGATTCCGTTTTCATAGGACACGCTGGAGGTCACATCGTGCACCAGCCCGTCGTTGGGGAAGACGTCGAGTTCCATTTCTTCGTCCGGGTCGCGATAGTCTTTCCACTGTTCGGTTTCTGAATTAAGCTCAAGCACGCCGCCACCCCATGCCGCGATGTACACCATCCCGTCGTTGGCCGAGACGCCGTAGGTCCAGGGTTCGTGCATCGGCGCATTCGTTTCGTTGAAGATGCTCCATTGCCGGGTACGCGTGTTCAGGCGGCTGGCCCCGCTCGCCGTTGCGGCCCACATGTTGTGGCCCTCCATGGCGACGGCATAGACCACATCGTTAGCGAGTCCGCTGTTGAGTTGATTGAAGGTCTCGAATCGCCCGGCGGACCAGCGGTTCAGTCCTCCCATCGTGCCGATCCATACATCGCCGGTGGTCGCGTCTACCTCAATCGAGAGCACGACCTGATGAGCCAGGCCGTCGGCGACGGTGTAGGTATGAAAGCGATCTTTTTCGTATCGGACCAGCCCGGCGTCGGTGCCTATCCACACGCGTTCGCCATCCACCCGCACGCAATATATTTTGTTCGAGGGGAGGCCGTCCCGCGTGGTGAAGGTGCGCCAGGTATACAGGGTGGGCGTTGCCGAGGATGACGAAGACCGACCGGTGTCGGTGTCATCCAGTCTCGGCTGTGTTACCCCGGGATTGGACGGTCTCTGCAACGGCTCCGGCTGTTCACGCATCCCGGAGAAAGCAGCAACCAGCAGGACTACCGTCAGGGCGGTAGAGGCAGGAAGAAGGAGTCGAACGATGGTGCGCATAGCGTTTTCCTAGTTACCGGCTGTGGGTGGCCCCAGGGTT
>JBHHWM010000113.1:0-14047 GCA_046756545.1 Rhodothermales bacterium | reverse complement strand
CGTTTCGCCGTGAAGGAGACGATCTGTACGTCACCGAGCAAATCAATGCCTTCGAAGCCCTGCTGGGCACCACACGGCACATCACCAACCCTTACGGAAAACGCATCAAGCTGCCCATCCATGCGGGTACGCCGCCCGGCGCGAAGCTTCGCCTTCGGGGGCAGGGGGTCCAGACCGGCAAACGCACCGGCGATCTCTATGTTGAAGTCGAGGTCACCATCCCGGACAACCTGACCGAGAAGCAGCAGCAGGCCCTGCGCAAGGTGGCCGAAGAGGCGGGCTTGTTGAAGCATCGTTGAGAGAAAAGCAGGCCTGCGCACTCGTCCTTCCGGCCCCAGAGCCGGGATCTCTCGAACGGACACGGTGCAGGCGATGCCGAGACAAGCGAAGCGACTCATGCCAGTAATCACGTCCGGCATGACAAAGGGAGGGAGGCACACTTGGCATCGAAGAACGAATAGTAATCAACGCAATCGTCAGTTTAAAAGTTATGAGGTTATAATGCAGAATGAAGAGAGTAAGACACCGACAAGTGATGTTGAAGGGTACCGCCGGCAGGCGATCCGGAACGTGCAGGCCCTGGCACGGCAAAGCGCACCCATGATGAGCGGTTCGCAATGGGGCAGTTATACCGGCTACCATTATGGTAGGTGGGCGGCACGAGGTTTCCATATGGCGCTAGGTCTTCTCGAAAAGACGCCGCCCGGAGCCGGGGAAACAGGCGAAGCGTATCTTCGGCGCGTGGCCGCGCTGGTACGCGAGCGACGGGATGAATATCGCCAGGATGCGGAGGACGAAGATGGAGCGTGCAGCGGCGCGCTCGACGCGGCCATGTGGGCCATCACTGATGCCATACCAACATCTTCCCCTTGACGAGTGCATGAACGGTTCTCAGCACACCTCCGGTCATACCCCTCCGACGCGACGTATCACGGTGGAGGAATCCCCCGGCCGCCTTGTGCTGACGTATCGCTGGTTTACGGCACCTGCCGTTCTGTTAGCGTTCCTGGCGTTGCTCTGGGACGGAGCCGTCGCGGTGATGGCCGTCCTCATGCAATCCCAACCCGGTACCGACAGCACGGACTGGACCTTCTGGGGCCTGGCCCTGGCCGCCGGCGTCTGGGGCACGTATTTCGCTGCAGGTCAACTGGTGAACCGGACGACGGTCCATGCCGGTCCTGAGCAGGTTCGTATTCGCATCCGGCCCTTGCCCTGGCTCGGAAACAAGCGTGTGGATGTTGGATCCTTGCGCCGGATATACGTGAGGCACAAGCTGGCCGGAAACTCCGAGGTGCGAGCCGGGCGTCACCATTATACCTATCAACTGCGCGCCGTCGAGGGGGACGGCGCACATCGCCGATTGCTGAACGGGATTGCTTGCCCGGAAGAAGCCCTCTACCTGGAGCGTGCGTTGGAGACGTTCCTGGGGCTGCCGGATGAGCCGGTAGAGGGTGAATACCGTCCCGCCGGGTGATCAAAGTGTGCGATGGCATCGGATCTGTGTATTATGAGAAAGCATGTGGGTACGATGAAATAGAACGAGCAACGTGGCTATGAAGAAAGCGTCTGATTCCCCTTCTCATTCGGCAGGAAAAGGAACGCAGGCTGTCTGGGGGGGCGAACAAGAGCCCTTTGAATACCAGGCTACGCAGGTTCCGGTGGTTCACAGCGTCTCCTTCGGCTACGCAGACATGGACCGCTGGATGGCGGTGGCCCGAGGGCACGCGCCGGGACATATCTACAGCCGCAACACAAACCCCACCGTGCGGGTGTTTGAAGAGAAGATTCGCGCCTTGGAAGGAGCCGAGGCGGCTACGAGCTTCGCCAGCGGCATGGCGGCCATCAGCAACACGCTCTTCGCCGTGCTCTCACCGGGGGATCGGGTCGTGTCTGTGAAGGATTGCTACGGAGGGACCAGCAAGCTCTTTCTCGACTTTTTGCCCCGGTTTCAGATCGAGGTAACGCTGTGCGACACGACCGATCCTGAGGCGATTGAGGCCGCAGTGGCTTCGGGATGCCGGGTGTTGTACCTCGAAAGTCCTACCAATCCCACGTTGAAGGTCGTAGATCTTGCCCGGCTTGCATCCGCCGCGCGGGCTGCCGGGGCCCTGGTGATCGTGGACAACACTTTTGCCACCCCCATCAATCAACGACCGCTCGAACTGGGGGCGGACCTGGTTCTGCATAGCGCTACCAAGTTCCTGGGGGGGCACGCCGATGCCCTCGGCGGTGCGGCGTGCGGCCGGGCCGACCTGATCGAGCGGATCTATCATTATCGCGAGATTACGGGGGCCGCTCTGGATCCGATGGCGGCCTATTTGCTGCTGCGCGGCATGAAAACGCTCCACCTGCGCGTGCGTCGGCAGAACGAGAATGCGCTGCGCATTGCGTGTTTCCTGCAAGCTCATGCCGCCGTCACGCAGGTGTTCTATCCCGGTCTGGAGACGCACCCGCAGTACGAGGTGGCGCGGCGTCAGATGAGTGGTTTTGGGGGCGTGTTGAGCTTCCAGGTCAACGGCGGTTTGGAGGGCGTGCGTGCTTTTTTACCGCACCTCCGCTATGCCCACCGCGCCGCCAACCTCGGAGCCGTGGAGACCGTCGTGGGGCCGCCGGCCACCACCAGCCACGTGGAGTGCTCGCCGGAAGAGCGCGCCGCCATGGGGATTCCAGAGAGCCTCGTGCGCTACTCCGTCGGCATCGAAGACGCCGAGGATCTCGTGGCGGACCTGGATCAGGCACTGGCCCGGGTGGCGGCGTTGTAGGGCCGTTACCTGTTTTTCAGCTTGCGGTCGAAGAAATCGGCGGTGGCGTGGTAAGCCTCCAACCAGCGCCGGTGGGTAAGAAAACCGTGGACTTCATCCGGGAAGACCAGGTATTCATATTCGACGCCGCGTTTGCGCAGGGCTTCTACGAGGGTGACGGTTTCCTTGAAGGCGACGTTGCGGTCGTCGTCGCCGTGGATCAGGAGCACCGGCGAGCGCCAGCTATCGACCGAGGCCATCGGCGACGAAGCAAAGGCGAGCCGCGCCGCCTCCGGCACTTCGAGCGTGTTGTAACTCGGGATGAAGTTCTGAATCCCCACGTTCCAGTCGTGGACGCCGTGGAAATCGACCCCGGCGGCGAACAGGTCGGAGGCACGTGCCAGGCCGAGCGCGGTAAGATAGCCGCCGTAGGATCCGCCCCACAGACCGATTCGTCCCGGGTCCACGTCGGGCCGGTTGCGCAGGTAGAGGCCCGCCCCCAGCACGTCGTAGAACTCACTCGCCCCGGAGGCCCCGTAATTGAGCGCTTCACGAAACTCCATGCCGTAGCCGATCCCGCTGCGGTAGTTCACCGACAGGACGATGTAGCCCCGGCTGGCGAGGTACTGGTTCAAGGCATAGGCGTTGTTGTAGTAGCCGCGATAGTGCCATCCGAGGAGCATCTGCCGCCGGGAGCCGCCGTGGAAGAAGAGGAGCGCCGGACGCCGTTCGCCCGGTTGCAGATCCGGGGGTAGAAAAAGCTGGCCGGGAACGGCCTTTCCGTCGGCAGCGGTGAAGGTCACCGGCTGCGGCTCGACGAGGGCCTCCTCGGGGAAGTCGGACGGGATGGTGCCGGGTGCGAGGGCACGCGCTTCTTCCGATCCGATGATAATAGCGGCGTGGGCCGGTGTTCGGGCACCCGAACGTAAAAAGGCGAGGGCCTGCCCGTCGCCGGTCATCGTCGGGGCCCACTCGATGCCGGTGCCCTGCGTGACGGCTATCGGAGGGCCGCCCGTTACCGGGACGCGCCACAGGTGCCGCCGGTCGATGTCGTCCTGGTTCGAATTGAAGAGGACCTCGCTCCGATCCGGGCTCAGCGCGACCTGTTCTACTTCGAAGGTACCGGGGGTTAGCAGGGTGGCCTCGCCGCCCGAGGCCCGGACCGAGTACAGATGTGTCCATCCGTCGCGCTCCCAGGGAAACACGATGTGGTCGTCTGCGCCCCAGAGGAGCTGGTTCACCGCGACGACGCCCCGAAACGCGCTGCCCACGCCCTCTTTTGCCGTCCATACCGTCTGGCTCCGGCCGGTGGCTACGTCGGCGACCATGATAGACCAGGGACGTGCGCGCCGCCTGGGCTGAAAGATGGTTCGCTCGGAAGAAGCAGGAATCCGGATAAAGGCCAGCTTCGATCCGTCCGGCGACCATACGGGGCTGCCGTCCCGGTCGACGCTCGGTGCGAGGAAAGCGAGCGTCTCGGCGTCCATGTCGTAGACGCCGATGAAGCTGTGCGTGCCGCGTCCGCTGGCGAAGGCCAGCTTCGATCCGTCCGGCGACCAGCGCAGCGACCCGGCTCCGCCCCGGGCCTCGAAAAGCTGGACCGGCTCGTCGTCCCCGTCGAGCGGAGCCCAGTAGATCGTCCCTCGTCGCCTGAAAGCCAGGCCGTCCCCACGGGGCGAGATGGAAGGATTGCTGCCCGGACCGATCTGCGTGGGCTCCCCGCCGTCCGCCGAGATGCGCCAGAGCGCTTGCTCCACGCCGGCAGGGTTGCTGGTGGGGTTGGGGTTCTCGCCCTGCCGGTTTGCGGATCCGCCTCGCACATAGACGAGGGTGTGCCCATCTGGCGTCCAGGCGAGAGAGCCGAGGTCCTGGCCGTCATCCTCGGGATAGTTCGTCAGGGGGCGGCCTCGATACGCCGGGGGTTCGGCCACCCAGATGTTACGCGCGCCCCGTGCATTGTGCACCCAGGCGATCTTGCCACCGGTAGGCGCGGCGGTCAGCGAAGATGGAAACGGCGCTCCCATCACCTGTTCCAGCGTAAAGGTGCGCTCTTGGGCCGGGGCCAGCAGGGGCGTCAAGAGTGGCAAGAAGAGGATAGATCGAAGGATGATATTCCACGGTGTTCGCATGATGACCTCCGCTTGGTGTGAATCTGCTGCCGGGGATTTAAATTACGCCTCAACAAACCCCGGAGGTTAAGATATGCATGGAGGCGATCTTATTGCAGAGGTGCTCGTGGCGCAGGGCGTGCCGTTTCTGTTTACCCTGTGCGGCGGTCATGTGTCCCCGATATTAGTAGGCTGCAAGCAGCGCGGCATTCGCGTGATCGACACGCGCCAGGAGGCGACGGCGGTTTTTGCAGCCGATGCCGTGGCTCGTCTCACCGGCATACCGGGCGTTGCCGCCGTGACGGCCGGCCCCGGCGTCACCAACACGATAACGGCGGTAAAAAACGCCCAGATGGCGCAGTCGCCCGTGGTGTTGATCGGGGGGGCGGCGGCGACGGCGCTGCAAGGACGCGGCGCGCTGCAAGATATCGACCAACTCTCTCTGTTTAAGCCGATTGTCAAATGGTCCCGGGCGGTGCGTCGCATCAAAGATCTGGTGCCGACCATGGAGACGGCGTTTCGGAAAGCGCTGGAAGGGGTCCCGGGGCCGGTGTTTGTGGAATGTCCGGTCGATTTGCTCTACGAGGAGGCCTTGATACGGGACTGGTATGAGTCGTCCCTGGGCGGGCGTACCCTGGCCGATAAGGCCATGGCAACGTATCTCCGGTGGCACGTCAATCGCCTCTTTGCCGGTGTGGATCATTCGGTGGTCCCAGACCGGATTAACGTCGCGGTTCCTGCACCCGATGCCGGTAAAATGGACGAAGTGGCCGCCCGGCTTCGCCAGGCCGAACGCCCTGTGTTGCTGGTGGGTAGCCAGGCCCTGTTGAACGCGCCGGGGGTTGCCGACGTGGCGGCAGCGGTCGAGCGCATCGGCGTGCCGGTGTATCTGTCCGGTATGGCGCGTGGGCTACTCGGCAAAGGGCATCCCCTCCAGATGCGCCACAAGCGACGCATGGCGCTCAAAGAGGCGGACTTCGTGATGCTGGCAGGCGTGCCCTGCGACTTTCGATTGGATTACGGCAAGCACATCCGGCGTCGCGCGTTCTATGTGTCGGCCAACCGGAGCCGACGCGACCTGACCCGGAACCGGCGTCCCGACATCGGGGTGCTGGGAGATCCCGGGCTTTTATTGCAGCGGCTGGCCGCACTATGCCCCGAAGAGGAACGCTGGCTGGACTGGCGCGCCGCGCTGGGCGAACGGGATGACGCCCGCCAGGCCGAGATTCAGCAGCAAGCCCTGGAGCCTACGGGCAAGATCAACCCGCTCTATCTCTGCAGCGAGATGGATCAGGTGCTGGATGACGGGACCATCCTGGTTGCCGACGGGGGCGACTTTGTGGCGACGGCGTCGTACATTCTCCATCCGCCCGGCCCGCTTACCTGGCTCGATCCGGGCGCATTCGGGACGCTCGGGGTGGGAGCCGGCTTTGCGCTGGGTGCCAAGCTGTGCCGCCCCGAAGCCAACGTCTGGATTCTCTACGGCGATGGGGCCGCCGGGTATAGCCTGGCCGAGATCGACACGTTTGTGCGCCATCAAGTACCCGTCATCGCCGTCGTCGGCAACGACGCAGGATGGACCCAGATTGCGCGCGAGCAGGTCGAGATTTTGAAAGATGACGTCGGTACGGTGCTCGCCCACACGGATTATCATCGCGTGGCGGACGGATTCGGCGGCATCGGGTTCCTGCTCGATGAGCCCGAGTTGATCCCGGACACGTTGAAACAGGCCCGGCAGGCAGCGGCGGAAGGACACCCGGTGCTCGTCAACGCGATCCTGGGCAAAACCAGTTTTCGCAAGGGATCCATCTCAATGTAAGGGGGGCGTGTCGGCGGACGTGCGGCCCTCTGCTTCTTCTCCAACAAAATGAGTCATCCACCCTGATGAATGTATCCACCCGCGCCTGGTATCTGATCGTCGGACTGTGTCTCTTAACGGCCGCGTGTGCTTCCGAAAATCCTCCCCCCAACGAGGTTGAAACCGTGCCGGACGAAGGCGGCTTCGTCTCGGTGTTTAACGGGGTGGACCTCACGGGCTGGACGGGAGCCACCGACGGCTATGCCGTGGAAAACGGCCGCCTGGTGTGCCTCAAAGAAGGCGGCGGCAACCTGTACCTCGACAAGCCATACAGCAATTTCCACTTTCGTTTCGAGTTCAAGCTGGAGCCGGGCGGTAACAACGGCGTCGGCATCCGGGCCGTCCGGGGCGAGGATGCCGCCTATCACGGCATGGAGATCCAGATTCTCGACGATTCGGCCCCGATCTATGCCGACCTGAAGCCGTGGCAATATCACGGCTCCATCTACGGCGTGGCCCCTGCCGAGCGAGGGCACCAGAAGCCGGTGGGCGAATGGAACGAGGAAGAGATCATCGCCGATGGGTTGCACATCACCGTCAAGCTCAACGGTGCCGTGGTTGTGGACGTGGACATTGAGGAGGTGGGCCGTCCGGAAACCATTGATGGCCGGGCGCATCCGGGGTTGTTCAACCCATCGGGCTACATCGGCTTTCTGGGGCACGGCCACCGCATCGAATTTCGCCGTCTGCGTATCAACGCATGGTAGCAGGGCGGCACCAGGCCGGTCTCCGTGTCGCTCGGTTTCCGAAAGACAAACGTCCCGGCAGCGTGCGGTATCGTCCAGGGCGTTTCAGGCGTGTTCGGGGGGATCGTTTATAGGACCGATTCCCGGGCCGATTCCGCCATGAAATCGGCGGAGAGCAGCAGGTCGATGTCGAGTTCGGGATACAGCGGGTACCGGTCGAGCAGCACCTGCACGCGTTGCCGTGCCGTCTCGATGACGGCCGGGTCGAGGTTGTACTTGGCCTTGCTGACCTGCCCGGCGCGCGGCCCGTCCTCGATCACACGGGGGGTCACGTTCGAGAGGACGAGGTGGATGACCTGCGCGATTTCTTTCATCTCGTCCGTGCCCATGCCGAGGGTAGTGACGGCCGGGGTGCCGATGCGCAGGCCGCTCGTATACCACGGCCCGTTGGGGTCGAACGGGAGGGCGTTGCGGTTGAGCGTCAGGTGGCACTCGCGGAGCGCCGACTCGGCGTGGCGCCCGGTAATGCCGAACTGCTCCGACACGTTGACCAGGAAGAGGTGGTTGTCGGTGCCGCCGGTGAGCACGTGCATGCCTTCGTCGATGCAGGCCTTCGCGAAGGCCTGGGCATTATCGACGATCCTGTGGGCATACCGCTGGAAGTCGGGGGTCGCCGCTTCGCGCAGCGCCACGGCCTTGGCCGCCATCGCGTGCGGCAGGGGACCGCCCAGGATGGACGGACACCCTTTGTCGATCCATTCCGCGTATTCTTTTGTGCTGAACACGATGCCGCCGCGAGGTCCCCGCAGGGTTTTATGCGTGGTGGAGGTCACGACGTGCGCATGGGCTACGGGGTTGTAGTCGCCGGTGAAGACCTTGCCTGCGACCAGCCCGGCGAAGTGGGCCATATCCACCATAAACACGGCCCCCACATCGTCGGCCATCTGGCGCATCGTGGCGAAGTTCAGTTTGCGCGAGTAGGCGCTGTAGCCGGTCAGCAGAAGGGTGGGGCGTACCTCTTTGAGTTGTGCGTAGAGCCGGTCCAGGTCGATGCGGTTGGTTTCCGGATCGACGGTGTAGGTATGCACGTCGAAGAGCTGGCTGGAGTAATTGAACCGGTAGCCGTGCGTGAGGTGGCCGCCCGAGTAATAATCCATCGCCAGCAGGCGCTGGCCGTGTATGGCGTTACGGACCTTCGCCCAGTCCTCGCGCGAAGCTTTCGTCGGATTCTTGATGCCGAGTTGGTCGAGAATGGGGGCCTGCACCTGCGCCGACAAAATGGCGAGATAGGCGACGAGGTTGGCATCCGAGCCGGAATGCGGCTGGACGTAGGCGTGGTCGGCTCCGAACACCTCGCAGGCCAGGCGCACGGCTTCCGCCTCGATGGCGTCTACATTGTCGCAGCCTGCATAGAAACGGTGATAGGGGTATCCCTCGGCGTATTTGTCTGTTAGCAGGTTTGCGTGGGCAAACTGGGTGGCGAGCGAAGAAAAATTCTCACTCGCAATGAGCTTCAGGTTGCTACGCTGGTCCCGAAACTCCCGAACGATGGACGCGGCCACGGATGGAGACGCCGCGCCGATTTGATCCATAAGCGCGTAGAAGCCGGCGGCGGCAGCATCTACCGGGGCACCGTTAAGGCGATCCAGATAGTGAGCTAACAGCTTGGCGGGGACACCCATGACATCAGCAAGTTGTGTGGACGTGGAGCCGGGAGGGGCAAGATAGGGCTTTAAGCCCATGAGGATCCATTAAGATTCCACGCAATGTGGTGCACCACACTCCCCGGTGTGCTCGACGGACACCGGGCCGATGGCTATTCTTTTTGGCTGCGATCCGCCTCCTCCGGCTGTAGGGCCGGGGTGTGCTGACTGCTGCAGGCGTGCCGGTAGAGGACCAGATCGTGGTCCAGGTCGTCGATCTGCAAGATGCGATGATCGAGCACGATGGCGCTGTCGTCTTCGCCCAACTGCACGAGGAGAGGAATCCGGGGTGATCCCGACGACCGGCTGACGTAGCCGTCGGACAGGGATGTTTCTTCTCCTGTTTCGAGGTCGCCGTAATGGATGCGGACGTGGGTATACTTCTCCCGAAGCTGATCCAGCAGACGCACCAGGTCTTCCGGTGTGGTCTGGTGATAGTAGATGTCGCGGTAGATCTGATAGCGCTCGGTGCCCTGGTACATTTTAGTGATGTTGGGCACGGGAAGCATCGCGTGTTTTCGAATGAACGTGCCGAACCTGTTCTTATCGAACCAGCTAAAACCGAGCGCCGCGATGGTTATGAGAATCAGCAGCACCCCCGAAACCATGCCGCCGCCTGCGAAGAATGCCTTGAAAAACAAAATAGCGGCTGCCGCCCACAACAAAACACGAATGAAAAAGCTGAGGGAGGAGGACATACAAGCACGTTCATTGTTCGATCTTTCGTAAGTACTAAGGAACGTAATCGGCAGGGTGACGCTTTTTTCAAATGCACGCTACAACGAAGCGTGTAGCAGATCGCCGTCAAAGAGAACAGTCGTAGCTGTCGGTTCACCCCACGCTCGTGGGGATAGGTCCCAGGCACGCTCTGGGCCGCCTCAGAGGGGTTTGCCCTTTCAGGTTGCACCCTTCGCAAGATGTGTTGCAACCTTCTCAATGACTCGTTGTTTATCTTGCGGTGCCCATCCATCAGACCTGCACACCGATGCCTAAGACTGTGTGGTTCGGGATGAAACTCACACCCGAACAGAAAAAGAAGATCAAGCGTCTTGCCGAACGCGACGGCATCAGCGCCAAACGCGCCGTGCTCAACGCTGTGGATCTGGCTCTTGAAGAACCCTATCCGAAGGCGCAACCCGGCTCTTTTCGTGAGGGTATGGAGGAATTCGTTGGTTCCATTGAGGGCCCCGCCGATCTCTCTACGAATCCAAAGCACATGGAAGGGTTTGGGCGATGAAGGTCCTCCTCGACACCGGACCGCTTGTTGCATTATTGAATCGACGCGACCACAGTCATAGGTGGAGTGTAGCCAGGACCGCCCATCTCCCCCGACCGTTCTATTTGTGCGAGGCGGTTTTGACGGAAGCCTTTTTTCTCCTTCGCGGTATTCCCGATGGCATGGAGCGTTTGACCCGCCAACTGGCATTGCGGGAATGGTTCGACTTTTCGTTTTCTTTTGCCGACCATCAGGACCGCGTCGGTGAACTCATGCTCAAATACCGGAACGTTCCTATGTCGTTCGCCGATGCGTGTCTGGTTCGCATGACCGAAGTGGTGAAGGATGCTCACATTCTGACGCTCGACCGCGATTTTTATATCTATCGCAAGCAACGCAACCAGGAGCTTCGAGTGATCAGTCCCCCCGTGAGCGGTGGATCCGTTTGACCACGATTTCCGCTGATTGACTAAATTTTACGAACGGTTCACCCCCACGCTCGTGGGGATAGGGCAGGGATCGGACCATGCTCGCCGGGTCGCCGGGCATATTGTCGGCGATCAGGTACACTTGCTGCGAGGGCGGATCATAGACGGCGCGCACTTCTCCCTCGGCCCCATCGGCGCGAATCTTGTTCTGCAAATGCGCCGGCAAATCACTCTCGCGTTGAATCAGAGTTACCGGCGGCGGGCTGCCCCCGCGCTTACGCCAGTGAGTATAGATAGGACGAAGCACCTTTTCGAGGGCATCCACTGTCGTTGCTCCGGAGGCAGCACCAAAGACCTCCTCGTCCACGCGCGCAGCTTCCCCGGCTACCTGCACGTACGCCGTCGCTGCTGCCTGGTGCTCTGTGGGAATACTCTGAAGAACTTCCTGAATGTCCCCACCGTAGAGACGAGCATCAATGATAGCCTTGAAGAGGCCCTCCGGAAGCGCGCGTTGAGCCTGCCGCAGTCTCTGGGCTACCTCAAGATTCTGTCGAAGTGCCTGGCGGAGTTGCTCTTCATGAGAACCTACGTGGAAGAGCCCTTTTCTGCTTTCTCCCGGCGTTTCTTCGCCAGAAGGGCCCGGCCGGCCTTTAGATCGCGCTGCATCTCGGCCCTCAGCGATTCGATTTCGGAGGGAGTCAAGTCCCGCGAAAGAGAGTAGGTATCGTCCTTCGCTGTTGGTAAGCTGGCCTGCCCGCGTGGCGATTCCTTCCTCTGCGAGGAGTGTGTTGAGCTGCTGTTGGCCGAACTTTTCATAAAGTGCTGTCAGGGTTTCCGGGCGGATCGCGACATGACCGCCGTATCCTACCTGCGGAGAAGACGAGACTCCAAGGCTGGAGACGGCCACCACTCGTCCTCCTCTTGCTTCGACATACCGCCGCAGCGCCGACACAGTTCCACCCTGCGTCACAACGTCATCGACGATGATATACTCCGTATTGCGCACAGGCCCCGCAAACCGAGCCCGGCTAAGCATGCGTTCAATGGCACTAGTTCATTGACAAGTTGATAGTGTCGGGTAAAGCCGTTTCAGTTTTACGCGGGCATCCTCGGTCGTCATCTGCCACGCTACCGTGGCGTGAGTGCCATTGCGCTCCTCGACCCACGCTGTGACTTCTCGGTCGACCTCTTCGAGCCTCGCTAACCGACGATCCAGACACTGGCGCACCATCGCACTGAACTCGATCTCTACCACGTTGAGCCACGAGCCATGCTTGGGCGTGTAGACAAACTCCACGCGCTCGGCCATCGCCCGGGCTTCCTGCGGCCGATACCGCTCATAGAACGAGGCCGCCGAATGCGTATTGAGATTGTCGCAGACCAGGCGAATCGTCTCAGCATCGGGATACACCTGGTCGAGTAACTCGCGCACGACCTCGGCAAACTCAAGCCGACGCCGCTGGGGCCGAATCCAGGCCTGACGCCAGGCCCGTAGCGGTTCAAAGGCCATCAAGACGCAACAGGACCCATTGCGGATATACTCATGGTCATAGCGCGCCTCTTGCCCCGGTTTCATCGACAGCGGTTCAAGCAGCTCGCCATGGAGCATACAGGGCCGCTCATCAAGACAAACCGTGGGCAGGGTCGGATCGTAGGGCTGTGCGTAGAGCGCAAGCACGGCCTCCATTTGGGCCACAAACTGGGCGTTGTGCTCCGGCGGAATCACCCACTGCCTTTTGCGGTGAGGCTTAAGTTCGTTTTTTTGAGCATCTGGCGCACGGTCTCTCGGCTGATGGGCTCAAGACCTTGGCGCTGGCACAGCTCCACAAATCGATCCGCCAGTAGACGAATCGTCCAGCGGCTGCGCCCCGAAGGCGGCTTCGAGCAGGCCAGGGCGATCAGATGGGCCTCGGTGGCCCCTTCGATCTTGGAGGGGCGGCCCCTGCTTTTTCTTCGCACGCGCAGGGCTTCGTCGAGGCCTTCGTGGAGGAAGCGGCGGCGTTGGCGGGCCACGGTTCGGGCAGTACAGCTCAAGGCCATAGCAATACGCTCGTCGGACCAGGCCGGTCCTTGGGGTGATTCATCGCAAAGCAGCAGGATATGGGCGTGGTTGATCGTGCGGGCATGGGCACGACCGACGCGCACGATCTCCTCGAGGTGATCGCGTTGTGTTTCGGTTAAGCGGACGCGTTGTTTTGCAGACATAGGCCCTCTCTTGTAGTTTTTGCTACAGAGAGTACAAAACATACCCGACTTTACAAACTTGTCAATGAACTAGCTCCAGTATGAAACGTCTGGTTCGTCTGAACAATCCTGTCCTCTACCTCAAATCCTGCTTGCTCAAGCACCAGGGCGTAGGCAAGCGGCAATTTGTTATAGCCTATTTTCTCTTCTGCAAACACGGGCACCACAGTGGCGCTCGGGAATCTCCGGGCAAGATCCCGCACTTTGTCCTCCTTCACCAGGTCGTCTACGACGTTCACGGCAGCCTCCATGCTGCCTCCTTTCGCCTGCGTATACGCAGGATGCTCTTTCATCTTCGAGATGGTCGTCTGGACCACCACGTCGGGGAAATCCGCCGGCCAGTCCGGTACCTCGCCGACCGGCCCCATCATAAAGGCCGCTTCACTCGTCACGTCACTTTCACCGCTCGACGAGCGTACATCGTTAATCACGGCCTCCACACGAGGCAGGTGATGATTCTTGACGTAGACGACGACCTTGCCGGGCTCTAGCGCCTCGCCGCGGTGCCGCGGATAATAGCTCAGCACCTCCTTCTTACCGGTGGCCACCTCGTAGATCTTCTGCAAGTCATCAATTCTGGCTTCATCTATCACCAGGCCGGTTGACCCTCCGAAGTAGCCTTCCCCCACGTTTTCGTAGTCGAAGGGCGTGACGCCGGCGAGCTGCTCCCGTGCCTCATCGACCTCCTCGGCACCGCCCACCTCATACGTGACACCGTCCTTGTCGGTGATCTCGGCAACAGGACGGTATTTGACCAGGCGCGCGAAAATGTCGCTGCCCCCCGGTTCACCCCCACGCTCGTGGGGATAGGACAGGCAGCGACCGGCGCAAGCTACTGGAGCGCGGTTCACCCCCACGCTCGTGGGGATAGGCTGTTTCGTTGCATTAGGAATTCACGATTCTTCGGTTCACCCCCACGCTCGTGGGGATAGGCTCTGCCACCACACGGTTCCGAGCCTCGATCCCGGTTCACCCCCACGCTCGTGGGGATAGGCTCGTTGGCCTCGTCGCGGGCTTTGCTGACTTCGGTTCACCCCCACGCTCGTGGGGATAGGGTTCAAGG
>JBHHWM010000112.1:0-14089 GCA_046756545.1 Rhodothermales bacterium | reverse complement strand
TTTTTGACCTCGACCTCCGACATCGCCACGATCATCACAAAGAAGGTGAGCAGCAACGTCACCATGTCGCTGAAGGTCACCATCCAGAAAGGTGCGCTGGGTCCTTCTAGCTCTTCAGGTTCTATGTTGTCAGCCTTGCCCATCGGCGCGGGTCCGGTTACCCGGATTGGGTCAGGTTTGGAGGCTCAGTTTTGGTTTACCGATCGTTGGTGGTATCGGTTATTTTAGGCAGCTTTCGAAAGGGTCGAGGCTCCTTCCTTCTCTCCTTCGTTTTCGGCCTCATCGGTCAGAAACAGGCGCAGGCGCTTTTCGATCATGCTCGGGCCGTCTCCCTGCACGATGGCCAGCACGCCGGTCTGGATCATCTCACGGGACTTTACCAGCTCCGTGATCTGTCCTTTCTTCTTGTCTGCCATAGGGAGAAAAATCAGGTTGGCGAATAAGGCTCCGTAAAAGGTCGTAATGAGCGCCGTCGCCATGCCGGCCCCGATCTGGGACGGATCGCTCAAGTTTTGCAGCATCTGAATCAGACCAATGAGCGTGCCAAGCATGCCGAAGGCAGGACAGTAAGCGCCGGCCGTGGTGAAGAACTTGGCCATGAATTGTCCCTCCTTTAGATCCTCCCGGATCTTCTGATTCATCAGGTGCTCAATGGCTTCCTCCTCGATCCCGTCTACGGCCATTTGCAGACCGAACGACATGAAATCGTCTTCTACCTCCGACAGGCGTCGGTCGAGGGCCAGCAGTCCATCCCGGCGGGCCACTCTAGAAAGCTCGGAGAATTCATCTACGTACTTGAACAAATCGGGCTGTTTGAAGCCCATAAAAGCCTTTATGCCTTTGGGCACTTCTTTCATTTCTTCCAACGTAAAGCCCACCAACAAGGCAGCGATGGTACCTCCCATCACGATGATCAGGGAGCCGACGTCGAAAAACGTCCCCCAGCCGTCACCCATGAAGATGACGGCGTAGAGCAGCCCCAGCCCTGCGATAACCCCGATCGGTGTTGATTTCTCCATGTGCCTCGATCCAACACGGATAGAGCGCAGCAATTCCGACTTGCACGCTCTACGCCCTCTGTGAAATACAGCTAGGACAGCCTCACTGCCGGTCTTCCTTCAGCGGAAGCATTGTGGCTACTACACGGAAAATGTTACCGCGCTGCCACGGCTGCCAGCAGATGTATCGTTACTCGGAGGTGTTTTTTAAAACGTACGAGAGGTCGCAGAATCGCAATAAGGGATCCCATGAAATCCACAGGATCCCTTATTACCTATTGGTTGCATCGGGGTCCGATGCCTGCTTTACAGACGAGACTGCACCTTTCCGCACGCCGTGTTCACGCCGCGTCGTTATGACCAGTCATAGACCGGCGCATCGAACCCATCCCCGGAAGCTACCGGAGGAGAAACGTGATTCCCCTGCACGTCGCTCCCGAGCCTGAAACGGACGACGAGTGCCCGAAGCTCATCGGTCATCCGGCTCAACCGTTCGCTTGAATGGGCGATCTCAGACACCCCGTTCGCCGATTCGTTCGAGACCGTCGAAATGGCTTCGACACTGCGCGAGATATCTTCGCTCGTGGCCGATTGCTCCTGGCTGGCCGTGGCGATCTGATTCACCATATCGACCACGCCGTCCGTGTCGGCTACGATGCGGTTGAGCGATTCGCCGGCCTCGTCGGCCAGATGAATCCCTTTACGCACTTCTTCCCGGCCATACTGCATGGCTTTGACGGCCTGCTCGGTCTCCGTCTGGATGGTCTTGATCATCGTCGTGATTTGCTTCGTCGCCTGTGTGGTCCGCTCGGCCAGCTTGCGCACCTCGTCGGCCACCACGGCAAACCCACGTCCCTGCTCGCCGGCCCGCGCCGCCTCGATGGCGGCGTTGAGCGCCAGCAGGTTCGTCTGGTCGGCAATCTCGTCGATGACGGCAATGATCTCTCCAATTTCCGTACTGGACTGTCCCAGCCGCTCGACGGTCTCGGCGCTTTCGCCGACGACGTCGGCGATCTCGCGAATCTTATCCACCGTTTGCTGCACCACATCTCCGCCTTGCCGCGCCATGGCCCCGTTGCTGGAAGCGGCCTCGGCAGTATGGGTGGCGTTGTTGGCATTTTCGATGATGGTCTGGGCCATCTCTTCCACCGCAGCGGCGACTTCCGTAGCCTGCGCCGACTGCTCCTGCGCCCCGGCGGCCAAGGCTTCGGTATTGCTGCGGATTTGCATCACCGCGCTGGAGGTCGATTCAACGGCTTGCAATACTTGCTGGAACATCTCTCGGATGTTGCTCACCGCCTGGTTGAACCCCTCGAAAAGCTGGCCGATTTTATCGTTCCTTTCTACGGCAAGATGGACGGTCAGATCGCCTCCGGCAAAGCGCTCAATCCCGGATAGCATCTCATCGACACTCTGCGAGAGGTATTGCTGTTGGGCTTCCACCTCCTCCACCGCTTCTTCTACTTTCCGCTCGACGTTCGCTTTTTCAGACTGTAGATCCGCCGAGGTGGCCCGGATATTCTGGACCATCTGGTTGAACGCCTCGGCGAGTTGACCGATTTCGTCGTGGGAGGTAGTGGTGATCGTCTGTGTCAGATCGCCCTCGCCGACCTTCTGGGCCGCTTCGTTAAGGGCAAGTACCGGGGTGGCGATGTTCCGTCCCAGCCACATCGCTCCAAACACGCCGATGAGCAAGGCTCCCAGGCTGACCATGAGCGCCGTCAGACGGATGCCCCAGATGGCGGCATTGATATCATCAGTCGAACTGCCGACGATGACCTCGCCCTCCAGCGCTTCGCTGCTCACGACAGCCCGGCGGAGAATAAGGCCGGACGAAGAAGCTAACGCTGCATCATAGACAAAATCTTCCGGATAGGCCGAGATCGTCTCGCCGCTGCTCATGAGCGCGACGAAATCGACCTTCTCGTTCGCCCGCGCATAGTCCATCGCGCTCTCGGTCGCTGCCAGGTCTCCGCTGTTAAGACCGATGCCGATGCCCAGGGCCACCGTCTCGGCAATGGACTGAATCTCGCCCTCATAGCTCTCGCGTAATACCTTCTGCTGTTGGGCGGGGAAAAAAAGAAACATAAACAAGGCCAGCAGCGCCACCAGTGCAATGACCGGGATTCGAATCTTGTTATGTAAGGATGACATCATTTCGATTCCTACAGGATTAGTCGTATCGAATTCCGTCCTACTACGAAGGAAGGCACCCCACCTCCCTCCGTAGAAGAACGTCGCATCAGGATAGATCTACCCGGCCTTCTACTCGATGCGGACCAATTCCTTGACCGAATCATCGAGTGCGCTCGTGGCGATGAAACCGATGGCGTTAGGATTCCCCGAGACGGCCGCCTTGACCTCGGCGTCGCTCTTTCCCTTCACCGGAGCCTTGGCCTGCCCCGAGAGCACGAGCTTCGTCCACTGCACGCGTACCTGCGCCGGGGAACGGCCCACCACCGTCTTGTAAAACGTCTCGCTGAGTTCTGTATCCGGCTGATCGACCACCTGCACCTTTGAACCATCCGTCCAGGTCAGTCTAGCTCCGGAAAAGAAATCCTTCACCTGGGCCTGGTTTGCGGCATGGGAAGACGATATGGCGACAACCACACTTATTTGAGCCTGCGCACTCGTGGCAGCCAGGCATAAACCAACCAGCAGCAAAAGCCCTATCCGGAGACTAGTCGGCATCGTACGGGTTATTCTATTATTCGTTTTCATGGCGTGTATTCTCACTGTGTAAACGTGTTGACAGGGTTTCTTTTAGCGGTTCCGACCCGTTCTTCCCTATTGACCAAAGACGTAGGAGACGTCGAATCGGAGTTCGGGATACTGGACCGTGTCGCCGCCGAGCTTATAGATGTGCGAACTGCCATCGAGCTTGACGGCCACGTTCGGGATGGGTCGGAACACCACGCCGAGCGTCGCCTTGTTGAAGATCCCGTCGTCGGCCACACCGGCTTCGTTGTCGCCGCCCCACTTCTTCGATCCAACCGTCTCCGGGTTGTTGTACCAGTCCCACTGGACGTAGGGCGCTACTTCGCCTACTTCTGTGATGAAGGAGTAGCCCGCCCGGAGGTACCAGGTCTTCACGCTGTAATCCCCATCGATGTTGACGTTGTCTGCGGTGAACGGTTCATCGACGTTATGCAGAAACCGACGTAGCTGGGCGGCATTGGGGTCGGCCCCTTCAATGACAGCCAGCACGCTTGCCGGATCACGCTCGGCGTTGTGATTCGAATACCAGAAAGCTCCCTGAAGCGTAACGCTCCCAAGGATCGCTTCGCCGTACGCACCTATGACCGAAAACTTGTCGCCTGCCATCCAGGGCAGCACGCCCGTGCGCGGCGATCCGCTCCCTACGCCGACATCCGATGTGGTCTCTCCACCCGAGGTATACCCGGAAAAACCGAGCGTGTAGGCAAATCCTTTCCGATACTTCAGGTCCCATCCAACCGGGATGACACCCTCCATCGGGCCGCCTTCGCCGTTGTCGGTAGCGAGGCTGTATTCGACCTGCCCAGGTCCTGCGTTGAACGTCCCGTAGACCATCACTGTGCTCGTGCGCGAGACGATGAGATGATCCTTGTCGAACAACTCGGGCGGTTCGATGCCGTAGTAGGTCGGTACGGCGTCGAGCAACTCATTGTAGAGCCCGAATTTCCGGTAGATCCGGCCGATCCGTACGCGGAAATAGGGTGCGATGGCATACTCGCCCCAGAAATTGCGCACCGCGACCTCGCCGCCGGCACCGTTGAGATTCACAAAGACGCGAAACTTGTCTCCCAACTGATGCTGCAACATCACGTTGAGGAACGGATTCGACCATTCGCCGGGAGCATCTTCCCGAACGATCGCGCCGTTCTCCAGGCTGGGTTCGCCAAAGACCTTCTCGTACCGCGTGGAGAAGTAACCGTAGAGATCAAGGTTACTTTGCGAAAAAGCGGGTGTGGTTCCTATGAAGACAAATAGCAGCACTAAGCCCAGCTTCACAGAATTCAATCGTTGTGTCTTCATCGCGACGTACTTGTTGTTTGGTGATTGGATAGACGACGTCCTTCGCTCTGTGCAGCATGGGTAGCCCGCTCAGATACCGTGGCGACCCCCAACATCGGATTATTCCGTCGGAAGGAGACTCGCTACTTCAAAGGAGAATTTGTCAAAGTAATACTTGAGTGGGTAGACCGACGGTGGTGGACCGGACGTGTCGTATAGAATGGATCGGGGTGGGGTTTTTGGCGAGTACAATTAGCATACCACTTGTGCGTGCAGCGTTCTACCCGCGCAAAGCGGGTAATGTAGATCGAGATCTACCTCTCCGTCTGCGCCTGCACCATGTCTGATACGCTCTGCTCCCTATGTCGAGCAAACTGACGATCCGAGATCGCTCCTCACGCTACCTCGCCCGGAAATCAAGAAATGGACGATTTCCCGTTTAAAACGACCGTTTCGTCAGAACCGTACCCGGCCGAACAGCATATCGTTTAGTTCATCGACTTCTTAAAAGCTGCCCCCTTCTTCGCAAGAAGGCAACAGATCAATAACCGGAAGATGGAGGAAAACAGCCTGGGCGGCTATACCCCGGTGCCTCCCTGTGCCGGTTGCCTCGGCTGTCGGAAAAATATTCCCCCGGACCTGGAATGGGAGAGACACTTCAAGAAGATGAAAAGCCTACGACAACTCACCTTGCGCCCTGGTTACAACGTGGAACCGAGAAGACGACGAACAAACATGCGGGAGACCTCTCTTCGTCTCCCCGATTCTTCGATTCCGTTTTTTTGCAGGGCTTAGTACCCGTCTCCACTGAGGCTGAACGAAGGAGATTCGGTAACGGTCGGTACAGAGCCTGTCACGCCCTGATCCGTCCCCGATAGCCGGAATCGCGCTACCAACGAACGGAGTTCGTCCGTCACTTCGCTCAAACTTTCTCCAGAGCTTGCAATCTCCGAGATCCCCTCCGCCGACGCGTTCGAGACCGTCGAAATGGCTTCGACACTGCGTGAAATCTCCTCGCTCGTAACCGACTGCTCTTTGCTCGCCTGCGCAATCTGTGTGATCATGCCCACCACACTGTGCGACTCGTTCACGATGCGCTCCAACGCCGAGCCGGCCTCGTCCGCCAGACGAATACCGTGGGCTACTTCTTCCCGGCCATGCTGCATCGCCACGACGGCCTGCTCCGTCTCGGTCTGGATGGTCTTGATCATCGTAGCGATCTGCTTCGTCGCCTGCGTGGTCCGCTCGGCCAGCTTGCGCACCTCGTCGGCCACCACGGCGAACCCGCGTCCCTGTTCGCCGGCCCTGGCGGCCTCGATGGCGGCGTTGAGCGCCAGCAGGTTCGTCTGATCCGCAATCTCGTCAATGACGGCGATGATTTCCCCGATCTCGGCGCTGGATTGTCCCAGTCGTTCGACCGTTTCGGCGCTCTCCCCGACGACATCGGCAATGCGGCGTATTTTTTCGACCGTTTGCTGCACGACACGCCCGCCTTGCTCCGCAGCCTGGCCGCTGTTCGAGGCAGCATCGGCGGTATGGGTAGCGTTGTTGGCATTTTCTACGATGGTCTGGGCCATCTCTTCCACAGCGGCAGCGACTTCCTGGGCCTGGGCCGACTGTTCGTGGACACCGGAAGCAAGCTGTTCGGTATGGTGGGTGATCTCGCCGGCGGCACTGGCCGTATATCCGATGGCGTTTCGAAGTTGAACAAGCAAGACGTTCAGGCTCGACACCATCTCGCGTAGTTTGATCTTCACCCGCGAGATCGAATCCCCGCGATCCGTAGCATCGATGTCCACCGTGAAATCGCCGCTGGACAGGCGGTCGATCACGCGCACAAGCTGATTCGTTTCGGCCTGGAGCAACTGGTGCACCCGCTCCCGTTCCCGGGTGGTGGTCTTGACGTAGACGATGGCTCCGACCACCTTCGCAATGTTGACGATGATCCGCTCATCATCTTCGTCAAAGGCATTCTCATCCCGCTTATCGGCCAGGTACAGATTCCCCAGCACCTGATCCCGATAGCGGATGGGAACGGCCAGCAAGGATTTCATGGGCAGATGCTCGGCGGGGAATCCAACCGAAGCCGGATGTTCCGACAGATCGTCCAAACGAAGTACTTCACCCGTCTGGTGGATATGACCGAGAAGCCCCTTCCCGTCCGGCAAACCATCAAAATGATGTTTTATGTCCTCGGGTACCCCGAGGGTCAGGAATGAATCCAGTTCCCCGGTACTATTAAAAACACCCAGGGCCGCAAAGGAAGCCCCCGATACCTCTTTGGCTACTTCGAGAAATCGCTGAAAAACATGATCGATATCATCCGTTTCGTTCGTGCTCATCACCAGATTGATGAAGGCATCAAAATCGCGGATGCTCTTCCGGGCCTTATCTAAGAGTTTGTTAAAGGCCACTCCGAGTTCTCCTCGTTCATCTTTTGACGTTACCTCAATCCGTTGCTCCAGGTCGCCGTCTGAAACTTTGTGCGCCACCTCCGCCATATCCACCAGCGACTTGGCCATGCCGCGACCCGAGAGAAATCCCAACCCAAGTAGCAACACCACAAAGATCATCGTAAACAAGATAACATCTCTTGTCGCCTCCCTGATAGGTGCCATGATCTCGCTCTTATCGACCTCCAGGCCCAAGACCCAGGGATAGGTGGTATCCCTCAAGTAGATACCGTACACGGACCGTCCTTCATGATTCACATATTCGCCTGCTGCCCGTTCCTCTTGCAGCGCCGTGATGAGACCGGGGCTCTCCAATGCCGTCCGATCTTCTCCTTCTACCTTGGCTTTCACCACTTCGAAGCCATCCAGCGTAGCCAGAAAGACCTTCATCGTTCTGGCTACGTCAATGTGGCTCTCCAGAAGCTGCTTGACATGGTCGATGTCGATTTCGAAGACCAATACGCCCAGAGCCTGTCCATCGGAATCAACGACTGGTTCCAGCAGAAGCTGATGATAGTGGTCCTTTTCGGTGAAGCCGAAGAAATCGGTGATCTGCGTGCTGTTGAGTGCAGGCTGAAAGAAAGGAGAGTCGATGATACTCTGGCCCTCGTGAGCCTGGGCGGCGTCCTTATGTGGAGGACTCAGGATGATCTGTCCTTGCGGATCGGTGAGAAAGACATGATGGAACGCTCCCCAGTGCGTTTCCTGATAATCACGTAATAATCCATACGATTGATGATAACTCGACTCGTCTGCCAGGTCGAGGTCGGCTTCCGACTCTTGAATCAACTGCAAGAAGTCAATCAACGACCGGTTCTGAGCGAGTCCTTGCGCATCCTGAATGTTCGTCCGGAGATGATCGTTCAGCGTGGCGCGTTTCACTTCGGCCACAGTGAGGAGTTCTTGCTCGATCTGTGCTCGTAATTGACGTCGGCTGCTCCGCACGTTATTGCTATTCGTTACGATCAGGGGCAAGAGGGCTAACACCAAAAACATCAGCAGAAGCTTGTGCGTGATGGAAAGTGCGCTCGCCTTGTGCGCCCAGCGGGCGAAGAATCCAGCCTTGTTCATACTCTTCCTCGAAGCTTGACCCTTGTCTATCATTGTCCTTGGTACAGCACACCGATGCTGGTCTTTCTCCAGTGGCGAGAAGGCCTAAGCACAGGATCCACAATCCTCAACATTCGATGGCGTGACGGACAAGGTAGCCGTTTCCATCTGCAGAGACCTGCCACTGGAAGCGACTCTGGTGATTAGAATGATGGTGGGGTGTCGATGGAGGGGGCCTCTCTCCGATAGCCGCCATCCTGCACAGGAAGACGGCGATCGAAGCGTCTTACAATTGATCCTGACGACGGAATCGCCTTGATACCGGTTGTAGCTGGAGTGAGCTCTACTCTTGCGCTAGGCCGTATGGAAGGAGGCACCGTCACCGCCCGCGTACGACGTTCCCGCACTGCCGGAGGGCGTATCGGAGAGCCGGAAGCGTTCGATGAGTTCGCGCAGCGTAGTGGCCTGATGATTCATCGCATCAGCGGTGCCGGCCAGCCCTCGGGTGGCTTCGAAGACCTGGTTGGCAACGGTCGAGATCGACTCCACGTTGCGAGAGATCTCGATACTGGCGGTGGATTGCTCCTGGCTGCCGGCGGCAATCTGATCGATCATGAAGCCCATACTGTTGATGGACGAGACGATCTCCGTGAGTGCTTCCGAGGCATCGCTGGCCAGCGTCAGTCCTGTTTCGACCTCTTCATTACCCCGCGTCATGGAGGCAACGACCTCATCGGTGTTGCGCTGGATGCGGGTGATCATGGTGGCGATCTCCTTGGTGGCCGCCGTCGTTCGTTCGGCCAGCTTGCGCACTTCGTCGGCCACCACGGCGAACCCGCGTCCCTGCTCGCCGGCCCTAGCAGCCTCGATGGCGGCATTGAGGGCCAGGAGGTTCGTCTGGTCGGCGATCTCACTAATGACCTGGATGACTTCTCCGATCTGTGTTCCCGACTCGCCAAGGGCCGTCACTTTTTCAGCCGACTCTTTCACGATGCCGGCAATGCGGGTCATGCCTTCGGTCGTTTTATGGAACACCTCTTCGCCGGAAATAGCCAGTTCCGAAGCTCTCTGGGCGGTCTGGTTGGCTTCGTGCGCGTTCTGCGAAGCTTCAGCAATCGTAGCCGACATCTCTTCGATAGCGGCAGCCACTTCGGCGGTCTGGTTCGCCTGCCCCTGTGCCCCTACCGACATCTGATCGGAAGACACGGACACCCGTTGTGCCGCTTCCAGCAGGTGCTTACCTGCAACCTGGATTTCGCGCGTGAGGGCTTCCAGGTCGGAGATCATCTGGTTGATCTGATACATCAAGGTGCCGACCTGGTCCTCCTTCTCAATGGTCAGACGCTTCGTCAGGTCGCCCTGTGTAACGGCAGCAATGACCTGGGAGATACTAGCGAAGTTACGCTGGAGATACTGCCGTTCCTCATCGGCATCAGCCTGGAGTTGTTCCGCTTGTTGCCGGGCCAGTTCGGCCTGTTCGGTCTGCTCTCGGATGGCTGCCGTGTTGCGTTCGCTTGCCGCAACCATCGCATTAAAGGAGGTGGCCAGTTCACCGATCTCGTCGTGCTGTGCCAGGTCAACGCGCGCGGATAGATCGCCCTTTTCAACCGCCCCTGCCGCTTGCCTGAGCATCTCGACCGGACGAATGACCGTGCGTCGAACCAACCGCAACATAAGCCAGGCCATGGCCGAAATGATGGCCAGAACGATCAACATGATGATGGTGCTGGTGCTTTTCTGCGCCTGTATGGACTCGGCCGGCACCGCTACCATCACGTGTCCGAGCGACTTCCCGGTCTCGCTATTGACCACCTTCGAGAATGCCATCAGGATGGCCCGGTCATCGGTGGTCTCGGTCCACTGGATCGGCGTCTCCGTTTGAATGACACGATCCTCTTCCGCCAGAAGATCATCGACATTCAGGCCGGTAATGACCGCACCATCGGCATCATAAAACGAGCCCGCCACGGCAGCCTCACTTCGGATGATGGTGTTGAGACTTTCCTCCAACCCCTCTGCATCCTGCATCATGACGTTGTAGACGGATGCATCACCGAGTGTCTGGGCCAGCAGCACGGCACGTTGTTCAAACTCTTGCTCGGTGATTCCGATAGAATACCGGCCATAGCTGAAGAACAGAATGAAGGCCACTGCTGCTATACCCCCGAGCAACAGCGCAAAACGCCGTCGAAGGTTGAGCTTCGAGAGGTTCAGCAACTTGAGGGCACTTTCTTTGGCAGACATAGCTCATTCCTAGGTTTTTGGTGGTGGAACCGCCTCAATTGGCAGCTAAAAACTCGGTGCGCTCCAGATAGGCATCAGGAACCGTAAGCGACAAGGCCGCAGCCGCCGACTTGTTGACGATGAGATGAAGGTTTCCGTCTTGCTTCTTCAACGAAACGAACGCCCCGTTATCCACCCAGTCCTGACTGGGCGCAAACAGGGGTATCCCGGCTTTCATCGTATTCTCGATGAGGAATTTTTTCCCTGCCGACGCATCGACTAGCCCATCATTCTTGATTACCCAGATGACTTCGACCTTGTGCGTGCGGACCAGCGTGCGGAACTGCGGCGCAATGTCGGAGAGATCACCGACCTCGGCCAGAAACAGTTGAAGGCTCAGGGATGTAGCCGCGCGGCGAATCTTGGTCAGCACCGCGTCATCGTGCGTGGCCGGATTCCAGACGATGCCCACGCGCTCAATACCGGGCTTGATTTCCTTCATGATGTACAAATGCTGCATCGGTGTCACATCGTTGAGTGAATCGGGGGTGGCAGCAACGATGAAACTGACGCCTAGCAACAACAGCATGCACTTTATTGTGTATCGCATTTTCTTCCTCGCGGATTTAACAGGTGAACAACATCGAGAGCGCTCCGAGCACTCCTCGATACACTCGTTAATCGTTACCCTTTGGAAAGTCTTTAGCACTATTTTCTGCCATCCGTCCTCCAGGCTATATTTTCAAAGGAGCATCACGGGGAGCACCCAGGCTCGGCCCAGACGCACGTCTCGGCACAGCTCCCTGCCCGACGGCTTTTGAAAGAGCCTCGGCCAGCGCTTCCAGGGGCAGCACGGCGTCGGCCAGGTCGGCATCGACGACGGCCTTCGGCATGCCGTAGACGACGCACGTCTCTTCGTTCTGTGCCATGACTCTGCCCCCCTGCTGCTTGATCAGCCGCGCCCCTTCCAGGCCGTCTTTTCCCATACCTGTCATCACCAAAGCCAGGACGCGCCCGTCATACGTCTGGCAGGCCGAACGAAACATCACATCCACGGAAGGGCGATGAAGCACCTGGGTGGGATGCTCCGGCGTATGGGCCACTATATCCTGTTTGTTAGTGCGAAAGCGAAGATGTTTGCCGCCGGGAGCAATCATCACCGTCCCCGGCTCGACACGCATACCCCCCTCGGCCTCGACGACGCGAAGCGGGCTGAGGCCGTCCAGGCGCTCGGCCAGGGAACGCGTGAAATGCGCCGGCATGTGCTGCACAATCGCCACCGGAATCGGAAAGTCTTTCGGTAACACCGGGATGATCTTTTGAAGGGCAAACGGCCCTCCCGTCGAGACACCGATGGCAAGGAGCCGGGCTCCCGGAAAACGCAAACTGGTGGACGGCCCTGAAGCCGGTACCGGACGCCTGGGAACCGTTGTCTGCACCAACGACGAGCGAAAAAGCCGTGACCGCGACCGAACGATGGATTTGACCTTGGCGATCAAATCATCCTTGATCTTGTTGATCTCGAGCGAGACGTAGGAAAACTGCTTCGGAATGAAATCGACGGCCCCCGCTTGCAGGGCCTCAACGGTCGCCTGTGCTCCCTGCTGCGTCAACGAACTGATCATGATGACTGGAACAGGGTGCTCTTTCATGATGCGTTTGAGCGCCGTGAGCCCATCCATCCGGGGCATCTCGATATCCAGGGTCACGATGTCCGGGCGCAAGCGCTTCACTTTCTCGATGGCATCTTCGCCATCCCGGGCCGTACCGATGACCCGCACCTCAGCATCATCCTCCAGCATCATGGAGATGGCCTTACGCATAAATGCGGAGTCGTCAACGACAAGAACCCGGATCATACTTTTGCTCTCCTATTTAAGCCGACAGTTCGCTTGAAGAAGATTCTGAGAGACCCATTCAGGCCGCTTCGGCCCGAGGCGTTCGGCTACTGCGCCGCTTGTTAGTTTCCATGCGAATAAGCTCGCCTACATCGAGAATCATGACGACGCGACCGTCGCCGAGGATCGTCGATCCTGCAATACCGGATACTTTTTTCAAATACGACCCCAGCGGCTTGATCACGATCTCTTTTTGCCCCGTAAGGGCATCGACCACGAGCCCCAGACGGTGATGCGCGATGCCGACGATCACGGCAAAAGAGCGATCCGAGGACCGTTCATACCCCTCCACATTGAGCACTTCTCCAACGCGTAAAAGAGGCAGTACTTGTTCGCGAAGCTGGATCACTTCGCGCCCGCGAATCGTGCTCACGACATCCTTATTCAACCCGACAACTTCGACGACCGAGTGCAGCGGAATGGCAAAGGTCTCGTTAGCACCTACCCGTACGAGCAGGCTCTGGATGATGGCGAGCGTGAGGGGGAGCTTGAGAGTAAATCGAGTCCCCTTCCCTTCGGTCGAATCGATGTCGATGGTACCGTTTAGGCGGGAAATATTGGTCTTCACCACATCCATCCCCACACCACGCCCCGATACCTGGCTGACCTGCTGCGCCGTACTGAAACCCGGCTGGAGGACGAGTTCAAACGCCTGCGACCGGCTCATCTCGGCGGCTTCTTTCTCTGTAACCAGGCCCTTTTCCAACGCTTTTTGTTTCACCTTCTCCACGTTGATTCCGGCCCCGTCATCCTCAATTTCGATAACGACATGGTTGCCTTCATGCGCCGCGGTCAGCCGGATCTGTCCTCGCGCCGGTTTGCCAGCTGCCATGCGCACGTCCGGCTGCTCAATCCCATGATCGGCGGCGTTGCGGATGAGGTGAACCAGCGGATCGCTGATTTCTTCCACCAGCGACTTGTCGAGTTCCGTTTCTTCGCCTTCGATGATCAGATCGACCTTCTTGTTAAACTCCTTTGCAAGATCGCGGACCACGCGGGGAAACTTGTTAAATACGCGCCCGATCTGCACCATGCGCGTGTGCATAACCGCCGTCTGCAACTCCGTCGTGATGAAATCCACCTGAGAGTTGGTGTCGGCCAGTTCACGAAGGAGGTCGTCGGTGTCGCGGGTCGTTTTCAAATCCGAAACGATCTGAAGCAGCCGGTTTCGGCCCAGCACCAGTTCGCCCACGAGATCCATCAGACTATCGAGTCGTTCAACTTCCACTCGGATGGTTTCGGCATGACGCGTGCGGCGAACCGTTCCACTTTGCTTCGATGCCTCATCCGCCGGATCTTCTTTCTTCGAAACAGGCTGTTCCGCTTTTGCGGGTGTTCCCCCCTGTGCATCTTCCTCCGCGTTCACGTCTGGCGGGGAAACAGGGGCCTCAGCAACCGTCTCTTCTTCGGTCGAAGCGGGGGCGGCCTCGTCGGCACAATACGTGCCCTCGGATATCGCCTCCAGATCCGC
>JBHHWM010000111.1:0-14249 GCA_046756545.1 Rhodothermales bacterium | reverse complement strand
CTCGCTCCGGCGACACGTTTAGCTACGACGCCGTCGATCCACATTATTATCGCAAAAACCTGCGCCGCGAGACGACGCCGCCGCCGCGGAGCACGACGCCGCGCCGAAGCCGTTCGGAGCCCGGCGAGCGCCGCATAGTCTACGACGAAGGCTATGCCGAGATTGTACCCGGGGTGCGCGTCGAACATCCGATTTTCGGTGAGGGAAAAGTGATCGCGATGGAGGGACGCGGTGAACAAGCCAAGGCCGTCGTGTTTTTTAAAGAAGTGGGCCAGAAAAAGCTGATGCTGAAATTCGCCAAGCTGCAACGCGTCGGGTGAAGCGGGTGAACGCATCAGGGATGGGGATTTCTGAGGTGTGCCGGTCATCCCCGAGATGATTTCATCCTCACAATTTGCTATACTTCGGGTATGGAGTAATAGACGGAGAGGCGGTAGGGAGTGTTTTGCAACGTGCTGTGTCAGCGATCTGAGGGGTGTGTATGCCTCGCAAATAGGGAGAAAAGATGCAAAATTCTGCCTTTCAGACCTTAGTTGATATCCTGCTGGTGGAGGATAACCCGGCGCACGTGTACATCATGCAGCGTGTGTTGGAGCAGAGCCGGTTGCGAAAGACCCTCCATACCGTAAAGAGCGGTGAGGAGGCGCTTCGATTTTTGCGTCGGGAACCCCCTTACGAGCAAGCGCCGCGGCCCAAGCTTATCCTGCTCGATCTCTACCTCCCCAAAATGTCGGGGCTCGACGTGTTGAAAACCTTGAACCAGGACGAGGCTCTCCGGTCCATCCCGGTAATCATGTTGACGAATTCGGAAGCCGAAGAAGACGTGCTGGCCGCATATGATGAGCGCGCAAGAGCCTACATCACCAAGCCGGCAGATACCGGAGCTTTTGAAACCGTCATTCAGGTGATCGAGTCGTTCTGGCTCAATACGGCCCAGCTTCCCGCCGACTGACCGGTCGTTCTTCGAAACGTACGGAACGCCCACCGCCCGAAAGGCCCATTATTGCCCGCCGTCCGGCAAGTATTTCGCGGGAATGGGGAGGTCGGGCCATTCCGGCTGCCAGGCAATGCTGATGACCCACCAACGGTCGTTCTCGTAGATGAGTTGGAAGCTGTTGATGCCGCGTTGCCAGGGGGCCTCATCGTCCGGGGTGTGTCGCGACTCATACGTGCTGAAGGCGTGGACCAGGTTGCCATAGCGCTCCGTCGTGCGTGCGGATTCCGTTTCGTAAAAACCGTTTTGCGCAAAATACGCGGAGGCTCCTTCGATGAATTGCTCCGGCGTGCTGAGCACTCCCCGGTGGGTGCCGTCCTCAAACCGACGAATGGGCACGAACCGGGCATAGGGAGCAAGCAAGGAACGGAACCGATCCCAGTCGCGCGGTTCACCGGCAGCACCGGAGATCACGTCGTAGGTGGCCGCGATGATGGCATCGACGGATTGAACATCTTCGGGTTTTGCCGGTGGCATGGCGGTTTCTTCGTCTTGAGCGTGGGCGAAAGAGGGTAACAAGAACAAGGCGAGGAGGCTCAAGAACGAGAGCGTGTAAAAAGCAGGGCGCATGGGCATGGGGTTTACGATGAGAGATGGGATCGAAAGGAAAAAGATAGGCGCAACGAGGGTGGTTCTCTAACCCTGGCCGTTTGCTTGGTACGGCGTCCTGTCATGGAAGAACCCCTGCCGGCCTTAACAGATGCCGGACGGCTCCCAGGTCGCCGTCGTTGGGGGCCGGTTCGACCCCCAGGATCGAGGTCATCAAGGGATAGACGTGAATGTTGGCGAAAGGCTCCACCGTCAGGCCCTGGGCGAAGGCGGGGCCTCGTGCCACGAAGAGGGTGTGCATGGACACCAGCCGGTGGTCGTAGCCGTGCATACCGCCGTCAAAACGCGACGGGTTTCGGGTGTAGGCGTTGCGGGTGGCAATGCGCCAGCCTTCGTCGGCAATGCCGACGATCGGGGTAATGCGCCGGTGGGCCCGGTAGTGCAGTTCGTCTGGGATTTCCTCCCTTCGATATACGGAGAGATGCGGGGCCGCTTTCAGCGCGTTGTAGACAGCCTCCATCTTTCCCTCGACCGGACGCAGCATGACCACGGGATCGGTCGTGACGAGGTGCACGTCGTCCAGGTCGATGTAGTCGTCCAGAATAAGGACCCGCTCGGACGACGTAGCGACCATGCCGTGGTCCGACACCACGATCAGGTTCACGTGATGGTAAAGCCCTCGTTGTTCCAGGCCGTCTACGAGCCGGCCGAGGTAGCGGTCCACGTCGCGGACGGCCTGAACCGTTTCGTTCGAATCGGGGCCGAATCGGTGGCTTTTTGAGTCGAGGTCGCTGAAGTAGAGCGTGAGGAAGGTGGGTCGCTGGTCAGGGGGCAGATCCAGCCAGGTCAGGATCTGCTCAACGCGCTCGGCGGCGGGTATGCTCTCGTCGAACGGCATCCAGTAACTCGGGCGCACGCCCTGGATTTCGACCTCCGAGCCGACCCAGAAGAACGGAGCGCTCTTTTGTCCCTGATTCTCCAGCGTGATCCAGATCGGCTCACCTCTCCACCAACGTTCATCTTGGACGGCTTCGCGGTCGCTCATGCGGAAAGAAATGTCAAAATCGGGATCATACATGGAATTCCCCACGATGCCGTGATGCTCCGGATAGAGCCCGGTGACCAAGGTATAGTGGTTGGGAAAGGTCTTCGTCGGGAACACCGGGATCAACCGTTCGGCCCGAACGCCCTCGGCAGCCAGGCGCGTTAGAACAGGAGGCGCGTACTGATCAAGGTAGTTCCACCGAAAGCCGTCCAGCGAGACGAGGATGATCGTTGGGGCCAGGCGCGGCGGGGCATCCTGAACGTTGTTGCCGGACTGTAAGGCGCATCCCGAAACGAATACCAGGAGTGCCAGCAGCGCGACCGGCAGGACCGTCGTGGTTGGAATAAGAGAGCGAGGGCGCATGGGCGAGGGTGGAGATGACCGGGGGCGGGTATAGACGATGCTGGATGGAGGGGTAATCTACAAGCACAATAAAACGGTCTCAACCCTGGCGCGATCCCTCGTGGATCAACAAGAAGAGGCCGGGTACTCGCAACAGATACCCGGCCGCAGTGGGATGATGCCGGACGGAGTTACTTCCGTCCGAAGAAGTAGTACAAAATGCAGCCGAGCACCGGGAAGATAATGATGAGCACGGCCCAGAGCAGTTTGTCGGCCAGGCTGCGTGAACTGCCCGCAACCTCGATCAGGGCAATGATGTCGAGGACGACGACGATCGTGCCGAGACATCCGAAGGACCAAAAGCGGTCGATCCGCTCAAACAAGTTGGGGCCGCCGCAGCCGGTGAGCAGGACGGCGGCCAACCCGCATAGTGTAACCGAGAGAAGGCGGTATCCTTTTGTTAACATAAGGCATAGAGGTTGGTGAGGAGGACGTCGGTTCGACGTGTTCGTGGCACAGAAAGTAACCGGGTATACGAAGGTTTGAAGAAAGGTTATATCTTTTTCCGGAGGTTGTAAGCCTATGATTGTTTTGCCGGGTATCCGGCGATCCGGGCGTGTCCAAACTGGAACAGGAGGCCGAAGGGATACGTTCGAATCGCCCTTTGAGCGAACCCTGACCCCTGCTAAACGAGGCGACGCTTTCGCCGGGACGTATGAAGATCGGCCCTATCGAACTCGGGAATCGTCCGCTTTTCCTCGCACCCATGGAGGATGTGAGCGATCCGCCGTTTCGCATGCTGTGCAAACGGTACGGGGCGGACATGCTCTACACCGAGTTCATCTCGTCCGGCGGCCTCGTCCACGACGCCCAGAATTCTCTGAAGAAGCTCGACATCTACGACGAAGAGCGGCCTGTGGGCATTCAGATCTTCGGAGGCGAGATCGATCAGGTTCGTGAAGCAGCCCGCCTCGTGGATGCGGTGGGACCGGACCTGATCGACATCAACTTCGGGTGTCCGGTCAAGAAGGTGGTCTGTAAAGAGGGGGGGGCCGGGATCCTGCGCAACCTGCCGAAGATGGAGACCATCACGCGCGCCGTCGTCGAAGTCGCTACTCGGCCGGTCACGGTCAAGACGCGGCTGGGCTGGAACGACGCGTCGATTCGCATTCTGGAGGTGGCGCACATGCTGGAAGCGTGCGGCATCCAGGCCCTGGCCGTGCATGCGCGTACCCGCGCCCAGATGTACAAGGGCGAGGCTCGCTGGTCCTGGCTCCGTCGTATCAAGGAAGAGGGCGTCCGCGACATCCCGGTGATCGGCAACGGCGATGCCGACTCGCCGGAGCGTATTAAGGCCATGTTCGACGAGACGGGAGTTGACGGCGTTATGATCGGGCGCGGGGCCATCGGCAATCCGTGGATTTTCCGCGATGCGAAAGCCTATCTGGAGACGGGCGAGGTACCGCCTCCTCCGTCGTGGAGCGAGCGCCTCTCGGTCGTCGCTGAGCACCTGGCGCTCAAGTGCGAATGGTTGGGCGAGCGCAAAGGCGTGCTGGAGATGCGGCGCATGTACGGCGGCTATTTCAAAGGCTTCCGTCATGCCGGCAGGCTGCGTACCCTGCTGATGGCGCAAGACGCGAAAGACGGCATCCTCGAGGTGCTTCTTAACTTCCGGGAGGACGAGGCGGACATCCAGCTTGCCATACCTGCATTGCCCAAGCCGGTGAGAGGAGTCAAGCGCGTTCAGGCCCCTGCTTCCCTGGCTGTGTCGAGAGATCCTGTGTAGATCAGTAATAACAACAGGTTACGTTTTCTCTTTTCGATTTCGATTCAACCATGTATAAAACATGTTTCTATAATGACATTCAGATTCATTATGTCTTTATAATTTGTGTTCATTCGATCATTCGTATTTAAGAAATATCTTTATTTTAGCTAAATTTTAAGATCATGAAGCTTTTTTCTAACGAATGTTTATTGAGTATAAGGACATATTCAATCTGAAAAAAGCGATTTTGGACGACGTGTGGTTCATTATCACAGATCTCACTTCATTTAGCCGGACGTCAGGCTTGGGAGGATTGCGTGATATTCTGTGGCATTCTGTTGACCCCGGGCACGCTCGTGTGGCCTCATCAGCGTGATTTTTTTACCCGCTGGCATAGTCCTTGATTTTACCAGAGCAAAGATCCAGAACAGCGCGGGCTGATTCTGGAAAACGCGTTCAAGTTGACGTTCCCGTCGATGGGCCTCCTGAAGCGGCAGGAACGCTGCAGTCACGTTGAGAACTGGTCGTAGTGACTCAACCGAACCTATTTCATTTGCTACAAACAAGGACAGAACAATGTTGAGGCGAGGAGCACTCATTTTAGCCGTTGCGCTGGCGACGGCAAGCGTAAGTTTCGGGCAGGGAACGTTCGAATCTTCGCTCGTTTTCGGGAATTGGAGTGATGCCGGTACCTGGACCCTGACCGGTGGAAGCGATGGCGATGGTATCCCCGATTCGGATGATAACGTGACCATCGTATCCGGCGACATCGTGACGCTGGATGCCAATGGTGCCTGCAACAACCTGACGGTTCAAGCCGGTGGGTTGTTCTATGCCAACACGTCTTCTCCACGGCTGCTCGACGTGTACGGCACCACCCTAACGAACAACGGCACGATAGGAAACGGCAGCACCGTCGACGGAATTATTTTCCGCCTGTATGGAAGCGGGAGCGCGACCCTCAGCGGGAGCGGTGACTTCGATGCGTTGCGGTTGCTCTTCGCAGGAAGTTCTGATATGACGCTCACGGTACAGTCGGACATTACCCTGCGTGGGTCGGGGCCGGTGGTCTATAATGTCGGCACCGGGGGGACCAGGGACTTTAACATGACGATTGATGCCGGAAAGACGGTCACGGCTACGACGGGCAACGTCTCGCTCGACGGGGCGGCCGGCAACGGCAGCAACGACACCGGCGGAACCTGGACCGTCAACGGGACGCTCGACGTCGGCGGTACGCTCTACCTCGAATCGAACAACACCGCCACGACGGGGAACCTGGCCCAGATCTCGGTGGGCGCGACGGGTACGGTCAAAGCGGCGCAGGCCAGCACGAGTTCCGCCGGCACCGACCGGTTTGACCTGACGACGGCCAGTGGTGCCACCCTCGAATTCACGTCGGGCGATTTTGGCGACCTCGCTGGAGGTACCACGTTCAATTTCAACGCGAACTCCACGGTTAATTTCTCGGGGGGGGCCGTTACCTTCAGTTATCCGGATGGCGACAGCGGGGCCACCGCCGACACCGACGTCGACAACTTGCTCAAACTCTCGGGGTCCGGCACCAAGACCTACAGTGGCGACCTTACGATCAATGCTACACTCACTATTTGCGGGAGTGCCAGCCTGAGTGTCACCGGGTCGCTCGTGTATAACTCCACGCTCGAATACAACGGCACCAGTGCCCAGACGATGGGGGGCGAGTGGCCCGCCTCGAATGGCCCCACCAGCTTGATTGTTAACAATGCCGCCGGCGTGATTATGACGGGCAACCGTACACTCTCTTCAGGGATTACGATGACCTCCGGCAACCTGGATACGGGGATCTATACCCTGGACCTGGGAACGACCGGTTCGATTACGGGCGAGACCGATAGCAAGCGGATCATCGGTGCCGTGCAAGCCACCCGTACTGTTTCGGGTGCCGAGACCTTTGGAAACCTCGGCTTTGCGTTTGCCGCCGGCGGTACCGACCCCGACGCCGCCGTCACGGTGAAGCGTATCTCCGGGACTTCGGGCATCGTCAAAATCGGCAGCAACGAGAGCATTGCCCGGAAGTTTGACGTGACCTATGCCGGCAGTAACTTCTCGAAGGCCTTGACGTTTTCCTGGCTTCCGTCGGAAGATAACGGGAAGACCCTGGAGTCGATGGAACTGTGGCGCTTCGGGGGCGACTGGGACAAGATCAGCCTGACGCCGCAGGATGCCAGTTCGACGCGTAGCGTCACCGAGACGATCACGCGCTTCTCCCTCTACACGGTCTCCGATGCGTTCAACCCGCTGCCGGTCGAACTGGTCTCGTTTGACGCTGTGGCCGATAGGACGGATATCCTCCTGAACTGGGAGACCGCCAGCGAAACGAACAATGCCGGATTCGAGGTCCAGATGGCTGTTGCCGACACCGTCTTCGAGGCGTTGACCTTCGTCGAGGGGGCCGGCACGACGCTGGATCCGCAGATGTACTCGTATCGAGTAGCTGATATGGAGCCGGGCGCTCATGTCTTCCGCCTGAAGCAGATCGACTTCGACGGCACGTTCGAGTATAGCCCGCTGGTCGAGATTATCATCGAGCTTCCGGAAGTGTACGCGCTCTCGGCGGCCTACCCGAATCCGTTCAATCCGCAGACACAATTTACCCTGTCAGTAGCCCGCGAACAGGCCGTTCGTGTCGAGGTCTACGATGTGATGGGGCGGCGGATCGCCACGCTCTTCGACGGGGTGCTACGGGCCAACCAGGCGCATCCGTTCGCCTTCGATGCCTCCAGCCTCCCCAGCGGGTTGTATTTCTACCGGGCCATCGGCGAGACCTTTACCGAGACGCGCTCCATGGTGTTGCAGAAGTAGAAGAAGTGGACCCTTGCCGCGTCAGGCATAAGGGTGCTGTCTCTCAGGAGGCGGCACCCTTATGTATTGGTAGCCCGCTTCCGTGCGCGGTAGAGGGTTTCGTCGAGGGCGTAGAGGGCCAGGCCGATCACGCCGAAGACGCCCAGGGCCAGCAGCGGACGCCAGATCACCAGGCCGCCGAAGAAGCCCAGCAGGCCGCCCAGGTACTTGATGTAGTTGAGTTGCTCGTTCGACGAGTTCTTGATCAGCATTTCCAGCTTCTTCTCGTCGTACTGGCGCATGTTGCTGATGATCATGCTGTAGACATCCAGCTTTTCCACGAATCCCAGCACGATCTTCGTGGCCCATTGTTCGATGTCGTCCGAGCGTTCGGCGATTTTCTCCGGAAGGCGGTCGAGCAGGTGGTCCATCTCGTCGAGCACCACGTCCAACGAGGTCGGTAGGTTCTGGATCGCTTCGTCGATGCGGCGCTGGAAGTCGTCTTCGTTGATGAACCGATAGGCTTTGAGGGCCAGCCCGCTCAGGCCCTTCTGGGTGTACTCTTCGATTTTCTGCACCGTAAACTCGACGATCTTCTTGCGCACTTCTTCCGAGGCCAGCACGGAATCGACGTAATCGGCGGTGAGTTGCTTCAACTCCCGGCGGAAGTCGGGGTCTTCGAGTACGCCGCGCGTCACGGTCATCGCCATCTCGCGGTACTTTGGGATGACGCCGCTCTCCTCGATCTTCTGCTTGATGATCTCTTCGTTGATGAGTTCGTCCGAAACGGCTTTGGCCAGGCGGAAGATGATGCGCTCGCGCTGCGCCGGGATCAGACCCTGTCCCAGAATGGGCCGCCGGTGGCGCGGGTTGAACAGCATCGTGATGGCGAGCCAGTTGGTAAAGAACCCGATGAGGCCGCTCACCGAGACGATGCGTAGCAGGCCGTCGAGGGCCAACTGGTAGCCGAAGAGCGAGAGGGTGACGCCGGGAAAATCCCACAGGAAGGAGAGCGCAAAGAGGACGGCCAGCGAGGCGGGGATCAGGCGCAACAGCGGCAAGGCTTTCGCCTCGGAGCCGACGAGGCGGGGCGGTTCGGCGACGGACTCACCCGGAGGAGAAGGCTCGGGAAGATAGCGTTGGACGTATTTGCCCAGCAGCGTCCGCAGGTCGCGTACGCGCGCCCGGGTCACTTCTCGGGCTTCGGTTATTTCGGGCGGTTCGGCGAGGGGGTCGTCGAGCACTTCGTACTCGGGCACTTCTTCCTCGGTCTCTTCCAACGCATCCACGACTTCTACCCGGGGCACGTCATCGGCGGCGGCGGGGTCGGGTGTCGTGTTGTTGGGTTCCTCCGGCGTCATAGGTTATTCTGCGGGCTTTGCGCTGAGGCCCAGCCGATCGGCGCGGGCTTGCATCCCGGCAATGACGTGGGCAATGTGCGCATCGAAATCGACGCCCAACTCCTCCGCACCCTGCTGGATGTCGTCACGGCTCACGGCGGCGGCAAAGGCTTTATCTTTCAGCTTCTTTTTGACCGATTTGACCTTCATGCCCTCCAATCTCGTCGGACGGACGTAGGCTACGGCAGTGATGAAGCCGGCCAGTTCATCGACGGCGAAAAGGGTTCGGGCCATGAGCGTTCTACGAGGCACCCCGCTGTAAGTGGCGTGTCCCAGGATGGCCTCGATCACTTCTTCCGGATAGCCTTTTTCGCGCAGGACGGCGGTGCCCACAAAGGGGTGTTCCTCCATCGTGGGGTGCTTTTCATAGTCCATGTCGTGCAGCAGCCCGGTGATGCGCCACAGGGCCACGTCTTCGCCGAAGTGTCGGGCGTAATGTTCCATAGCCGCTTCGACCGCGTAGGCGTGGCGGCGTAAACTTTCTGTTGTCGTCCACTCGTGGAAGAGGGCCAGGGCGTCGTCGTACGTCGGCATGTGGCTTTTTTCGGATAGTGGGTGAAACGATGGATCTGGGGGGGGCCTCTCTACCGCGCATCAGAGCACGTCGATGAGCTTCAAGTCTTTCAAGTAACGCTTCGGGTTCTGCTCGAAGTCGAGCAGGATGCGGTTCAGGTTGGTCAGCGTCGAGTCGAGTTGGTGGTAGAGCGACGGGTCGTTGATGAGCAGGCCGAGCGTGCCGTCGCCGCGCTCGATCCTGGCCATAATCGTATCGAAGCGCACCGTCGTCGAGGCGAGCGAGGCCAGGCTTTCGTCGAGGCGGAGGAGCACCTGGTTGACGTGTTGCACCGTCGCGCGCAGCGAGTCGCCGTTTTCTCCGGTGAATCCGTTGAGGTTGTCTGTCAGCGTGGCCACGCCGTCAAGCACGCGGGCGAGCCGTTCTTGCTCCGAGCGAAGCAGGTTGTTGAGGGTGTTGGCCGTGCCCTGGATGGCCACGAGCGTCTGCTGGAGGTTACTCTGTGGATTGGCCAGCATCAGGCGGGCTTCGTCGAGCGTGGTACTCACATCCATGAACAGGCTGTCGGCGCGGTCGGCAAAGGCAGGGGCACGGTCGATCAGGTTGCCGAGGCCGTCCTCGCTACTGCCGGGCACATGGTCGCCTTCTTCGAGGGCTGGATTGTTTGCCGGTCCGAGCTGGATGTCCAGCCGCACGACGCCCAACAGCGCCATCCCGCCGACGGAGGCTGTGGACCCCTGTGGAATAACCGTTTCTTTTTGGACGTGGAAGACGACGTGCGCCGCATTGGGGCCGGAGCGCAATTCGACCCGGTCTACCGCGCCGACGTTCACGCCGTTGATACGGACGGCGTTGCCTTCTAACAGGCCGCCGGCATCTTCGAAGGACGTGGTATACTGATGCGTTCCCTTGAACAGGGGGATGTCCTGGAGGTAGCGGACGCCGACAAAAAAGATGATGACCGCTACGACGAGAGCGATACCGACTTTTATTTCGTTACTGAATTTCACGGGATAACGATTCGATAGTTAGGGGGTAGCTTTTGCTGCCGAGGGGGTGCCGATGGAATACTCGTTGGCTTTCACAAACGCGCACAGCACGGCATCGTCGGATTGGTGCAGGGCCTCGATGCTCCCTACCCAGTGCATCCGCGTGGCATAGATGAGGGCGGCGCGGTCGGCAATATTCAGCACCGAATGCATGTCGTGCGTGACCACAATACTGGTGACGTTCAACTGATCGGCCAGGCTCTTGATCAGGTCGTCAATCGTGTTGGAGGTTTCGGGGTCGAGGCCGCTGGTGGGTTCGTCGTAGATGATGTAGCGCGGACGGAGCGCGATGGCCCGCGCCAGCGCCACCCTTTTTTTCATCCCGCCCGAGAGTTCCGACGGTTTCTTCGGCCCGACTTCGGGAAGCTGGACGACTTCCAGGCAATGATGGACTTCCTGACGGATTTCCCCCTCCGTTTTGGTCGTGAAGGTACGCAGGGGGAAGGCGACGTTCTCGAAGGCATCCATCGAATCGAAGAGGGCTCCGCCCTGGAACAGCACGCCGAACTGCTGCCGTACCCGGCGGAGTTCGGCATAGGAAATATTGTTGATGTCGATGCCGTCGACCGTCACGTGGCCCCGGTCGGGCTGGAGCAACCCGATCAGGTGTTTCATCAACACGCTCTTCCCCGATCCCGACCGGCCGATGATGGCCAGCGTCTCGCCCTCGTGGATGTCCAGCGATACGTCCTGGAGTACCGGCTTGGTGCCGAAGCTCTTATAGATATGTTCGACTTTGATCATCGTTTACAGGAGCACGACGGCCAGAAAGAGATCGGATAGCAAGATATAGACACAACTCATGACGGCGGCCTGCGTGGTGCTGCGCCCGACGCCTTCGGCCCCGCCATCGGTAAAGTAGCCCATATAACAGGAGATCGACGTGATCACGAAGCCGAAAACGAGGGATTTAATGATGCCGAAGACCGGGTCGAACGGCTTGAAAAAATCGCGCGCGCCCTGCACGAACTCCCCTGATGGCAGATAGCCGCTGATGTCGGCCACCAGGATGCCGCCGGTGATTCCAACGAAACAGGCCGAGATGTAGAGCACGGGAAACATGATGACGCCCGCCAGCACACGCGGCACGATCAGGTAGCCCACGGAGTTCAGGCCCATCGCTTCCAGCGCGTCGATCTGCTCGGTCACGCGCATCGTGCCCAGCTCGGCGGCAATACGCGCACCGACGCGGCCTGCCAGGATGAAGCCCGTTACTACCGCACCTAGTTCCAGAATCATCGAGGGGACGACGATAGAGCCGATGACGGATTTGGGAATAAACGGGGAGACCAACTGGTAGGCCGTCTGTACCGTTGTGACGGCCCCGGAGAACGCGGCGGCCAGGATCACGATAGGGATCGACTCGATGCCTACCTTGACCATCTGTTCGAAGAGATTCTTGCGATACAGACTGAATTCTCCTAACGAAGTAAACGCCTTGGTCAACAGAAGAAAATAGAGGCCCAGGTCGTGAAAGGGCTTCGTCAGGCGGAGCTGCAACGACGGCATGCAGGTGCAGGAGGCTGGTAGAGAGCGCGGGTGAAGAATCGGTAGGTCAACGCAGTGAAAGACCGTAAGATGCGATGTTGAATAGAAAAATGCGTTATGACTACGGTTTCCTTATGTTTCCACACCGAGTTGTTATGACGGAAGGGTGTCAACGCCGGGTGATATATTGAAGCCGTTTTAGGTCCATCCGTTACAAAACGCGGAGATAGCCGCCTGTCGGGTGCAACAGGTAACAACAGGCCTCATTTTGGAAGATTGAAGCAGGTTTAACATATAACCCAGGATGTGCCCCGTCGGGTTGAGCCGACGAATCGGGGAGCCGACGAATCGAGGAGAGGTTCTCGCTTGTTTGTTCGTCGATTCATCGTTTCGCCCTCTCCTCGTCCATCATCCACTCTGAACCTTCATGGCCAAGACCAAAACCCATTTCGTTTGCCAGGTATGCGCCCATGAATCGCTGCGGTGGCTGGGCCGGTGTCCCAATTGCGGCGAGTGGAATACCTTCGTCGAAGAGATGGTGGCTGTGCGAACGCCGGTGAAGGCGCGTGTGGCTTCGATGCAGCGGCATGCGGGCGGCTCGGGCATCCCGCCGCAATCCCTGGCCGACATCGAAACAGGCGAAGAACCGCGCCTGTTGACGGGCAACACCGAGTTCGACCGGGTGATGGGCGGCGGTATTATGCGCGGCTCGCTGACGCTGATCGCCGGAGATCCCGGCATCGGCAAAAGCACCTTGATGACTGAACTGGGCAAATACCTGCCGGATCGCCGCGTGCTCTACGTGACCGGCGAGGAGTCGATACGGCAGGTGAAGCTCCGCGCCGGGCGGCTCGGCGTTACGTCCGGCAGCTTTCTCTTGCTTGCCGAAACCAACGTCGAAGAAATCGTCGCCGCCACGCAAGAGGCACAGCCCGACCTGCTCATCGTCGATTCGATCCAGACGATCTTTCGCCCGGATGTACAGAGTGCGCCGGGGTCCGTCAGCCAGGTGCGCGAGAGTGCGGCGGCCCTCCTTCAGTTCACCAAGAGCCTGGAAGTAGCCACGTTTATCGTCGGGCATGTGACGAAGGCCGGCGCCATTGCCGGGCCGCGCGTGCTCGAACACATGGTCGATACCGTGCTCTACTTCGAGGGCGACCGGCACCACGCCTATCGCATCCTGCGCGCCGTCAAGAACCGCTTCGGTTCCACCAACGAGATCGGCGTCTTCGAGATGCGCGACTCGGGGTTGCGCGAGGTGGCGAATCCGAGTGAGATGTTTATCTCCGAACGGAGCTACGGCGTCAGCGGCTCAACCGTCGTCTGTTCGCTTGAGGGCACCCGCCCGGTGCTTGTCGAGATCCAGGCCCTGGTGACGCCGACCTCCTACGGCACGCCGCAGCGCACCGCCACCGGCTTCGATTATCGCCGCCTGCAACTCCTCCTGGCGGTCCTCGAAAAGCGTGAAGGATTGCGTCTTTCCACCCATGATGTCTTTGTCAACGTGGCGGGTGGGGTGCGGCTCGAAGAGCCCGCCGTGGATCTGGGCGTTGTGGTGGCGGTGGCTTCCTCCTTCCGCGACATTCCCACCGATACCGGGACCGTTCTGATCGGCGAGGTAGGGCTCGGCGGCGAAATCCGCACCGTCAGCCAGCTAGAGTTGCGCCTGAAGGAGGCGGCCAAGCTCGGCTTCGAACGCGCCATCGTGCCCAAAAACAATCTACAGGGTTTCACGCCCCCAACCGGCATCGAGGTGACGGGCGCAGAGCAACTGCGCAAGGTGCTCGATCGGGTCCTGTGATTCCTGGATATGTTCGGTTTGCCGAGCCGGAACAGCCGCACGCGGTAGCCCGTTGCGTGTCTCGTCAGACGGGCGGAAGAACAGATGTGTTTTCACGAAGGATAAACGCCTTGCCGACACGGCCATCCCGCAGGTAATTCGGTGTACCTCGACGCATTATGTTGCAGACGTTGACGGTGATGGGCGCGGCCCTGAGCGCCTATTTCGGTTTTCTCATCTTCAAGAAAAAGGGGAAAACGGCGGCGGATTATCTGCTGGCAGCGTACTTCGTGAGCGACACCGTGGCCACGCTCATATTCTATGCTGCTTTCGACCTGCCCAACCAGGATCTGCTGCTACTGCTTTGGAACGTGGGCATGTTTCTGGGGCCGCTGCTCTATCTTTACGTGGTTCTTCTCATCGATCCCGGTGCCGGTTTTCGTCGTCGATACCTCGTTCATTTCACGCCGTTCGTCGTGTCGTGGATCTACATGGGT
>JBHHWM010000110.1:0-14283 GCA_046756545.1 Rhodothermales bacterium | reverse complement strand
GGCGAGGCCGAAGTCGGGGAGCACTTCCATCCCCTGTACCTCGCCGTTCGCCGCCTGGATCGGTGTCCCGTTATTGACCGACACCGCCCGATGCCCGTTCACAACAGGGGCTTCGCCGCCGGACATGATAGGAAGTTCATACTGCATGCCTGTCTCCCGTAGTCTGTGAAACGTGAAGGCAACTAAGGTTTTGCACCCTCCTCAACACGCATGCGCCCTGCAACACAACACGTACTCATCGACCCAACGCATGGCATGGTGTATCAACTCGGTCCGCTCCGACAAACTCAACTTGTCCTTGATGCGACGACGATAGGAGTCCACGGTCTTTGGCGAGATATGCAACTGCTCTGCAATCTCCCGGGTACTCCTCCCCCGTCCGATCAACTCATACACGTTCAACTCCTGCCGGCTTAGCACCACATCAGGCGACAGATGTGGCCCCGACATCAGGTTGCGGAGGATCTGCTCGCACACGTCTTCGCTCACGTAGATTCCTCCTTCGAGCAACCGTCGCACAGCGTGCACCACCTCGCTCTCGACACAGGACCCCCGCTTCGTGATGTAGCCATGCGCCCCGGCCCGGATCGACCGCTCGGCACATACGATCTCTTCGGTGAGCACGAGGATAGGCAAGGCGGGGCGGTGTGTGTGTATGTGCTCGATCAAATCCAGCGTGTGCATACCATTCAAAGAGAGATCCAGGATGACGAGGTCCGGATTCTGCGTATCTATAAGATCACACGTCTCACCGGCGGTAGCCGCTTGTCCGCACACGGCAAGGTCAGGCTCTGCATCCAGCGTCAGGGCCAGGCCCTGGCGTGTCAATGGGTGATTGTCTGCAATGATAACTTGTCTCATGGTACCCCCCCACGTTGCGCCTCTCCCATAGCCGGGGATGGATCCAACCACGGTGACAGATCCCGCCTCTGAACCGTCAGACTCAAGAGCAATTGCTGATTGATCTCCTCACTGACATAGAGCCCGCCCGCCAACACGCGCTGCACCGCCTCCACAAGACACTCACCCACCTCCTTACGCAACACATACCCCCGAGCACCCGCACCGAGCGCACGACGAGCCAGCGACGTCGCCTCGTGCCGCGATATCACCAACGCACGCAAACACGGATGACGAGACCGCAGGTGGCTGATGAGCGCCAGCCCCCCGACGTCCGGCAGCGAGATGTCCACCAGCACCAGGTCGGGCACCATCGTATCGAGCGCGGCCAGGGCCTCTGCCGCATCGGCCACCTGGGCGCATACCTGCAGGTCGGGTTCGGCCTGCAGCGTCAGGGCCAGTCCCCGGCTCATGAGCGGATGACGTGCTACGATCAAGATCTTCTTCACCGCGTACGCTCTTCTGGCTCGTGAACCTGCATGCGCGACGAATCGCCACCTCCTGCTACACTCACCCCCTACGTCCTACGCCGACCCGGATGCCAGGATGTCTTCAACCCAACTATAGGCAGCCATCATGCTGGGAAACCCCAGCGTCGTCGTCGCAAGCAGCGCCGTATGCCGAAGTTCCTCGGGGGTGCAACCGGCTGCGAGGGCCTTGCGCGCGTGCGCATGCACGGCTCCCTCATGCCGCATCCCGATGCTGATGCCCAGTTTGATGAGTCGCACCGCCTTCTCGTCGAGCGGACCGGCCTTCGTGGTGGCCTCGCCCAGTGCCTGGTAGGCCTCACCGACGGCTTCGTGCTGCTCTAGGAAGTCGAGAAATCGCTTAGGAGGTTGTGCCATCGTTCATGCAGTTCACAATGGAAAAGGGTGGGCGGACCCTGCCCCGTGGCAAGGTCCGCACCGTTCAATGCATTCGTTCAAACATCAAGGGACGATCCAGCTCATGCCCCTCTTCGGGTCTGGATGGCACAAAGAAACTCGTAGAAGGCATACTCGCTCACAGAGACAAATCATCGAGCACACGCGCCGTCAGTTCGGCCAGCGCCTCGTAAAAAGCATGCTCGTGGGCTGAACGCATGGCCTCCACAAGTTTCGGCATCCATCGATTCATATGATTCACGCGGAACACGTCCCGCTGCTCGATCCAGCTATCTTCTCCGGTCGTCACATACTGATACGTCAGGTAATACATAAATTCCCATTCCAGCGCGACATGGTCGGGGGCCTCGTGCGGGCCGGAACCGGGCCCCAACCCTGCCTGAACATACGCCCGAGCCACATACTGGCTGACTTCACCCATGAGCCGCTGGTCGGGTTCCAGGTAATGGGAAGCATACGGCATGCTCTTGATCTCAAAGGGCCCCAGAAACAATCGGGCATAGGCAAGGGAAAGGGCCTCGCGGTCAGCAAAGGCCTCTTCCCATTTCCGAACGAGAGCAAGGGCGGCCTCTTGAAGGGCTACAGGTAAATCGAGAGCCACCTGGCGCAATTGGTCGGGATACTTCTCTTCCATCTCCAGCGGAGAAGAAAAAGCCTTCGCCAGCAGATGGAAGAGATTAGCCCTCCCGACCTCGCGCTGAGATTCCACAGACGTATCCGGTTGCATCGGATCAGTATTCACGGATGTAGAAAACGTTGGGTTCTGTTCCTTTTTCCGGTTGCAAAACATGCGCTTTATGTTTGGCCAGAGCCTTACTCGGCGCGCTGTTCGCATCATACCGGTCGCCGAAAATACGCGCTCCCGTCGGACAGGCTTCGACGCAGGCCGGCTCTTCGCCTTTAGCCAGCCTGTGGTCGCAGAAGGTACACTTCTCGACTACGCCTTTGGGACGGATGCCGGGCATGCTCTCGGCTCGCTCCGGATTGTAGACCGGGATCGGAACTCCATTCTTCTCGATCACCTCACGGCCCGTAGAGGTAACACCGGGAATAATGGGCCTGTCGTCTTCGCGCACCTCTTCATGCGGCTCGCGCTTATTGAAGTAGATGACGCCGTAGGGGCAAGCCAACTGACAGGCCCGGCACCCAATGCACTTATCGGGATTGAGCATGGTCAGCCCATCCTCCGTTTTGTGCATCGCCTTCGTCGGGCAATTCGCTACACACGGCGCATTGGTGCAGTGATTGCATTGCGTAGGCACATACCGATACTGAACATTCGGAAACGTGCCTTTCGTCTCTATAATGTGGTTTGACCAGGCAAAACCGTGGGGAACGTTGTTCTCCCGCTTACAGGCTATATCGCAGGCTGAACATCCCACACATTTGTGCAGATCAATTACCAGGGAAAGTTGTCTCTTCGTGGCCATTTTTCTGTTCTCCTGCTACTAAGCTCTCGTTATTTTTACGCGGGTCACCCCACCATGTCGCGCGGTCGATCCGCTGAGACGGTCGTATTCCGGCGGCAGTATGACGTTGTTGTTTCCGCCGCGAGGGATGCGGTTCTGGAAATCCAGGGCCGCCACCCGGCCATAAGCCCAGTGTCCCTGGCCATAGCACTTGGCGACGGTGCCGGGCCGAATCCCCTCCCACAGTTTCAGACGCACCGTGATGGTGCCGATAGGTGAGGTGACTTCGACCATGTCCCGGTTGTTCAACCCGAGTTGCCGGGCATCTACCGGGTTCATCTTCAGCACATCGTCCCAGTTTTCATCACCGGGGTCGGCATTCTTGTGCGCTTGATACCAGGTGCAGTTGGCCGAACGTCCCTCACGGTTGAGACGACTGCGGTGCTCGAAGAAAATGAACGGGTACTCGTTCTCATCTCCCCAGCGCAGCGCCGGTTCAAAGTGAGGCACATAGGCGAGTTCGCCCCGCGCCGTGTAATGGGTCGCTTCGAGTACCCCGTCCACGGAGGAGTCATGCTTTTCCGCGTGGCCTTCCAGCGCCTTTTTCAAGGTTTCGCTGTAGAACTCGAACTTCCCGGTTTCCGTCTTGAATTTCCCCCACAGCTTACCGGGCTTGAATTGATGCGAGTTCCAGACCCCCTTTTCGACAAAGTCGTTCCACCCGTTGAGCCGGTCTCCATACTTGCCGTAATCGGCATGCGTGGCATCCCAGCAGGGACGGGTGAACGTCTTAAGCGCCGCCAGCGCAAATTCTTCGCCGTTGGCCGGTGCCCTGCCGGTTTCCGGGTCGGCGAACTGCTCCTTGAAATAGCGGTGCATGTTGTCGAACCCCTTTTCGGCCAGCTTTTCGGCCAGCATCCAGGGGATCTCGGTCTCGTCCTGGCGGACGTCCCACATGGGCTCCACCACCCGCTCAGTCAAAGTGGCGTATCCGTACAGGTTTTGTTTGCCTTTCAGGACGCTCCACTTCTCGAACATGTGATGAGCCGCCGGCAACACCACATCCGCAAAGTGGGTCGTCTCGGAAGCATGCGTGGTAACGTGAGCGAAAAACGGAAGCTTCGTTAGCGCCCGTTCCCAGCGGTCGGACCCGGAACAGGAGAAGGCAAAGTTGGCCCAGTAGGCGATGGCTACTTTAATGTCGTAGGGATCGTCGTTCAGGATCGTATCCGCTGCATTGTTTGTGACCACGCCGCCGCCGCTCTTCCCTTTGTTTAATGCGGGGAAGAGCAGGGTACCGCGCTGATCCATTTTCGGCTTCTTGGCATTCTTCTTTGCCATCTCGTCCTGATAGTCTCCAAAATCAGGAATGGAGCCGACCGGAACCTTGGTTTTCTGGACGACGCCGCCAACGTGATCGGTGGAACCGACCAAGCCGTTCAGGGCATGCGTGGCCATGGCCGCATATCCCCCTCGTGCCTGCATGGAAGCTCCGGGCGAAAGCCAACTGATTGCGCGGGGAGCTGCCTTGGCGAAATCGATGGCCACCCGCCGGGTTTGCTCGGCGGGAATACGACACTGTTCTTCCGCCCATTCCGGCGTGCGGTCTTTCAGTTCCAGATTCCACCAACGAACCAGGCCGTGGCTATGGATTTCTGTGAACAGCGATTCATCGACCGTTTCGCCGGGTACGAACCGGTTCTGCCCGTCCGAGAAGTCACCGACGAATTCGCGGCTCCACAGCCCCTCGACCAGGATGACGTGGGCCATGGCCACAGCCAGTGCCCCGTCTTCGCCGGGCAGCACCGGGAGCCATTCGTCCGCCTTGGCGGCGGTAGCGGAAAGGCGTGGGTCGACCACCGCGACTTTCGCCTGGTCGCGCACCTTGCCCCAGATGCTCATCGCATGGGGTACCTGGCGGTTGGACGCCAGGGGATCGGCCCCCCAGCACAACACATAGCGCGTGTTGTCCAGGTCATAATCCCGGTAATCCCAGTAGCCTTCGGTGAAATACGCCCCGAATTTTTCCGCTTCGGCGCAGATCGCCGAGTGGCTAATGCCATTAGGCGACCCGAAGACTTTCGGCATTGCGGAATAAATGATGTCCCGCATGTAGCTGTACCGTCCGCGGAACAGGACAAATTTGTGCGTCTCGTTGTTGGCCCGCAGTTCCATCATTTTATCGGCGATCAACTCCATCGCCTCATCCCACGTAATGGGCACGAACTGAGGATCTTCGTCGCGACCTTTTTGGGGATTGGTGCGCTTCATCGGCACCTTGATGCGATCCGGATCGTAGACCTGTTGCAGGGCCATGTGAGGCCGCGGACAGATTTGCCCGTGGTTAGCCTTGCTATGCGGGTTTCCGCGCGTACTGACGGCGCGTCCGTTGACCACATAAATTTGTACCGGACACCAGGTCGTACACCCCTGGCACGTCGAAGCGACCCATTCTCCGAGGAGAGCGGCCTGGGCTTTCGATGGAGGTGCTTCGGCGAAGAAGCGCAGAAGCGGCCCTCCCCCGACTGCTGCAAGCAAACCCATGCTGGCCGTATTCTTGAGAAAGCGGCGGCGTGTCAGCGGTTTGGTTACAGTATCGGGCACGGATTTCTCAGTTGTTGTTGTCATAATTCCTATCTCCCTAAAAAAGACCGTTGGCCGTCAATTGAATCTGACCTCCAAGTACGAGCGCCAGGCGAAAGAAAAAACCACCTATCAGAATCAGGACACTGGTCAAGCCAATCATCGTGATCTGCAGACGGCGATGTGCTGCTTCGCCGCGCCACACCGCATACGCCCCCAGGGCTAGCGGCAACACGATGCCGAGACCGATACCCAGCCACCAGAACATGGGACCATACGCCGCATTGGCGGCAGCGAGGGCCTGCTGATCCTGGAGAGCGCCAAGCAGCAGGCTCAACCACCACAGAAAACACGTGCCCAGTTGGAGCACCAACACCGCAACCAGGGTATTCCGAACAACGCGCAGATCATCCAAGAAGGACCCCACATGCGCTTCATCCGCGAGGCGGCCGGCTCTCCTCATCCGAATCAGGTGCACCAGCATGACCACCGCAATACCCGTAGAGGCAAACCCCAACAGAGCCGCCACAACCGTCGGTCCTGTGTTCCACAGGGGACGGGACACCATGACGGACAACAGCATGCCGTGATAGGTACCGACAATCAAGCCCACCGGTACCAACAGGCGGCCCAGCCATTTCCGGCTGGCGTCCTCCGGCTGAGGCTGTCGCCACTTGAGCGCGTATACGACGGCCCCGATGAGAAGCAAGGGCTGGAAAATACCCCCCCACCACAAGGGCGCGCTCGGGTTAAAGTTGGTGTAGGCCAAAAACAGCTTTAAGGGCCTACCCATTTTCAACATAATCAGCAGCAGGCCGGCCCCTATGAGCACAGGAGCCAACCAGGCTGCCGTATGGCAGATGCGCTTGTACTTCCCCTTAAACCTTTCGTCAATAAAAACCGCGAAAAGCAGAGCACCTACACCCGCTCCGCCCAGAAACAGGTCGAGAGCGACGCGCCAGTCCCAAAACGGACCGGTTTGAATTTGATAGAAGATATCAGGGTTCATAAACGGATCCTCCTCGTTGTATTGTCCTTCTCATCGAGAAGTCATGGCGACGCAGGACTGGCATCACCAGGGTTAGAACTTGTAATAGAAGGTGAGGCGTGGTATCACGTCCGTGGTGGGCTTTTCGCCTCCCTCCACATCGCCGTAGAAAATGGCCTCGACGTTAGGCATAAAGTGAATCTTGTCGGTGACGGCATAGTCCAATCCACCCACCACAAAGTTCGCCTCGGCCTCTTTGGAAAAGGGGATGTAGGCCACCTTCTCTCCACTCGGGTTGGGCTGGAACTGGTGGTCAAAGCGCGCGAACGCGTGCAGGTGCTCATTCAGTTTTACCGCCCCGAATACCGACAGCACGTCGAATTCGGCGTTGTCGGCGTCTTCGACTTGACGGATCTGACGGGCAAACTGGACGCCGACCCGTCCGGCCTTCTGCTGATAGAACAGCGCGCCCTGGAACGTGTACCGGTCCGTTTCGCCGGGCCGGGCTTCATAGTCGGTATAGGCTTCGAGCGTCACGCCCGACGCAGGCGCAAACGCCAGCGACAGCATGGCTTTCTTGCCTTTGTTGTTCTCCGAACTGTTGCTGCTGCCGTTCCCCACCATGACGTGATACTTCACCTTCCCGTCCTGATCGAGCTTCCCTTTGGCCGCGAGGCCGATGTCACGCGACGAGCCGAACTTGTACAAATCCAGCGGCGTCTTCTCTACTGAGCGATACCCCCAGATCTTCTCCACAAGGCCCCAGGTGGGCGTAGACGACAACGCGATGTAGACCTCGTGCTGCCCGTTGGACCACTTCAGGTAGGCATCCTTGACGACGGGCGTCATCTTGGCTTTTGTCGTAAAATCGCCGGGCTGGCTCATCTCGCCGCGCAGCCGCACCGACCAATTGTCTGCGATTTTCTGATCGAAGGTCAGGTAGATGCGCCGGAACCAGAATCCGTTGCGCTCTTCCAGGTCTTCATTATGGTTGGAGGCGACGTAGTAGAAGTCGCCGAACATGTACCCGCTGATCTTCGTGCCCTGTGACCAGGCAGGACTGGTTATCACCATCATACCCAGGCACATCGCTAAAATCCGGAGGGGGGATACGTTGTATAACTTCATGATGAACACCTCTTTAGGTTTGCGCGAATGTCGTTCCTGACACCGCTCGTCTGCACGAAAACTTCGATATTCTGATCGGTTTGCATACGATGGTTTTTCAGGACTTCGAGCAAAATTCTTTTTTTCGGTAGTGCTTCAAACGTGATGACAGACTCCCGATTATCCTTAATCGGATCTTGTCGATCCAATATTGCAGGCAGGCATATGAGCCAAAATAGGGAGCTTCCCCCTTTCATTGTGGGGGATTTCCCCTGAAACACGATTCAACCACTACCACCGGTTGAGTGAGACTACAGCATCTAGTTAGAAAAGCCTGCGCGGAATGTCTGCAAGAGAAATGCGGTCAACGAGTGTGAGATGAAGGACAAGCAAGCTGTAAGATGAAACCCGAGCAGACTGTAAGGCTTTCCCTCACATGCACAAAAGTTCCAATTTCCTACTGCTCCGGCACAAGGTGATCCGCGTATTCGAGAAGGAAGTTCTCGGCCTCACCGGAGACGATTCCAACCCCTCGCCAACACGCGTACCACTACACCGGATGCATACAAAAGAGGCTAATACGCTCTGCGCAGCATATCCGCGAAAGCGTCGGGCAATGGAGCGGCTTCAACCGCCTGCGCCGCGCGTTCCACGTCGTATGCCACGCGTACCACCTCGACGCGGATCGTATCCGGCGCGGTCGGCACGGGATCATCCGCCGTATGCATGAGCACATAACACGCTCGCGGGTCGCCGTCCTTGGGCTTGCCTACCGAGCCGGTGTTGATCGCGTGGCGGTAGCGCGTCGTTCCTTCGGCTTCGTCGGCGAGCACCTTGTGATACGGCTTGTGCGTGTGGCCGAAGAGCATCACGTCGGCCCCGGCGTGGGCCATCATGCGCAGGAAGCTCCGATCCGGTCGGTCTTCGAACAGGTACTCGTTGATCCGGCGCGGGCTGCCGTGCACCATCAGCACCGAGCATCGGCTATCGCCCGTGCCGAACTCGATGCGCAGATGGCGAGGGAGCCCCCGCAGATACGCCCGCGTCTCGCCGGTGACGATCTCGTTCGTAAAGGCAATCGATTCCGCCCCCCGTGCCTTGTCCTCCGCCGTCTTGTACGCGCAGCCGCAGTCGCTCGAATGCAGGCCGACGCCTTCGTCATAGTTGCCGGCGATGGTGGGAATGCCGCGCGCGCGGACGGCTTCGACGACTTCGTTGGGCCAGGGCGCGTAGCCCACGAGGTCACCCAGGCAAAAGAGCATGTCCGGTCGCCGCCGGTCGAAGTCGGCGAGCACCGCTTCGAGCGCCGGAAGATTCGCATGAATATCGCTGAAGATGCCGAGGGTCATAGCGTATCGCACAAAAATCAGGGAGAGGAAACAGGAGGAGCAGCCCGACCAAAGAGGCGATACACCGAATCGCCATAGATGCCCCGGTAGGCCAGGACGGCCACAAACGCGCCGAGCACCGGCGCGGCGATATAGAGCCACTGGTGCGAGAGATCAAACGTCACAAGGGCCGGTGCGAGCGACCGAGCCGGGTTCATCGAGGCTCCCGAAATCGGCCCGGCAAAGAGCGCCTCCAACCCTACCGTACCGCCAATGGCCGTCCCCGCCATCAGTCCCTTTTCCTTCGCGCCCACCGCCACGCAGAGGATGACCAGCATCAGAAAAAACGTGAGCACGACTTCCAGCACCAGACTCTGCGCGGCGGAGCCTGACGGATAGGTTCCGCCGAGGCCTTCCTGAAGCGGGAACAGCACCCGCAGCAGCACGCTCGCCCCCAGGGCACCGAGCATCTGCGCGGCGGCATAGGGCACCACACGCCTCCCCGGAAAGCGTCCCGACGCCCAGAATCCAACCGTGACGGCCGGGTTGATGTGCGCGCCGGAAACGTCGCCAATCGCATAGATGACGGCCATTACCACGAGGCCGAAGGTGAGCGCAATGCCGACGTGGGTAATCACACCGCCGCTGACCGCGTCAATAACGATAGCGCCCGTCCCGGCGAAGACGAGCGCAAAGGTGCCGATGGCTTCGGCCAGATAGGCGCGAAAAGCGGGTACGTCCTGATTCATACGGGTCTCGTCCGGGTAGCATCGTTAGCAGCAGAGCGGCCCGCCGGAAGCCTCCGGCAGCCCTGCGAAAAAGGCATCCATCTCGCCACGCAGCGCCCGGACGGCCTCGTAATCGAGGCAGTAGCAGGAACGCGGCCCGTCGATTTCTCCTCGAATCAGGCCGGCTTCTTTGAGGGCCTTGAGGTGCCGCGAGACGGACGCCTGCGCCAGCGGCAGCGCGTCCACCAGTTCACCGCAGATACACGTGCCCCGCTCGGCCAGAACCTGGAGGATGGCCAGCCGGGCCGGATGCGCCAGCGCCCTGGCCTGATCCGCCAGATCGGCCAGGGCGACTTCAAACAGATCGGCTTTTGCCTGCATAGGCTCTTTATCCTTTATCGCAGATATAGGATAAAGCTAACCACCCTGCACGGTCCCTGTCAAGCATCCGCTAGGCGGCTTCCTGCCCCCGCGTCGAGAGGCCCAGCGGAAGATACAGCGGGCATGAACCGACCAGGCTGGTGAGCACAAACACCCCCGCCAGAATGCCCAGGATGAGCGCTGCCGTCCCGGTGATCTGCCCCATGAAGTACAGCACGCCCACAGTGACAGCTACCAGCACGCGGATGGCGCGGTCTATCGTTCCCATGTTTTTTTTCATGGCCCCTACCTCCAGTCGTTGAGAGAAGATGGTTCGCTCGTAGACGCCTAGAACAACGCTTCGAAGAACAACACCCCCCCGGCGACGAGGCCGAGGCAGACCAGGCAGACTAGCAAGAGTTTGAGCCCTTTCGAACGCATAGCCGTCCCGGTCCTGTTGATGCACTGTTCTTGCTCTACGCCGTCAGGATAGGCAGGAGCACCGATGCCTGTCTGTGATGCCGGTCACAGAGTCATCCTTTTTTAACGCTCCGACGCAGGCCCTCGCGATCTCGAACCCGGATGATCCCTCTCGACAAGACCACGAACCCCCTCCGTTCAAAATCCTTCAAGAGCCTGCTGATTACTTCCCGGGACGTTCCCAGATCGACGGCCACCACCTCATGGGTCCGCTCGATCTCGCCCGACGCGTCGGCGGCATGCACGAGGTACGCCGCCAGCCGGACATCCATGCGCTGAAAGGCCACCTCCTCCACCAGCTCGATCACGCTCGCCAACCGGCTGGAGAGCAGGTCGAACAGGTAGCGCCGCCAGGCATCATGATGCCGGAACCACGCGTGGAAGACCGGCATCGGTATGAGCACGGCCTCGACCTCGGTCTCGGCGACGGCGAAGGCCGGAAAGGTCCTGTCACTCAACAGGCACGATGCCGTGATGATACAGCTTCCCCCCGGCTCGATCCGATACAGCGTAATCTCGCGCCCCGTCTCTGCCATCTTGTACACGCGGGCCGTGCCCGAAAAAACAAGCGGCAGGGAGGCACATTGCGTCCCTTCCATACAGATGAATGCGCCCGGCGACAAGGTCGCGGGCCTGCCGTGGCGAAAAAACTCTTCTTGAAATGCGGCATTCGCCGTTTGTAAGAAAGGAAAAAGGGCAAGGGTTTTTCGCTGAAGCCGATGTGGATCATCCATAGATAGAACGCCCGTCGGACTGCGGGATCGTACGCACAAGATCAGCCTGTCAATCAGTAGCCGACCCTCTTACAGAAACCTACGTTGTGTCCCTCTTGGGCAGAAACGACGAACCGGGAAGACGGCGCATCGAGGAAGGAAAGCGCCTCGTTTCCACGTGGCGACCGGAGGGTACAACGCGAGTTACAGAATATAGCGTTGAATGATCGATTAGAACCACTATAGAAAAACGGAACGGGAGAGGCATGTCCCACTTCTTCAATGCCTACCGCTCATGCCTCCCCCGTCTCCTCCCGCCGTGACCTCCCTGCTTCCCTTGCTATACCAGAGGCCACAACGAAACTCAGTTGTCGTTTCCGAGCGCCCGGAAGGAATCTTTGATCGCGTCGGCGATGTCGTCCTCATGCTCGTCAAGACGAGGATCGAGCGGCTGGCCTTGTTCGCCGACGAACCATTGCTCCACGTCGGCCTGAAGGGTTACCACGACCATGTTGTCGTTCTCGCCGATCAACAGGGGGGGGGATAACTCTAGGCGCTGCTGCATCGAATCGTTCACCTTGAGTTCGAACGGATCGCCTCCTACGTTGCCCCGGATGATCACCGAGAACCGCTGGTCGCCGCTGGTACCCTGCTTGAATTCAGGATCCGGGACGTCCTCGTTGTCTTCCGGCTTGTGGACTTTGAAGGTGACGCGCTCGTAGGCACCGGGCGGCACCGTGCCCACCGCCACCGTATTGGCCTGGCCCGTCAGGTCGAGGTTAACGACAAAGCTCTCGGTCTTGAACTCGTATTCCTCGCCCTCCTCCGCATTGAACTTCACCGTCTTGAGCAGGATTTTGGCTTCTTCGACCTCGACGTGAGAAGCGCTTTTCCCGGCTCCCGACGCCGTCGTCTTAAAGCGCAGTTCCGTGCGAACGCCCTCGGCACCGTCCAAGCCGGCATCGTTGCTGTCGCATCCGGTGATGCCCGGGAGAAGGAACAGAGCCGCCAGGAAGAGGCCGGCGACCCGTGAGAATCTATGTGTATGCATGGTATCGAATGGTTGGTGTGTCATCGGATGAAGAAGGCGAGGTACCGCCTCCGCTACAAAGTACTGTGGTCGACTCCTGCTTACTTGAGGAACATCATGGTACGCGTTTGCACCTGTTTTCCTACCTGGAGACGATACAAATACAACCCGCTCGCCGCCGGGTTACCTCCGGCATCACGCGCATCCCACTCATAGCGGTGAACCCCGGCAGGAAGAATCCCCTGCACGAGCGTCTGCACCCGCTGCCCCAGCACATTGTAGATACTGAGCGAAACGTGCCGATCCCCGGCCTGCACATTCAGGATCTCGAACGTAATGGTCGTGCTCGGATTGAAGGGATTGGGATAATTCTGGTGGAGTTCGAACGAGCGCGGCACCGCCACGTGAGGATCTTCGAGGGCTGTCGGTACCAGGGTCCCGCTCCCGAGCAACTTGATCTTGGTCGCCACGGGACCTGAGGCCCCCGCCACACTGCGCACGGCGGCAAACTGCCCCGGTGCCAGGACCGACAGATCGAGGAGGGTGTTGCCTTCTCCCAGCACCAGGGTATTCTCGGCCACGGCAAAAGGCGTATCGAGCAGGGTGATGCCTCCTTCACTCACCTCGCTGATGACGGCGGCTACGATGGTCACGTCCTCCACCTCGACCTGCGTGGCCAGGCGGGTCCCGTCGGGTTGCCCCACGGCTTCTACCTCCACGGTTTGTCCAACGACAAGGTCGCCGAGCGAAATGGCAATACCCTGCGCATCAAGAATGACCGTGGCGGCGTCGGTGAAAAAGTGGATGCCGATGACTTCCAGCGTGTTCGCGCCAATCGACTCGATAGGCCCGACGACGCGCAGGGTGCTCGCCGCCCCATCCTCCAACTGGATGCGTAAGGCGACCAGATCGCCCCCCGGCAACAAGTTGCCCCGAATCTCGACCGTCTGCCCCACGGCCAGATCCGCCGGCGAGATGAGGTTCCCCTCGTCGTCCAGGATCACGGTGCCCGACAGCACCTGGAATGTCCGCCCGAGCACCACGATGGTATCATCAGAAAGCGCCTCGATCACTCCGGTCACTTCCACCTCATCTTCTATCCGGTCCTCCACCTCGATCTCCGTCGCCAGGAGGCTGTCGTCGGCTTGCCGCTCGGCCTGAACCTCGACGAGCATCCCCTCGATCAGATCCGCAAAAGTGAGCGGTTGGTCATCGTCGTCCAGGATGATCGTGTTTTCATCGACAAAGAAAGTGATGCCCGCCACGACGAGATGGTCTGCACCAATCTCCTCGATGGTCCCGGTCACTTCCACCTCGTCTTCGTCCTGGTCCTCAATCTTGATCTTACGAGCAACCACGGTACCGTCCGGCTGCACGTCGCCCTCGACTTCGACAATCATTCCCACCACGAGATCGGCAAAGGAGATAGGCTGGTTATCATCGTCGAGCACCTGGGTGTTCTCATCCACCACGAAAAGGATCCCTGCCACGACCAGGCTGTCCGTGCCGATCTGCTCGATGGCACCCGTGACTTCCACCTCGTCCTCGTCTTGATCCTCAATCTTGATCCGCGTGGCCCGCAGCACCCCGTCGCCGTCGCGCTCTCCCCGGATCTCGACGAGCATCCCCACGACCAGATCTTCGAACGCAATGACATTGTTGTCATCGTCGAGTACGACGGTCTCGTCGGTCACCAGGAAGAAGGTAGTGTCTACGGTCAGGCCGTCCGTCTCTATCGACGTAATCGTCCCGGTAAACTCAACTTCGTCCTCG
>JBHHWM010000109.1:0-14311 GCA_046756545.1 Rhodothermales bacterium | reverse complement strand
ACACCCGATACGAGTGGTTTTTCAACCCTATCTCTGAAAGTGATAGGTAGCTAGGCTATGCAACAGCGAAGCATCATGCCAACGCATACGACGCCATGCGTCGGCGACCATCTGCCGGCACCGAATCCAGCAGTAGAGGTCCACCCTGTACCGATGAGCGGTGCGGAGATCTTTCTCCGATCCCTCGAAGCCGAAGGCGTGCAGGTCGTCTTCGGGCATCCCGGCGGTGCCGTTATCAAGATTTACGACGAGATGGCCCGCATCAAGCCCAACCTTAAGCATGTGCTGGTGCGCCATGAGCAAGGCGGAGCCCACGCGGCGGAAGGCTATGCAAAAGCGACCGGTCAGGTAGGGACCGTGCTCGTCACGAGCGGGCCGGGCGCGACCAATACCGTCACGGGCATTGCCGACGCGTTCATGGATTCGGTGCCAATGGTGGTCTTCACCGGTCAGGTTCCGACACATCTCATCGGGAACGACGCCTTTCAGGAATGCGATACGATAGGCGTCACGCGGAGTATCACCAAGCACAGTTTTCTGGTGCGGGACGTGCGGGAGTTGGCGCGTACGGTTCGGCGGGCCTATTTCATCGCGCGCACAGGGCGCCCGGGTCCGGTGGTGGTGGATCTGCCGAAAGACGTATTGCTGGCTGAGGCGACGTTCGAGTATCCCGACGACGTGTCGTTGCGCGGATACAACGTGGTAGAGGAGGGACAGCCGGGGAAGATAGAGCGAGCGGCTCGCATGGTCCTGGAATCTCGGCGGCCCCTGTTTTATGCGGGAGGGGGTGTGATCAATGCAGGAGCGTCTGCGATTCTTACTGATCTTGCTCGCTACACCCGGATTCCGGTGACGACGACGCTGCATGGATTGGGAGCTTTCCCGGAAGACGATCCGCTCTCGGTACACATGCTCGGTATGCACGGCACCTGGTGGGCCAACCAGGCCGTACAGCACTGCGATCTGATCATCGCCGCCGGAGCACGTTTCGACGACCGGGTGACGGGCAAGCTGGAATCCTGGGCACCCAACGCCAAAGTTATCCATATCGACATTGACCCCTCCTGTATCTCGAAAAACGTCTACGCCGACTGCGCCGTCGTGGGCAATGTAAAAACCGTGCTGGAGCACCTTCGTTGCCTCGTCGAGCCGAAAGACACGTCGATCTGGTTGGCAGAGATCGACGCATGGCGGCAAGAATGTCCGCTGAACTACGAGCAAGACGGACAGCTTCGCCCTCAGTTTGTCGTAGAGCGACTTCGTGAGAAGACGAAAGGACAGGCGGTTGTCGTCACGGATGTAGGGCAGAATCAGATGTGGGCGGCCCAGTACTTCCAGTACGTCCGGCCCCGGTCTCACATCACTTCCGGCGGACTCGGCACGATGGGGTTCTCCCTGCCGGCTGCCGTAGGGGCGGCCTTCGGTGTCCGAACCATGGGGCTCGATGTACCGGTCATCTCGATCAATGGCGACGGCGGCTTCGTGATGAACGCCCAGGAGTTGAGTGTGGCGGCGGCGCACGGGCTACCGATCAAAGTCGTTATTATGAATAACAACTTTCTCGGCATGGTGCGCCAGTGGCAAGAACTCTTCCACGAAAACCGCTTCAGCCACACCGACCTCTCAAGCACCAACCCGGATTTCGTCGCGCTGGCCGAAGCGTATCACTGCGTCGGTCTGCGGGCCACCAAGCCGGACGAAGTCGACGCGGTTATCGACGCGGCGTGGAAGGTCCACGACCGTCCCGTCGTGATGGAATTCCAGGTCGTGAAAGAAGAGATGGTCTTCCCGATGGTGCCTGCCGGAGCTTCAACCGGCGAGATGATCACCCGGCGGCTCACCCCGAATTCGTTCGTCTAGCCCAACGAAAGTTATAAAAATCAACGCCATGATTACTGAAACGCTGACCCTGACGTCACAGCAAATCATTCGCAAGAAAGCAGCGGGCGAGCCCGTCGAACCCGGAGACACCGGACGCATCCACCGGCACACCATCACGGTGCTCGTCGAGAACACCATCGGGGCATTCATCCGGGTGGTCAACATGTTCTCGGCCCGAGGTTTCAACCTGGAGAGTGTGACCGTGGGCGAGACGGACGATACGGGCATCTCGCGCATGAACATCGTCACGACGGGCAACGACCGTGTCATCGCGCAGATCCTGCGACAGCTCAACCGGCTCATCGATACCCTCCACATCGACGACCTGACCAGCGTGGATTATGTCGAGCGCGAATTGTGCCTGCTTAAGGTTCGCTATTCGACCGATAGCCGTGCAGAAATCATGGATGTGGGCACCATCTTTCGAAGCAAGGTGGTCGACATTTCGCCGGACATCATCACGTTCGAGATCACCGGCCCCGGCCAGAAGATCGATGCCTTCATCAACATGATGCGGCCGCACGGCATTGCGGAAGTGGCACGGAGCGGCCGGGTGGCCATGCGTCGCACCGTGCAGGGCAGAGGATAAGCCGCCGTGGCTGCCGTTCTGCCTCCATCCTCGTCAACAGAATTAACAACTACGACCAATGAACCTATGAACGTCCATTATCACGCTGATCCCTCGATTATCTGGAAAAAGAAGGTGGCTGTCATCGGCTACGGGAGCCAGGGTCATGCCCACGCGCTCAACCTGGCCGATAGCGGTGCTGAAGTAGCCGTAGGGCTACGTCCCGGCTCGCCCTCGACGGAGAAGGCCCGTGCCGGGGGCCTCCGGGTTATGTCTATCGCAGAGGCCGCTGCCTGGGGCGACGTGATCATGATCCTCGTGCCGGATCAACACCAGAAGCGGGTGTATGAAGCCGACATCTCCGCGCACATGCATCCCGGTAAAGCCCTCGGTTTCGGCCATGGCTTCAATATTCACTACGGCCAGATCGAGCCGCCGGAAGGTGTGGACGTGTTCATGGTAGCTCCGAAGTCGCCGGGACACCTGGTGCGGCGAACCTACGAAGAAGGCAACGGCGTGCCCTGCCTGGTGGCCGTGGCTCAGGATGCGTCCGGCGAAGCCCTTGCGCTCGCGTTGAGCTACGCCGCCGCCATCGGCGGGATGAGCGCCGGGGTGATCGAAACCACCTTCAAAGACGAAACGGAGACCGACCTGTTCGGAGAGCAGGCGGTGTTGTGCGGCGGCTCGGAAGCGCTGATCAAGGCCGGTTTCGAGACCCTCGTCGAGGCAGGGTATCCCGCCGAACTGGCCTATTTCGAGGTGCTGCACGAACTGAAGCTCATCGTGGATCTGTACTACGAAGGCGGGCTCGAATACATGAACTACTCCGTCAGCGATACGGCCGAATACGGCAACTACACCCGAGGTCCGCGTGTGATCGGCGAGTCCGTCAAACAGGAGATGAAGCAGATCCTGGCCGAGATTCAATCCGGTGTATTTGCCCGGGAGTGGATTGCCGAGTGCGAGTCGGGAGAAGCAACGCTGAACACGCTGCGTGCGGCCTCGGGCCATCATCCTATCGAAGCGGTAGGCAAGAAACTCCGCAAGATGATGAGTTGGCTCCGCCCGAAGGAAGAGACCGATACGTTAACGTCGCCTGTCGCGATATGATGGCCTCTCGTTCTGAGAAATAAGACATGAGTTCCTCCAAGATCTACCATATCGCCGTGTTGCCGGGAGACGGCATCGGGCCCGAGGTGACGGATGAAGCCATCCGTGTGCTGAAGGCGGCCTCCTCGGCAAGCGGCTTCTCACTCGCGTTCGAGCAGTGCCTGGTGGGTGGCGCTGCCCTCGACGCGTGCGATGACCCTCTACCGGATGTAACGCTGGCGTCCTGCCGAAAAGCCGACGCGGTGCTTCTGGGTGCCGTGGGCGGCCCCGCCTGGGACGACCGGAAAGGTAGTAAGCGGCCCGAACGTGGATTGCTGAAGTTGCGCAAAGGGCTAGGCGTGTTCGCCAACCTGCGTCCGGTGGGGGTGTCATCGAGTCTGGCGGCGTATTCCCCGTTACGTGCCGAACGCGTGGCAGGAACCGACGTGCTTATCGTCCGCGAACTGACGGGGGGTATCTATTTCGGCGAACCACGCGGCGAGATGAAGACAGGCGGTGAACGCGTTGCGGCGAACACGATGCGGTATGCCGAACAGGAAATCGCCCGTCTCGCCCGTCTCGCTTTCACCTGGGCGGAACGGCGGGCCGGGCGCGTGACGTCGGTTGACAAGGCGAATGTCCTGGAGGTTTCGCAACTCTGGCGGGACGTGGTGACACAGGTGCGGCGCGACGAATATCCGCACATCACCCTGAACCACCTGTATGTGGACAATGCCGCGATGCAACTCATGCGCGACCCCCGCCAATTCGACGTGGTTGTGACGGGGAATCTCTTCGGCGACATTCTGTCCGACCTGGCGGCGACGCTACCGGGGTCGCTGGGCCTGTTGCCGTCGGCGAGTGTGGGCGGGCAGGTCGGGCTTTTTGAACCGGTGCACGGCAGCGCTCCGGACATCGCCGGGCAGGGAAAAGCCAATCCTATCGGGGCCATCCTCAGCAGCGCGATGCTACTGGATGAACTGGGCGAAGCCGTGGCGGCCCGGGCCGTTCGTCGTAGTGTGGCGGCGGCCCTGGATGCCGGGTTCAGGACTGCCGATCTCACCGGAAAAGGCGGCTCTTCTGTGTCAACCTCGGATATGGGCGATTACGTGGCGAACGTGGTCATACAGACGCTATCGGAGGTCGTGCAATGAAATTACATGAAGATCGACTCCACGGAGGTCGGGTTAGTGCACCGGCCTCGCCGGGACGCGGGACCCCTCGACTTATCGGGCGTCCGGGTCGTCGGGAGTGCTTCCGAGATAAGGTCTTGGATGCTGCGAGCCGGGCGCGTTGAACAGAAAACATTTTCATTTTCAATCATCTCATACACCCGAGATAACAGTCCATGAAAGACCAGATCATCATATTTGATACGACGCTGCGTGACGGGGAGCAAGCCCCCGGCGCGTCCATGACCATTGCCGAGAAACTGAAGATTGCGCACCAGCTTGCTCGCCTGAACGTCGATATTATTGAAGCAGGTTTCCCCATCTCGTCGCCTGCTCAGTTCGAGGCGGTGCAGCGCATCGCGCGGGAGATCGAGGGGCCGGTCATTTGCGCCCTCGCGCGGGCCGTCGAGGCCGACGTGAAAGCTGCCGGTGAGGCCCTCGTGACGGGTACGAATACGCGCATACACACCTTCATCGCTACCAGCGATATCCACATCAACGCCAAGTTTGGCGACACACGGTACGGTGCGTCGATGGGCGAAAAGCGCCGGACCATCCTGCGCATGACCGAGGAGGCTGTTCGGCTGGCCCGCACCTACACGGACGACGTGGAGTTCAGCGCCGAAGATGCAGGCCGTACGGATCCCGGCTTCCTGTGTGAGGTGGTGAGTACTGCAGTGGCCGCCGGAGCTACGACCATCAACCTCCCCGATACCACGGGCTACTGCGTGCCGCACGAATACGCCGACTTCTTCAGCACCGTCCAGGAACGCTGCGCCATCCCGGATTACGTGGTGCTCTCGACCCATTGCCACGACGACCTCGGCCTGGCGGTGGCCAACTCGCTGGCCGGTGTGCTGGCCGGTGCCAGACAGGTCGAATGCACGATCAACGGGATCGGCGAGCGGGCCGGCAACGCATCGCTTGAAGAGATGGTGATGGCCCTCAAGGTTCGCGAGAAACACCTGGGGCTGCGCACGCAGGTCAACACCCGCCTTCTGGCCGAATCCAGCCGAATGGTTTCGATAGCGACCGGTTTCCCGGTGCCGCCCAACAAGGCCGTTGTGGGTCGGAATGCGTTCAGCCACGAAGCCGGTATTCATCAGCACGGCGTCCTGAAAAGCCGCGAAACCTACGAAATCATGCGAGCCGAGGATGTCGGCCAGGACGGCGAATCGATCCGGTTGGGACGGCATTCGGGGCGGCACGGCCTGTTCAGCCGCCTGGAAAAACTGGGGATTCGCGTGGTCGCCGAGCAAGAGGAGGATATCTACCAGCGGTTCGTGGCCCTGGCCGATCAAAAAAAGGAAATCTACGACGAGGACCTGATTCACCTTGTCGATGGAGGCGCGACGACACCGGCGACGCCGCATTTTCGGCTGGATCAGATGCGCGTATCGACGGGTACCGGGCGCAAGCCGAAAGCCGAAGTGCTGGTCTATCATCACGCCGCAGACGCCACCAGTAAAGAAACCGCATCCGGCGATGGGCCGGTTGACGCTATCTACCGGGCCATCGACCAGGCAACGGGAAGCGCGCACGATCTGATCAGTTACTCGATTCGCTCGATTTCCGAAGGAGCCGATGCGATGGGCGAGGTTACCGTACTCATCAGCCACGCGGGGGCTTACTTCCGTGGTATTGCGTGCGACACCGATGTCTTATGTGCTTCTGCCGACGCCTACATCGAAGCCCTGAATCAGCTAGAAGCCAGCCGCGCCGACGAGCATAGTGTCGCGTTCGTGAGTGACGGCATCATGCAATCGTTCCAGGGCGGTGTTTCCTGAGAACGGGAACCCGAGAAAAGCAAAGAACCTGGTGCAACACCGTGTCAAGGTCTCCTGACTCCTTGTGATTAACTCATGACCCTTACAGAAAAAATCCTGGCTCGGCACGCCGGACGCAACCGCGTTGCTCCGGGGGACAACATCTGGATCGACGTAGACATCCTGATGACGCACGATGTGTGCGGGCCACCCACCATCGACATCTTCAAGCGCGAATTTGGAGAGGACGCCAGGGTGTGGGATCGAGATAAAGTGGTTGTCATGCCGGACCACTACATTTTTACGAATAATCACCACGCGAACCGGAATATCGAGGTGCTCCGCGACTTTGCACAGGCACAGAAGCTGCCGCATTTCTACGACGTTGGGACGGAGCGCTACAAGGGGGTCTGTCATATCGGGTTGGCCGAGGAAGGGTTCAACCGGCCCGGTTCGGTTCTCATCGGGACGGACAGCCACACCTGCACGTCCGGGGCTTTCGGCCTCTTTTCGACGGGGGTTGGCAACACGGATGCGGCGCTGATCATGGGCACGGGCAGAATATGGGTGAAAGTGCCCGAAACGATGCGGTTCGTCTTCGAAGGGAGCCTGCCGCCCTACTTGATGGCCAAAGATTTAATCCTCGCCGTCATCGGCGACATCGGCTGCGACGGGGCCACCTACCGCGCCATGGAGTTCGACGGCGAGGCGGTCTACGACCTGTCGATGCAGGAGCGAATGACGCTCACCAACATGGCCATTGAGGCGGGAGGCAAGAACGGCATCATTGCACCGGACGAGAAGACCCTCGCCTACGTCCGCGCGCGCACGGAGGCACCCTTCGAGGCCGTATACGGCAATCCCGATGCGCGCTATCGCGCCGAGTATACCTACGATGTCTCGACGATGGAACCTGTTGTAGCCAAACCTCACCGCCCCGACAACAAAGCCACCGTCAGCGAGGTGGCGGGGACACGACTCGACCGGGCCTACGTGGGGAGTTGCACAGGGGGTAAGCTCGAAGATTTCGAGGCGACTGCACGGGTGCTGAACGGTCGGGAGGTTCGCATAGACACCTATATCGTGCCGGCGACGACCGAGGTCGAACGGGCGATGCACGCGACCATTGTCGACGGCGAATCGATCTATTCCATCTTCGAACAGGCGGGCTGCCGGATCGGTCCATCGAGTTGCGCGGCGTGCCTGGGGGGGCCGTCGGATACATTCGGTCGGACACACGGCAATGAGGTGGTCATCTCGACGACGAACCGCAACTTCCCCGGTCGGATGGGTTCGAAGCAGGCGTCCGTCTACCTGGCTTCGCCGCTGACGGTCGCGGCCTCGGCCCTGACCGGCGTCATCACCGACCCGCGCGATGTGATGGAGGATGTACGCCGCCGGGGTGAGGTCAACGAGAATCCGTTTCAACGAAAGCCATGAAAGAGACCATACGCGGTCTGGCCTACGTCGTCGGTGATGCCGTCGATACGGATCAGATCATCCCCGCCGAGCATCTGGTGTATAGCCTCAAGAAGCCGGAGGAGCGCAGGCTGTACGGGCGCTATGCGATGAGCGGCATCCCAACAAACGGACAGGGATTGCCTCGCGGGGGGCAGCCCTTCACCGAGCCGGATGCCTATAAGAGCCCTTATACCATCATCATCGCCGGCGGCAACTTCGGCTGCGGTTCGTCTCGCGAGCATGCGCCGTTTGCTCTGAGGGAAGCCGGAGCCGAGGCTGTAGTGGCCGAGAGTTTCGCCCGTATTTTCTACCGCAATGCCGTCGATGGCGGGTTTGTCGTGCCGTTTGAATCCACCGTCAGGCTCATCGACCGGATTCGCACCGGCGACAAACTGGAACTCGATACGTCGTCGGCTCGGCTGACGAATCTTACGACCGGCGAGGAATACATGCTCCACCCTCTCGGAGAGGTGGCCGATATCCTCAAGGCCGGTAATGTGTTTGAGTATGCGCGTCGGGCCGGCCTGATAGCGACCTGATCATCCCGAAAAGCGGAACACCCTCATCGAAGACAATCCATCGGAAGCATGCGACCATCCAGGATCGAACTGTTCGACACCACCCTCCGGGACGGCACGCAGGGCGAGCACGTCACCCTCACCGTCAGAGACAAGCTCCGCATTGCCGGACGGCTCGATGCGTTCGGTATCGACGTGATCGAAGGGGGATGGCCGGGTTCCAATCCGAAAGACTATGCGTTCTTCGAGCAGGCGAAGGAGGTGGCCTGGACGCATGCGCAGGTGTGTGCCTTTGGATCGACGCGCCGCGCCGGTAACCGGCCCGAGGAAGATCCCAACCTTCGGTGCTTGCTGGAAGCCAACACCCCGACGGTTTCTATTTTCGGGAAGAGTTGGACGCTACATGCCGCAGTGGCGCTCGGCGTCTCGCTCGAAGAAAACCTGGACCTGATTGCCTCATCCGTGGCTTTTCTCAAGGGGCACGGCAAGCGTGTCATCTACGATGCCGAACATTTCTTCGACGGTTACCACGCCGATTCGGTCTATGCGCTCCATACGTTGCGGGCCGCCGCCGAAGCAGGGGCCGATGTGCTCGTTCTCTGCGACACGAACGGCGGAACGTTGCCCCCTGATATCTACCGCGTGGTGGAAACGGTTTGTTTGCACTTCGATAGTCCCGTCGGTATTCACGCGCACAACGACGGAGGTTGCGCCGTGGCCAACTCGCTGATGGCTGTAGAAGCAGGGGCGCGGCACGTTCAGGGAACCATCAACGGGATCGGCGAGCGTACGGGGAACGCCGACCTGTGCGCCGTTGTCGCCGGGCTTCAGCTAAAGATGGATTTTGCATGTGTTGATCCGGCGCAATTGGCGCAACTGACCGACCTGTCGCGCTTCGTCAACGAAGTGGCCAACCTCGACCCTGTCGACCGGGTGCCGTATGTGGGGCGGAGTGCTTTTGCCCACAAGGGAGGCATTCATGTCTCCGCCGTGATGAAGGATCCCCGTGCGTACGAGCATCTGGACCCTGAAGTCGTCGGTAACCGGCGGCGTGTATTAGTTTCGGACCTCTCGGGCCGGAGCAATGTGCGTTACAAAGCGGCGGAGTTTGGTATTACCCTGGAGGAAAACGAGCAGGCACGCCGGGCCATTGATCGTATCAAAGAGTTGGAGCATCTGGGGTACGAGTTCCAGGGAGCCGAAGCGTCGTTCGAACTGCTGCTCCGTACCATACAGGGCGAGCGGACGGACTTTTTCACGCTGGAGCGCCTGCGGGTGCGGAGCGAGAAAGACGGCTCCGGTGTGGAGTGCTCCGAAGCGACCATCGTTGTGCAGGTGCAAAGCCATCGCGAGCTGGCCGTTGCCGAAGGGATTGGGCCGGTAGATGCGTTGTCGCAGGCGTTGCACAAGGCGCTGTGCCGGTTCTACCCGAGCCTGCAACACGTCCGCCTGGCCGACTATAAAGTGCGGGTGCTGAATCCCGAAGATGCCACCGCTGCGGTGGTGCGTGTGCTCATCGAACATCGTGCTGCGGAGCAACGCTGGCATACGGTCGGCGTCTCGGCCAACATTCTGGAAGCAAGTCGGCAGGCGCTGGTCGATGGTATCCGGTATTATCTCATTCGTATGGGAGCCGGTCAATGTGAAGACGGAAGCTTCCCTGAAATGACATGTTCCGCGACGGGATAGGGGCGGTCTCAGTCTGTAGATTCAGGTGGCAGGGAGCCTAGCCTTTCCGAAGGCGTTGATGCTAGTCGTTGTCGAGCGAATTGAATGGACCCCGATTCGAGCCGTATCGGCTCTTGCCGCCATGCTTCGTCGCGTCGTTACCTCTCAGACAATTTATTTCCTTCTCGGCCTTGTACTCATCGGTTTTTTTCTGGCTCGGTGGGTTGAGTCGCTGGGGGGACCTGCCGAGTTGTGGCATCGCTTCGGGCTGCTCGCACCGGCCGTTTCGGTTCCGATCCATGCCGTGTTAGCGGTGATGCCGTTGCCCTCGGATCTCATGGGCATTGCCAACGGAAGTGTGTATGGATTCTGGCTGGGGACGATGCTGAGCTGGATCGGGTGGTTCCTGGGTTCCTTTATCCAGTACGGCATAGGTCGCCGTCTTCAAAAAGACTTTGATCTCGAAGGCTGGATGGCACGTTCGCCGGAACGACTCCGGCGTTTTCCTGTCGAACATCCTGTTTTTATTATCGGATCACGTTTCGTACCGTATGCAGGGGGCCACCTCGCGACGATCCTGCCCGGTGCCATGGGCGTGAAGTTCAGCCGATTTGCCTGGTGCACGGCGGTTGCCATTATTCCCTCTTCATTCGTAATGACGGCTATCGGGGCCGGCTTACTGCTCCTGTGACGGCGCAGACCCATTGCACCGGGCTTCCTGAATACCGATACTTACGAGACGTGTTTTACGTCCTGGCTCGTTCATTGCGCTGTCCGCCTGCGCTCGATGAATAAGAGAATGGAGACAAAGGAGACCCATCAGAAAGCCCGGTCGGATCGTGCCGAGAGTACAAGTGTGGAGGTTGAAGAGCACGAATTGTCGGCAGGGCAGCAGGCCTTTGATCGCTTCTTCGAACGCATGTTCGAGAACCGTGCTTCGTGCGTCGAGGCGGCGTCGGACGGGGCGGGAATAGAAGAAGGACAGGCGTATCAGGAGCTTGTCACGAAGGCGGAGGATCTGGTCCTGGTCTATCGACTGACCTCCGAAGGAACGCCGGGTCCAGTCATCAAGGCCAACACCACGGCGTGTGAGCGACTGGGCTATTCCCGTGAAGAACTGTCGTCGATGTCTGTTTGCGACATTGTGGATCCGGAGGGGGGGGATGTGTCCGGGTCTATCGCCACCCTGTTGAAAGGGAATAACACGGTCTCTGAATGGACGTACCTGACGAAGAATGGGCAACGCGTGCCGGTGGAAGTAGATGCACGGTTGTTCAGGTTGGGAGGACATGACGCCGTGTTGGCTGTGGGGCGGGAGCTTTCGCTACCGGAAGCGTCGGGAGAAGATGTGGAGACATCCTGGCACTTTCTCCGGTCGATTCTCAATGCGCTGCCGGTCCACATCGCTGTGTTAGATGAGCAGGGCCGCATCATTGCCGTCAACGAGGCCTGGCGTCGCTTCGCCGGAGATGATTCCGCCAGCCTGAGCCGGCCCTGGATTGGGCAGGATTACCTGTCGGTGACCGAGGCCGCTGCGGAGAGGAACGTAGAGGGATCGGTAGAGGTAGCCGAGGGGCTGCGGAATCTTCTCGAACGGCGGCAAGAGGCGTTTACCGTGGAGTATCCCAGTTTTTGCCTGGGAGAAAAGCGCTGGTTTGTCATGCATGCCAACCGATTTCAGAGCGAAGGGCCGGTTCGTGTGGTGGTGGCTCAGGAAGATATCACCGAGCGCAAGCGTGTCGAGGAAGCTCTACTGGAGAGCGAGAAACGGTTTAAGGGGATCTTTTTTCATGGGGGCGTTGGTGTCGCTATGGGCAACGTGGCCGATGGCTCGATCCTCGAGACCAATTCAGCCCTCCAGCACCTCCTTGGCTATACCGAAAGAGAGCTACGACACAAGACGTATGCCGACATTATTCACCCCGACGATTATGATCCGAGTTACGCTTTCTTTCGCACCCTGCTTAGCGGCGAAATTGAGAGCTACCGGCACGAGAGGCGCTATGTCGGAAAAGACGGTCGCATCGTCTGGGCACTCACCACGGTTTCACTGATCCGAGATGCTGGAGGGACGCCGTGTTATTCCGTGGATGTGATTGAGGATATCTCCGAACGGAAAAGAGCGGAAGAAGCGCTACGCAAGAGCGAACGATTTCTCTATTCCATTGTGGGTAACCTGCCCAGCATGGTCTTTGTCAAGGAGGCGAAGGATCTTCGCTTTGTGAGCCTGAACCGTGCCTGTGAGGAACTGATTGGCTATACCGAAGAAGAGTTAGTAGGCCGGAACGACTACGATTTCTTCCCCAAGGAAGAGGCCGATTTTTTTACTGGGAAGGACCGGGAAGTGCTCGCTGGTGGGACCATGGTGGACATCCCTGAAGAGCCCATCCACACCCGGCACCAGGGCACGCGCCTGCTGCATACGAAGAAAATTCCGATTCTCGATGAAGAGGGAAATCCGGAATACTTACTCGGCATTTCCGAAGACATCACCGAGCGCAAGCTGGCAGAGCAAGCATTACAAGCCAGCGAAGAGCGGTACAAACAACTCGTCGAATATGCGAACGATATCATTTATAAAGCGAATCTCAAGGGATGCTTTACCTATGCCAATCCGGTAGCTCTTCGCCTGATGGGGTACTCGGAAGAAGATATTGTGGGTACGCACTTTCTACGCCTTGTCCGAGAAGACTACAGGCAGGATGCGCTGGCCATCTACAGACGCCAGTTGGAAGACCGGATTGCGAGTACGTATTACGAATTTCCAGGGATTACAGTAACGGGCAAAGAGTTATGGCTTGGACAAAAGGTGCAGCTCGTTGTGCACGAAGAGGAGGTGGTGGGTTTCCAGGCCGTAGCACGTGATATTACCGAGCGAAAACGAGCGGAGATGTTGCTGAGCGGGCAAAAGCGTGTGCTCGAACTGATAGCGCAGGGGGCGCCGCTAGCTCAGATTCTTGAGATACTCGCCCACACTATAGAAGAACTATCCGACGATCTCCTGTTTGCCTCAATATGGCTACTCGATGAAGACGGAAAGCATTTACGTCACGGGGCGGCCCCAAGCTTGCCGGAGAGCTATACACAGGCGGTAGACGGCCTGGCCGTCGGTCCACGCGCCGGGTCGTGCGGCACGGCGGCTTTTCGGAAAGAAACCGTCATCGTTTCGGATGTTGCAACCGACCCCTTGTGGACGGACTATCGGGCGCTGGCGCTGCCTCATGGTCTCCGTGCCTGCTGGTCCACTCCGATTATTGCAACGACGGGGGAGGTGCTGGGCACGTTCGCCGTCTATTACCCCGAGCCGACCGAGCCGGATCCGGACCACCGGCAGCTGGTCTCGATGCTGAAGCGACCGGCTGCTATCGCCATCGAGAGGCATCGCTCGGAGCAGCAACTCAAAGCGTTGAACGAATCGCTCGAACGGCGCGTTGCCGAGCGCACCGTTGAACTGGAGCGGGCCAACGTCGCGCTCCACCAACGGAACCGCGAATTGCAGGATTTCGCCTATGTGGCCTCGCACGACTTGCAGGAACCCCTTCGCAAGATTCGCGCTTTCGCCGACCTGATGAGTACAGATTACGAGGCCATCGTGGGCGAAAACGGCCTGTATTATCTCGATCGCATGCAGGATGCCGCCCTGCGTATGTCGGTCCTGATCAATGACCTGCTGGCTATCTCCCGAGTATCTACCCGAGGTCAGGCGTTCTCCATTATTGATCTCAACCTTGTCCTCGCCGGCGTACTCTCGGATCTGGAGTATCGAATCAGGGAAGTGGACGGTGAAGTGGTGATCGGGGGGTTGCCTTCCCTCGAAGCCGACCCGACTCAGATGCGGCAACTCTTCCAAAACTTGATCGGGAACGCCATCAAATTCCACCAGGCGGGTACGTCGCCGATGGTGAGCGTGACAGGCGAGGTGGTGCATAGCGACGAACTGTCTCCGGGAAGCTCTCAGCCGGTGTGCCGTATTCAGGTACAGGACAACGGGATCGGGTTCGACGAGAAATACCTGGATCGTATTTTTTCTCCTTTTCAGCGTCTCCATGGCCGGAGCGAATACCCCGGAACAGGGGTCGGCCTGGCGATCTGTCGGCGGATCGTAGAACGTCATCAAGGGACCATCACGGCATCCAGCACGTCGGGTCAGGGGGCGTCGTTCATCGTCACCTTGCCGGTGTATCATGG
>JBHHWM010000108.1:0-14329 GCA_046756545.1 Rhodothermales bacterium | reverse complement strand
CTAGCTTCAACGACAGAGATGCTTCTAATGCAGATGGCAATATCATTTATCTTATGAGCGGGATCTCGGACGACGCAGCCCAGCATTTTTCTGCCTGCGGAACGCTCGTCCTGGCCGATAGCCGCGCATTCCTGGAAGCGGGCTACGCCACCTTCGTGCTGTCCCCAGTTAAGGGAAAAATAACGCTGTGGGCTAACTTGACCCATTTAAAAAGCAATGATGTTTCTGTCAATCACTCCGTTTTAAAGGCAGCAAAAACCGTAGGATAAAATAGTCTTTCCTTCTTACGGCCTTTGCCCCCTGCTATACTTCTTCAGAGCGTACACGACGGTGTCCACCGTGAGGCCCACACGCTCACGGCCCGTCTCGACGACGAGGTGCGCGCGCTGGTAAAAAGGCTCACGACGGTCCATGAGTCCCTTGATTTTTTCGCGCAGGATTGCATAGGGAAGCACCTGTCCCTCTTCATCCAGCAACAAAGGACGCACGGTGCGTCCTCTAAGCAGGCGCTGGACCAACTGGTCGAGCGGCACGTGCAAATACACGACCGTTCCATGCGCCAGCGCCCATTGCAGGTTTTTCTCCACCGTGAGCGCGCCCCCGCCGACGGCAACGACCACCTGCCTGTTCGTAGCCGTCCGACGCAAGCAGTCGGCCTCCAGCGCCCGAAACACCGCTTCGCCCTCCTCGGCAAAGATGCGCGGCACACTCTTACCCACTCGTGCCGCGATGACATGATCCAGATCGAGGAAGGCATAGCCGAGCACGTTGGCCAGGATCGAGCCGATGGTGCTCTTGCCGCTGCCCATAAAACCCGTTAAATAGATGCGCGTTGGAAAGGCCATGCGAATGACGACGAAAGCTCCAGGTTCACTGGAGAAAATAATACAGCATGATCTTGTTTATAGGGTTGGGCGTTTTTCTTTTTCCAACACCCACCGGACTCCCCCGGGCCATCATACACCCCCATGACCTATCGCCTGCTGATCGAATACGACGGGTCCTCCTTTCATGGATGGCAGATTCAGGCTGACCGCCCCACCATCCAGGAAGAAATCGAAAAAGCCCTGGAAGTGGTGCTGAAAACACGGCCCACGGTGATCGGCTCGGGGCGTACGGACACCGGCGTACACGCGCGCGGACAGGTGGCCCACTTCGCCATCGAACAGCCTCTCGATGCGTTTCGGCTGTGCCGCTCGCTCAACGGCTTGCTGCCTCCCGCCATCGCGATCCTCTCCGTCGATCTCGCCCCCGATGATTTCCACGCCCGGTACGATGCGCGGCGGCGGCGCTATCACTACTACGTCAGCACGGTGCCGCGCGCGCTGGACCTGCACCAGCGCTGGCACGTTCGCCCCGCCCCTGACTTCGACCGCATGAACCGCGCCGCAACGGCCCTGCTCGGTACGCACAACTTCAGCGCCCTCTGCCGCACCCGCTCCGAGACGCAGAACCGTATCTGCACCGTCGAACGGGCCGAATGGGTACCGGAAGCACGCTCCGGGGACTGGCATTTCGCAATCGTCGCAGATCGTTTTCTGCACGGCATGGTGCGTGCTGCTGTCGGGACGCTGATGCAGATAGGTCGAGAGAAACGCCCGGTGGACGACGTACGCCGCGTGCTCGCTTCTGAGGATCGACGCCAGGCCGGACCGGCAGCTCCGGCCCACGGACTCGTGCTCGAACACGTAACCTACAAGGACATGCCGTAACCAAGGCAGGGAGGCCGTATTCATGCTCGAACCCATGTTCGCCCACCGGGTACAATGCTCCCGTTTCTACCATGGCTAACCGGGCATCACCGTTGCATAACAAATCTCTTCGACAGCCGATGAGGCATGGAGTGATCATGATCTTCCTCCTGGGCGGCCTCTTGCTACCGGGCTGCGAACGCCCGTTTGTCGAAGTAAACATACCCAGCATCACCATTGAGGAGCCGGATCTGTCGGTCGTACTCATTGAGGCTTCGACGGTCATCAGCGTCTCGGCCAGTTCCTTTCGGTCGATCAAGCAAGTGATCCTGAATGGGGACCCCATGGCCTTCGACCCGGCGACCGGTTGGTGGACCCATACCGTGGACCTCCAACGAGGCTTGAACCCATTGATATTCGAAGCCCTCGACATCGACGACGTGGTAGGGACCGACACGGCCTATGCCATGCACCTGCCGTTTCGATTCGCCTCAAACGGGCCCCGGCTGCCCGAGCCGCGCGGCGGTCATACGGCAAGCCTGATAGGCGGACAGGGCGTGCTCGTAACAGGCGGCGTATCCAGCCGCGACGGCCCCGCGCACGGCGATGCGTTCTTACTGCGCCCCGGAGCCACCGTCTACGACCGGCTTCCCTCCCTCCATGACCCGCGCGTGGGACATACCGCCACGCTCCTCGCCGATGGACGCGTCCTGATCCTGGGCGGCAGCCGCTCCGGTACCATCACCTCCGTTGCCGACATGGTGGAATCGGTCGAAATCTATGACCCGGAAGACAATCAGTTCGAACGGGTCCCTTTCGAAGGGCAACCCATCCGGCGTGCCTACCACACGGCCTTGCTTCGCAGTTCGGGGGCGAATCCCCGCATCGACCTCTACGGCGGGCGCGGCGACATCCGCTACACGCCCGAACCCCGCCTGGGCACCCGAAGCGATCTTCGTTCTTTTATTCTCAGGAACGATTCGCTCATCGCCCTCAACACGCAGGCATCGGCTCCCTTCCTCGATATCGCCATTGCCGGTCATACCCAGACTCGGATTCAGCCGGGCGTCTACCTGCTCCTCGGCAGCTTTTTCAACGGCCAGGCCGCGGAAAACGTCAGCTTCCGCATCGACTACACCTCGCCGCCTAATATTTTCATCACGGAGGCCCCCCCGCTGACGATCCCGCGCACGCGCCACGCCGACGCTACCCTGGGAAATGGTCTGCTGGCCTTTTTTGGAGGGCACCAGGCCCAGCCAGGCCAGGTGCTGAACACCTCGGAACTCTACAGCGACGCAGCGAACCAATTCTTCACACTCCCCGCCCCTGAAAGATCGATAAGAAGACAGGGACACACTGCAACCAATCTGTCGGCCCAACGAATACTCCTGATAGGTGGATTTGGATCGGATGGAAACAGCTTGACGCTTTCAGAGTTCTTCGATGCTAGCCTGAGGAATTAAAACGCTGCACAGCTTACACTCATGGACATTCAGCAAATCTTACGTTGGATCATCATCGCTATCGTCATGATTGTGGCGATTGTGCTGCTCGATTCGATCCTGGGCCTCGTCGGCTTCTTGCTGAAGATTGCGCTACCCGTCCTACTTATTTTGCTGGTGATTGCCATCATTCTGCGTTTTATCAGCCTGCTACGCAGTCGACGGTAGCCCCTTCTCTCATGTTCGTTCGATGACCCTTCTTTTCTTGAATCGGGCGCTGGTACGCACGGTCGCAACGGCATTTCAATAGCTTTTCTTTTCCAGGCCTGTTCTTTAGGTGCTGTTTCGCTTTTTTTAGGAACCCCCGATCTTGATCGCTTTGCGCGGCACAACCTGCGCCCCGCCTCCCATTCGATGACCCTTTCGTCTCTATTTGACACAGACCGCCGGTGGATGAAGGCAGCGCTCCGTGAAGCCGAGCGCGCGTTCGAGGCCGACGAGGTACCCGTCGGAGCCGTCGTCGTCAAAGACGGCCAGATCATCGGACGCGGGCACAACCTCGTGGAGAAGCTGCGCGACCCGACGGCCCATGCCGAAATGATCGCCGTCACGGCAGCCTGCGAGACGCTCGGCACCAAATTTCTCGACGGCTGTACGCTCTACGTCACCCTGGAACCCTGCCCGATGTGCGCCGGAGCCCTCGTCTGGGCACGCCTCAGCCGGCTCGTGTTCGGCGCTTTCGATGAGAAAGCCGGCAGCGCCTCGACGCTCTACAACATCCCCCAAGATCACCGCCTCAACCACCAGGTCGAACTGATCTCCGGCCTGGAAGCCGACCAGGCGGCGGCCCTGCTTCAGGCCTTCTTTCAAAAACGACGGCCTTCATAACCCCCACCGGAACGTGACGCCCACGACCGGTCCAGATCACGCTATTTTCTCGAAACAGGGGGCTTGCGCAACGGGTTCGAGACCCCGATGGTACACCAAACCGCGAGAGCATGTTGGACGTCGTCGTCATAGGAGCGGGCCCGGTCGGGCTGGCCTGCGGCATCGAAGCCAAACGCCAGGGACTCGATGCGCTGATCATCGACAAGGGCGCACTGGTCAATTCTTTCATCGGCTACCCGGCTAATCTGGAATTTTTCTCCACGCCGGAACTGATGGAAATCGGCGGGCATCCCCTCACGACGCTCCATTACAAGCCGCACCGCGAAGAAGCCCTCGACTATTACCGCCGGGTGGCGACGGCAGAGGAGCTTTCCGTGCATCTCTACGAGCGTGTGCTGCGCGTCGAGGGAGCCGATGACGCGTTTACCGTTCACACGGGAAAAAGCTCGTATGCCGCCCGCAAGGTCGTGGTCGCGATTGGTTTTTTCGACCATCCGAACGTGCTGAACGTACCCGGCGAGGACCTGCCGAAAGTCACGCATTACTACCGGGAACCCTATGCCTATGCCGGGCAGAAAGTCGCCGTGATCGGGGGGAAAAACTCGGCGGCCAAAGCAGCCCTCGACTGCTATCGCCACGGGGCCGAGGTCACGCTCATCCATCGCGCGCCCGCCCTCTCTGACCGGGTCAAATACTGGATCAGGCCGGACCTGGAAAACCGGATCAAGGAAGGCAGCATTCAGGCCCGGTTCAACACCACCGTAGCCGCCATCGAAAAAGACCGCGTGCTGCTCGACACGCCCGAAGGACGCGTCGAACTGGCCAACGACTGGGTGCTGGCCATGACCGGCTACCGCCCCGATTATGCCTTCCTGGAAACCCTCGGCCTCGCCATCGCCGACGACGACGCTCGCACACCTGTCTACGATCCGGCCACCTTCGAGACCAATCGTGCCGGGATATACCTGGCGGGAACCGTCTGCGGCGGGCTCCGAACCGGGCGCTGGTTTATCGAAAACGGCCGGTTCCACGCCGGTCAGATCATGCAGCACATCGCGCACGGAACCACCGCCCCCCTCGACCTGGAAAACAGACACTGGAAAACGGCAGAGTAGCGAAACGCGCTCCTACAACGCGTTGAGAATCTGACGGGCTCTCGGGTTCGCGGGATCGATCCGGAGGGCCTGCTCTGCATATCGGCGCGCCTGATCCATGTCCTCGTTTCGGAAGTGCGCCAGCGAGAGGTGCAGCAATCCGTCGAGGTAGGCCGGGTCGGCTTCGACGGCGCGGCTCAACAGCTCGATGGCTCGTTCCAGGTCGTCTTCATTGAGGTAATACGTCCCCAGGTTGCCGAGCGCTGTGGCATTGCCCGGCGCAACGGCCACGGCCAGGTCGAAATACTCGCGGGCCTTATCGGTCCGGCCCTGCCCGGCGTAGAGCAGCCCGAGGTTGCTCAGCGCCTCCGCATACGTCGGCTGCAGTTCCAGGGCTCTCTGCAAGGCGGCTTCCGCCTGTTCCACTTCGCCCCAGCGGATATGCCCGGTCCCCAGGTTGAAGTGTGCCACCGCCAGCCACGGCTGTTCCTCGGCAGCCTGCCTGTACTGCGCCATCGCTTCGTCGAGGCGGCCCTGCCCTTCCAGAAAGCGTCCGTAATTGACGCGCACGTCGGCGAGGGCCGGCTGAATCTCCAACGCCCGGCGGTAGAGCCGCCCAATTGGAACCGGATCGCGGCCCCCTGCTTCGTAGGCCTGAGCGAGCGCTTTGAGGCGCTCCGGCACATCAGGATCGATCTTGACGGCCTGCTCCAACGGGGGGATGGCTTCCTCGATACGTCCCTGGTTCAGGTGAGACAGCCCCACGAGAAAGTGGGCATTGCCCCCGGCACCAGGGTGGGCCGCCAGCGCTTCTTCGAGCAACGCGATGCCTTTTTCGAGCGCCGGCGTGTCGGCCTGCTGGTTGCCCAACACGATATAAGCCAGCCCTTCGTACAGTGCGGCCCCCTCCCCGCTCTTGTCTCGCTCGAAGTAGGGCACCAGCGTCTGGGATTCGTGGGCAACCAGGGGCAGAGGAGGTTCCTCTCCCCCGGTGGAAATGCGGATCCAGTGATCCGTAAAATCGGCGTGAGGGGCCTCTTCGGCCTCGACCTTGGGCATGTGGCAGGCAATACAGTTGGCCGTCGCTTCGTGGGTCCGGCGGGCCGTTTCGGTGTCGAAGCGAGCCGGGAGCGTTTCCGCCGCGTGGCACGTCAGGCAGGTGTCGTTGAAATACGTAGGCCCGCGATCTCGAAAGCCCTCATGCGGGTTGTGGCAGGTGAGGCACGTCATGGCGTCGGGCCGCCCCGCCGTGCCGAGGAAACAGGCGCTTTGCTGCATCCGGTCGGCGTGCGAGATGACTGAAATCTGATCGAAAGATCGAGGGGCCTCGGTCGAAAACAGCGCCACGTAGTCGGCCAGCGACTCGGACGGGCGAAAGTCAAACGGCTTGCGCCCTTCGCGCAGGATGGAGACCGTCGTATTGAGGTGGCATTGCTGGCATACGTCGAGCTGCCGGTCGAGGTCGAGGTGTTTGGGATTGACGATGGTGTTATCGATCTCCCCGGCAGGCTCCGGATCCACGAACCGTTCGTCTACGTGGAGCCCTCCGGGACCGTGGCAGCGTTCGCAACCGATGCCGTGCGGCACGTCGGTATACTTCCCTTCGGCAAACGCCACCGTGCTCGGATAGCCGTTGTGGCAGGCCATGCAACGATCAGGAATAAGGCGGTCGAAACGCTTATTCTGTTTCTTGTAGCCGGGGCTAAAATCCCACACCCCTTTCTGTGTATACCACGTCAACGGCAGTTGATAGAGCCGTCCGTTGTCTTCGGCCAGATAGGTCCGCGCCGAGTAGCCGCTGCCCACGACGTACTCCATCCGGCGTACCAGGCGATGGGTTTTCGCGCCGGACGTATCGAGGCGATACTCCTCTTGATAGAACTGTCCGTCCTCCTCGAACACGCGGTAGTAGAAGCCCGACGCCTCATGCCGAACAGGAGGCGCGGAGAAATCTTCGACCGCATTTTCCGTGGTAAGGGGATAGTAGGAACGCGCCATGCCATGCTCCTGATAGCCCCGCCATAGATCCTCATGGCAATCGAAACACACGGCGTCTCCCACAAATTCGACGCCCTTGCGAACGTTGCGAAAAGACGAGACCGTGTTGATCGGCTCTTCCGCCTGAACGGCGGGCGGCGATGAAGAAGAAGCGTCCGGTGAAGCGGCGTCCCTGGTTCCGCAGGCTGCCAGGTGCGCCGCCACACAGAAAAGAAGAACCCGACAAAGATGCTCCATGGACCTGCCTTGCTGAAGTTGCTGCGTCCCCCTGAACCGTTAAAATACAAGAAGCCGACCTTTCATGGCAGCCGATGGGCCGGTCCGGGCGCAAAAAGAAAGAAGGGGATGGATCCCTCTAGAGATCCATCCCCTTCTCCGGCCTTATGCAGACCTTCATGCGTTCGACAACGGTGCTACAGCGTAACCGACGCGGTCACGTACTGGATGTTGTCGAAGAAGTCCGTCGGCACCAGGGCGTAGTCGAGCGCCACTTGCGCGCCACCAAGGTTCAGGTTCAGGCCTGCTCCAAAGGTATATCCTTTGTAGAAGGTCAGATCCTGGTCTTCGGTGATCTGATAGCCGCCGCGGACATACACGATGTCCTGGAAGCCCAGTTCAAGCGCACCCGAGTACTGGTCCTGGTCGAACGAGTTCGAGCGGAAGTTACCCAACACCGTCACAACAGTGCCTGCGCCAAACTCACGCGTATAGGCTGCGCCGAAGTTCAGCAGCGAGGGCAATTCCATGCCTTCACTCTCAATCGCCACGGCGTTGTTGGTGGCGTTGCCCGGCTGATCCGGCAGTTGAATCTGGCGGATCAGGCCCGTGCCTCCGAACTTGATTTCGTTGCCGATGTTCTTCAGGCTCACGCCAAGGCGCAGGCCCGACTCGCCCACCACGTAGGTCATGCCCGCATCGATGGCCACCGCCGAGGCGCTCACGTCGTCGATGCGTTCGTTGACGATCTTGAGGGTGGTACCGGCGGCAATACGGTCCGTCAACTGACGCGCGTAGGAGAGCCCTGCTGTGAAGTACGTCACGTCGAAGGTCACATCGGAGATCTCCGGTGCCAGTTCGGTTTGCTTGGCGATTTCTCCGAAGTCCCACGCAGCGATGGTGAGGGCGATGTTGTTGTTGCCGAAGCGCTGGCCGACGCCGAAGTAGTTCACTCCGATGTCCGCTACGTATTCCATGCGGCTAAACATCGCCGTCGTGCCCTGGTTGACGGAAAGGCCCGCCGGGTTGGCGAAGAGGGCTTCCAGCCCGTTCATGTTGGCCAGGCCGCTCGTGGTGCTGCTGCCCAGCGCGGTATATCGCGCCGTCAACGGCACGAGAAGCTCTACAGCCCCCGAGGTGCCGGCGCGCGCGTTTTCCTGGGCCTGGGCCTCCAGCGCGCTCAGGCTGATCATGCAGATAATCAGCAGGCCGAGCCCCAGATACTTGGCCGTTTTGATGGTCGATTTCATATCTAGCGTCCTCCTTGTATTCAGGATGAAAATAGGGTCAAAAGGTGGTTGGTTTGCATGACGTCAGCCTAGAACGTATTCAGTTGAATGCGTTTCTTGACGACCGCAAACTTGAGCACTTTTTCCCCTATACCCGGCACGTCGACGTGGATGAGATACATTCCACTGGCGAGCGGCAGGCTGCTATCCGTCGTCAAATCCCACGACAGAGTAGCCACACCGGGGCTCTGCTTCTCGAGGGTACGGATCAGGGTACCGTTGAGGGTGAAGACGCGGATGGTGGCAAAGTCAGGCAGGTTCGTGAACCGAACCTCGTCCACGAGCTGGCTTACCTCGTAGGAGGAAGCCCCCTTGTAGGGGTTCGGCACGATGCCGATCTGGTCGAGGCGCGCTTGCAACGTCGCGTTGTCGGGTGCCTGAGCGCCAAGCCCGGCCGTGCTCCAGGTGAACACATCTCCCGGTGCATTCGGCTTCGTGGTCACGATCTGGAAGACCGTGCCGGTCTCCGGCAGCAGCACGTCGTACGGAGGCGCCGAACCGCCGTTCCAGCTCACCAGCACCATGCGGGCCATCACTTCGTCACCGACGCCCGCCGGGCCGAAGAAGAAATCGTTATACCCTTGTTCACCGGGGGTGGCCCCGTTGTCTTCCGGATTGTACCAGTAGATCCAGTCGGAATAGGGATCGTTGGCACCGCCGGAGATCGCATGGTCGTTCCCGATGTCGAAGACCAGGTCATCGATGCCGGCTCCACACCCCGACTCACACGCAACCGGGATCATCCGGTAGTCGTCGCTGGGATCGGCGGTGGGTCCGGTGTTCCAGAGTTCGAACGGCACATCGAAGATCTGACCGTCCGTAAAGCCGCGCCAGGCCTGGCAGGCTCCGTTATTCGGAAGCGCGCAGCGCTGCGAGAAGCGCCATTCGAAGTTGTTCGACCCGATCGGACCGAAGCCGTTACGAATGGACCGCTCGATGAAGCTCTGGCCGCCGTCGTTGTTATACTTCGACCGGCTGCCGCCACCTGTGTGGATGCCCCAGGCCGAGTTGTTCGTGGACTGTTGCACGCCACGCGTCGGACGGTCGTTGCCGCCTACCAGGGGGAACCCGCTGCTGTTGAAGGCGAAGGCCCCCATATTGGGCGGATCGACCGGCCCGGCAGCGTTGGCGATAACCTGGAAGGCCGTGAAGTCGGGCACGGGACCGGTGACGCTGACCTGCTGCCCGTCTACATTGAGCACGTTTTCGCGCTGCGGCGCGGCCATCCCCGCCCCGCTGAACAGCACGGTGCCGTCCCGCTTGAGGTCGTAGGTGATGGCTGTTGTGGCCGCGGACTTGCCTGCGCTCGGAGCCATACGCCCGATCAGCTCGGCATCGAACGCCTCGGTGTCGGTGACGCGGGCCGCCGGTGCTTCGGCGATTTCGGTCTCGTAGAATTCGACCGAGTAGTTCGCATCCTGGACGCGGGCCGGGTTGACGATGTCGATCCAGACGAGGCCTTCTCCCACGCCCTGGGAGGCCGCGTTGATGTCGGCATCATTGAGATCCGATGCCGCTTCAACCGCTGCTTCCGAGAGCACGTCGATGGTGCGCGTTGGAATCACTTCCACCCGCGAAATCGGGCCGAGGTAGACCTTCGGAGCCGAGGCCGGGTTGTACGCATAGGCCTGCACGCCGAAGTAGTACGTCTGGTAATTGGTCAATGCCCCGATGTCGTGGAAGCGCTGAACCCCACGATCCGACCCGTTGGCGGTGATTTCCGTCGGTTCGCCCGGGATGCCGTCGATGACGCGGGTGATGCCGTTGTCAACGTCGTAGACGGCAATGAGCTTGCCGATCTGATCCTGCTGGTTCTCGTACTGGAAGACGTTGTAGCCCTCGAAGACGTACTCTTTGCTTTCATCGGGGGCGAACGGGTCTTCGGCGCGGTAGGCTTCGAGGAAGTTATTCGAACGAGTCGAGTTTTCCCATTCCAGCAAGACCCGTCCGTCCATCGCGGTAGCCGTCACATTCGGGGCGGCCGGCGGAGACGGAAGCTCGAAGTTGACGTCGAAGGCCGCCTGGGCCAACTGGTCCGCTTTGAACATCTCCGTGACCGAATCGAGGTGATCCGCGCCACGCGCCCAGACGATCCCGAAGACGACCTGCTGGAAGTCGCCGGGGTTGATGGTGAAGGGTCCCGAGGACATGACGAAGCGGCGGTCGGCCGGCTCGATGGCCGTGCCGTTCCCGTCCGAGTTCACTTCCGACCAGAACTCGCCTGCCGCCGGGTTGCCCGGATACATGAAGTTGGTCGGGTCCTCGGAGAAGTCGCGGCCGTTCCCACCGAAGGTAATGTGCTTGCCGTCCTTCCAGTTCGCCTGCATGTAGTTATAGTAGTCCGCCGCGGTCCGGGGGTCTTCGGTGACACCGCCGCCGTTGTTGTAGAAGACGAACGACGTCATATCCAGGTTGGCGAAGTCATGCACAAAATTGCCGTCAACCATCGCCGAGTCGCCCGGAGAGGGCACGATCGGTCCCTGGAAGAAGTCATAGCCGGCAGCGGGCGGTGCGGGGCCGTAGCCTTCACCGCCTTCGTCGTCATCGTCGGCGTTGTACACGTACCCGACACCCAGTTCGGGGTTCGACCCGACGTAGTCGTCCTGGAAGTTACCCAGGTCCGGGTCGGAGAAGAGACCGATGTAGGTATTGTCGAGCGGGACGTCGCCCTTGTAGAAGATGTTGTACTTATAGAAGGTCGTGTTGCCGATGGCACCGGAGGTATTGAACGCAAAGGCCATCACGTGCACTTCCACCCCGAGGGGGGGGGCGTCGGTGGCATCGTGCGTGTTGCCCCGGTCGTTCATCACCCACCACAGCGACTGGTCGCCGAGAATGGCCGGCCGCTCGCCTGCAGCCAGGTCAATCGTGCGATTGATGCGCTGGGACAGCGGCTGATCCAGGATTTCGATCATGTTTCCATCGGCGTCGGTCGTCGGAGCGCCCAGGCCGGTGGGCCAGTTTCTCAGGTCCGGCGTGGTCACACCGGTAGCCTCGTACTCTTCGATATCCGCACGGTTGACCTTGAAAACGTGGTCGAAGTCCGAGCAGGACGTCGGCGGGTTGCCGCTTTCATCGAGCGGGCCGGCCCAGAATTCGTAGGGCCCGTACCGGGAAGCCGCCACACGCAACTGGCCGCCGACGGTGCCCCCAAGCCAGATGCCCGAAGCAAAGATGGCGTTGGAGTGACCGCCCTTGGGTACTTCGTAGACGTGAGGACTTCCACGCCAGAACAGGTTACCATTGTTCAGAATGCGAGCGCGCACGTTGTTAATGTCGAGAAACGCCTCGCCAAGCGCCGGCTGGCAACTGCCGGTCTGTGCCTGTGCCTCTGTAGCCAGCCCCAGCAAAAACGCCAGGAGTAGGAAGAGGCCTATTTTTCTATAGTATCGCATAGTTATCCTTCCAAGTAGGTGGGAGAAATCTCCGTCGGAGCGTTGAATGACTTGAACCGGGATCCGGAGCGGCAGGCATCCAGGCCCGCCGCCCCGTTCCAGGTCTTAGAAGTCGATTCGCGCGCCCAGACGCACCATACGCGGGATACCCACGTTGCCCAGAGAACGGTTCCGGTGATGGTAGAGCGTCTCTGCGGCCGGCGTAGCGCTGGCAAGGAACTGAGCCCCTTCAGCCGACGAGAGGAACCCGTCGTCGTCAGGCAGACCGGTGAAACGCCATACGTTGTTCGTATTGGTCTGGTCGAAGAGGTTTTCCACCCACAGGAACGCCGTCAGGCTGGCCCCGGCCAGGGGGAAACGACGATCCACGCGGAGGTCCACTCGACTCGACCACGGCATCCGGTCCTGGTTGACGCCGCCACGCGGCAGAGGCGCCCGGCTGGCATTGACGGGGAAGGGATCGAGGATGCCCGTGTAGGGGAACCCGCTCCCTGCCGTCGCCAGCACGTTGATCCCGAAGTTCTCCAGCAGCTTCGTCCCGAAGATCGTCGGCCCTTCGCCCGAACCCAGACGGTAATCGAGCGAGAGGTTCATCTTATGCCGCTGGTCGAAGCTCAGCGGGCTGATGAAGTTCGGCGGTGTCTCGTCGATCCAGACGATGGTGCTCGTCGTGGTCGAGCTCGAGCCGGTGCCGTCGGCAAACGAGAGGGTGTAGTTCAGGTTGGCCGCGAAGCCACTGGTCCGACGCAAGTCGAAGCCGAACTCCAGCCCTTTCACCGTACCGAAGTCTACGTTCTCATAGGTGGAGTACCCACTCGGCGACGCCTCCCGGATATCTCTCAACTGGATCAGGTTCTCGATCTGATGGAAAAATCCGGAAATCGTCAGCGCCGAGCGCGCGCCCAGGCGCTGCCGGAAGCCGAGTTCGTACTTGGTCGTCTTCTCCGGCTCCAGGTTGTTGTTGTTGATACGACCTGTGCCCGAGAGCGCTCCGATGGTGGCGAAGTTGTTCGAGGACGGACGCTGCGACACCACGCCGTAGCTGGCGAAGAACAGAGCCTGGTCGGTCACCGGGAAGCTCACGCCGATGCGCGGCATCACGGTTACCTGCGGCTCGTAATCCTCAAACTGGTCCGCAGTGATCTGCGCGTCGGTTTGCCGCGGCTTGCCCGTCAGCAGGATGTCGCCGGCATTGGTAGCCTGCCCCTGCGGATCGTAGAAGGTACCGTTGAGGTCCCGATAGCCCACGACGTCGTCGCCGCTGAAATAGACGGCATAGTCGTTCCCGATGCCCGGAGGCAGACTGCCAACCTCACCCGCACGCACGATGGGACGACGGGCGAACTTGTCCTTCAACACACGCTGGTTGTTGTCGAACACATCCACGCGCAGACCGAGGTTCAGCACGATGTCTCTGAACTCGATCTTGTCCTGCACGTAGCCGCCGTAATAGATCGGCTCGTACGGGGCCACGTTGTACAGGTCGTCGGCCTTGAACTTATCCGTGTCGAGGAATCCGGCGAAGTTTTCGTCGTCGATTTCATTCTTGCCGCGAACGTCGTAGCCGATGTTGTTGACAAAACCGGCGATGATGTGCGTCGGAATCGCGTCGTAGGTCGAGTAGCCGTTCGGGTCGAGGTCCGGGTCGTCCGAGGCGATCTGTTCCGGATTGCCGTCGGCAAAGTAGCGCGCCAGCCCCGAGGCCCCGATGCTCCACGAGCGCTGCGTCCGCTGCTCATACTCCGCGCCGAACTCGATCTGGTGAACGCTGATCTGCGTCGTGGCCGAGGCCGAGAAACGGAACTGCCGGTTGTGGAACTTGCTGTAGCCGTTGAAGCGCCCGCCTACGAGGCTGACCAGACCGGCCGTCGTCTCGCTGGAGATGTTGTTGCCGTCGATGTAGCGGTTGGTATAGACCGGCACCAACACGTCGTGCCCGTCACGATCTTCCGTGACGAAGCTGAGGGTCTTGTAGCCGCGCAGCGTAGCAAAATCCGCCTCGTCGATGTCGCCGTAGAGCAGGAAATCGTCGAAGCCTTTCCCGAACCGGGGATCGAAGGTCTCGCCCTGGCGGTCGGATAAGTCGACCTGAACCTGGTAGAACGTCGAGTTCGACAGGTACTGCGTCCACGTGGCATAGAGTTGGTAGTCATCGCGTTCGCCGATGCGCGCCATGCCGGGCGAGAACGGAACACGTAGCGTGCTGCCGAGCGTCTGGAATTCACCCGTATTGAAGCGTCCGCCTACGCGCAGGCGCGCACTCTCGAACACGTTCCAGGTGAGGTTGCCCGAGAGCGAAAGGTTCTCGTTGTTCCG
>JBHHWM010000107.1:0-14524 GCA_046756545.1 Rhodothermales bacterium | reverse complement strand
GCGTCGTTGACTCAACCGAGATCATGCCCTGACACACTTAATGGAACGCTACCCCAACAGGCCGTGCAGCTCCTGTTTTTTCAACAACTTAGCACTTATGTCCGACCCTCAACTAAACCGGGTCAAAGTGTCCGGTAGCAAATTAGGTCATAGGGTATCGAGCGAGTAGCCATATTTTCTAAACCATTCCTGGTGTCTTTCCGTAATCGTTTTTGCCAATATATCGTCGATATCCGTTTTCCATGATCCGGGCCGACCGTCTATGATATGCCTGCGATGATAGAGATTAATGGTATGGTAGGATTCATTTTTTGGGCCTGGACTTTCAAAGCTGAGACCTTCTAGTTCATGTACTATTTCTAGGGGGTCAATGTCCTTTATCCCAAGAACCCTGGTCAGTTGTGCAACTATCCTTTTCTTGTTGCACAGCATAGATTCGTATTGCATTATGAAGTTAGCCACTCTTACCCATTGTTCATGCTGGTCAACGAGGTGATCAGCAAATGCAACAGAGGGTACTACCCCAAATTTTTTTTGGTTGCTCACCATCACGTCTCTAATGTCCCTAAATGAGTACACAATACAGTTCGATTGATCAACAAGGCGCTGGTCATACCGATGAACCTTTATCAGCGAGTATTTTTTCTTCGATATCCTGTTCCAGTCACCGATCCACCCGCAGCTAAACGCTTGTGCTATCGAAGGCGAGCTGCACATCAATAACCGAGCAGCATTGTACAACCAGGTACTTGCCGACCGCGGCATCCCCGCGGACAGAGTCAGTCCAAACTTAGTATCAGGGTATCTCATTCGACAAACTTCGATATTCTCTTTACGAAGATCGGGGCCTCAAACTATCAAACTACGTTCGTCATGCGTATTAGAAAAATATCATGCACCACACCCAACATCCAACATGGCTGACAATTCATCACGGAAAGGGAGTTGGGCGATACACGATCGGAGTCATCGCTCTCGTGCTTCGTTAATCTTTTGGTAATGTTCAGCGTCATAATCAGTCAGAATAGTATCCATGCTGATGCGCGGCCCTCCCTCGCTCTGTTCGATCATGCGCAACCCTCTCCTGGGATAGAAGTGTATGCCCGTATCGTCTATCTTTTCAGCCGGCTCCTGAACTGAATCCGTTTAACACGTTGCTCCTTTTGTGAATACGTCTTTCCCGCTTGTTTCTATCGTGGTACCGTCCTGGCAAAAAGGACGATTCCTTCGTCAGGCCCTTGACAGCCTTGTTCAGCAAACCTACCCCCACGTAGAAGTCATCGTCCAGGATAATGACTCCACCGATGAGACCCAGACCATCTTGGACGAATATGGACCCCGACTTGCTTGCATACGCCGCGAAAAAGATGCGGGGCAGAGCGATGCGATAGATCGAGGGTTTAGACAGAGCAACGGCGACATCCTCGGCTGGCTCAATGCGGACGACCTCTTGATGCCGGATGCGCTCGATCGGGTAGTAGCGGCGTTTCAGACCGAACCCGGTCCCGACGTGGTCTATGGTCATTGCGCGCTGCTTTCTGAAGATGGACGGTTTATCCGCTATTTTCATGAGATCCAGCCCTTCTCGGCCCCTGTTCTGCTGAACCGGATGAATTATATCGCTCAGTCGAGCACCTTCTATACCCGCATTGCTTATGAACAGGTAGGTGGAGTGGACCGAGACCTGCATTATGTCATGGACTGGGACCTCTGGTCCCGGTTTGCTAAGGCGGGCTATCGATTCCGATTACTGGACGAAGTACTGTCGGGAGCACGATACTATTCGACCACCAAAACCGAAGAAGGAGGGCTACGACGCCAGGCCGAGATCCTTCGTGTGAACCGGCGTAATAAAACGTCTTGGTTGCCGCTGGCCGCCGCTGCCCATTTCTATGGGGATGTTATTCGCCCCCGGGTGGCGTTTCTTCACCCGCCGGCTCGACGACTATGGAGGGTACTCACCGGGCGACGTTTCCATGCGCCGACGCCCATTATGGGAATGGTCTACCCTGACCGGATTTTTTTATCTGAGGTCTCTCTTCGATTTCCCTGCTATGCCGAGCTACTGGGGGTGCGGGTCGAACTCGGGTATACAGGGTCGGAGCCACCCTTCTCAGGGATACGGGCGCGTATTGGTGCTCAGCCCGGCGACGTTCACTACGCCGAAGGCACGGTTGTTATCCAGTGGCAGTTCGCGCACCTAAGCTACATGGCGTCTATCCAATGCGACATTGCCCTAGATGGGTTTCGCCCTGACACTACCTCCTTAGGCCTGAAGGGGATAACCCTTATACACGGCACTCGGCCATCAACCTGAGATAGAGCCCTTAATATGGAGTGAATACTTGAGTTTGGGTACACGGTGGGCAGCGTGATTTGGACTTCACGCCTCGGTATGGTTAGATTTTCAATACAGGAGATAGAGTGGTCCCTGTGTAGAACGAAGGATTTAGCGATGTCCTGCATGAGTAGACGATGTTGAAATACGGGATGCCTGATCTGCACAAGTCCCGTCTTTTTTTCAATAACGAGAGTGAAGGCGTATGATTTCTTATGCTCAAAATTTGGAAGATGTTGTATTGAATCGCATTTTTCGCAGCAAACCGACAGGTTTTTATATCGATGTGGGGGCCCATGATCCGGTCGCGCTTTCCGTCACGAAGTTCTTTTACGACCTGGGGTGGCGCGGCATAAATATAGAGCCGGTACCCGCCAGTATTTACAATTTTAAGGAACAACGCCCACGAGACATCAATTTGAACGTGGGCGTTTCAGACCGGCATGATGTGGTACCCTTATATGAGGTAGTGGATCACCCGGAATTAACCTCCCTCGACCGGGACATCGCCATACGTGCGAGCCGTCTGGTTGGTACCAGTGTAAAGGAGTATTTCGTAGAAGTGCGTACTCTTTCCGAAATATGTGAAAGGCACTGTGATACCTTCATTGATTTTATCAAAATCGATGTCGAAGGAGGTGAAAAAGATGTCCTTGTCGGGGCCGATTTTGAAAAATTCCGGCCCACTATGTTGGCGGTTGAAGCAACGGTTCCTTGTAGCGGTGCCATTGAAGATTGGGACATGGTGGAAGAGTATGCGAACTGGCACGATTGGGAACGCCTGCTATCCGATGCAGGATATCTATTGGTGTATTACGACGGTCTTAATCGATATTATCTACGGGAGGAGGACAAACACCTCAAGACGCGTTTTAGTATACCTGTTTCACTGTTGCAAGATAACTTCACGCTTTACCGTGAAATACGCGAACAGGAGCGTCTGACGAAGGAAGCCGCCGATCTTAAGGGGCGTGTGTCAGACCTGGAAGCGGCAGGGCGACGGTTGGAGACGGAGAAGGAGGGTCTCGTTGCCGAAGTGGAGGTTCAGCGCCGGGAGAAGGCGTTTTTGGAGGGAGAAGCCGCCGAACTCAAGGGGTGCATGACCGAGTTAGAGGCGGCGCAACAGCAGTTGGAGGCGGCCCAACAGCAGTTGGAGGGGGAGAAGGAGGGTCTGGTAGCCGAGATCGCTTCATTGGGAGTACAACAGGACCATCTGAAGAAAGAGAAGAAGCGCTTGCAGAGGCGTAACAGATATCTGATAAAGAAACGGACGGAGCAACAGCAACACCTTGCTCTTCTCAAGGAGGAGCAGGCTGGATTGTTAGAGCAAATCGATGTGATCGAGGAAGAGCGTCAACAGCTAACCCGAGAGCTTACGCGAACCCATACGTTGATCAGTGAGTTGTCGAACAAGGTAACCGTCCTCGAAAAAGCCCAGCATCTTCTGCGCGAGGATCTAGAAGGTGTCGAAGAACAGTTCAGAGCGGCTGATGAGGATGTACGTGTGCTGCGTGCTATTCTCCGAGAAGAGCGCTATCTGGCAAAGCGAAACTTTCTGCAGCGCCTTTTTTCGCCATACGGCAGGTCGCTTCAAAAGGAAATCACAGCTTCTTCGGTACACCCTCGGTCTGAAGGTGAGAGGCTCCGGACAGCAAACGAGCGTGCTGAAGAGGAGAGGGCCGAACGGATACCCTTGATTCCTGAGGCACCCACGGTTCCTTCACAAACCCCTAAGCTTGAGGTCTTTGATCCGGCACTCGACCTGTTAAATGGAGAGCCGGAGAGGGCGAACGGTAGTGCACAACCAGAATACGCTGTATCGGAGACGCTCCAAGAGACTTTGAACGGAGACCTCAATACCTCGGAGGCCGAACTCGCTAACCAGCGGGACCTCCTTCAACAACTCGAAAGGCACCTGGAAACCGGTAGAGCGTATCGTGAGGCGCTAAGTAGACGCCTGGAGGTGTACCAGGCCGATCTTGTGGCTCAACAAGAAGTCCATAAGACGCTTCAACAACGCACAGCTTCGCAGATCAGAAAAGGACAAACGTATCGGCAGCGGCTCAGCAATCTCCTGGCAGATGAATCGCACATGCAGAGAGCTCTCCAGAGCCGGATCAGGCAAGGAGGGGTCTACGGTCTACTCAGGCCGATGGAACGATTGATCTGGCCGGTCTATCGCCTGGCGCGGCGTGTGACGAGAACCAGGGAGCCCGACTCCTCGGCCCCACTTAAATCGGAGGCCGGTCCGATGACAACGCATCCAGCCGGGGAGGGAGTGCAAGCAGCAATCACCACGCCCCTCGTTGAGGCCCTGGTTGAGGCACGAAGTGTGCCGGGCAGCCTTCCGGAGCACACGCTGGCGGCACTGTTTGATGTTGGGGAAGATCTCCGGCAAGTGCTCGCATTGCAGAGCATGCCGGAATCTCTGCAAGCGTTGCGTATGCTGCGCGGAGCCGGGGTGAAGTGTACCAGCCTGGGGAACGCTCAAGTCCAAGAAGGATCCGTCAACGGAGCTGCTGGAGGCTCGGAAGGTCTGGGAGATTGGTTACTCACCCATGGACCGGTAGAACGGGCCTGTTATGATGGGGTGCTTTTGGAAACCAAGATAGACGACGCCACGCTTCATTTGCTCAAAGGTCGTCTATGGCCCGGTACCCGAATCATGATCCTCGGAGATTGGATGGGACAGGACCCTCGGTTTGCTTCCTGGGGAGAACCTTCTCGCGTCTGGGACGGCCTGACTCTGTATGATGCTCCTCCTGAGGGCTGGTTGGATCCGGTGCAAGAGGATTCTTCACTTTATGAGTGTGACCAGTGGCCGGAAAAGCCCAGACGCATATCGCTGCCTCCCGACCTTCCGTCGGGCCGACCCTGGCCTAAGATCTCGGTGGTGACGGTTACGCTCAATCAGGGCGCGTATCTGGAGGAGACGATCCAATCCGTCCTTGGGCAGGGCTACCCGAATCTGGAATACATCGTCCTCGATGGAGGATCCACGGACAATACCCCTGAGATTCTTGATCGTTATCGAGCGTCGCTCGCCTACTGTGTGAGCGAGCCGGACGGAGGCCAGTCCGATGCACTGAATAAAGGCTTTTCCATGGCTACAGGCGATATATTAGCCTGGCTGAACAGCGACGACCGGTATATGCCTGACACCTTATTGCGCGTGGCGTTAGCTTTCGATGCCTATACCACCGACATGGTCGTCGGTAGATGTGCATTGTTCCGCGACGCGGAGCAGGGCGTGTTCCAGGTTCATCGCACCGCTTTACCCATCGGTGAGATTACCCCTTTGCCGTTATCTAAATTGTTGGATATCGATGGGGCGTGGCTCAAGGGGGATTTCTTTTATCAGCCGGAAGTGTTCTGGACGCACGAACTCTGGAAGCGATGCGGGGGAAAGGTCAACCCGGATTTGTTTTATTCAATGGACTATGACCTGTGGGTCCGCATGGCTGAGCACGGAGCCTGTATTGTTCACATCCCGGAGGTGCTGGCGCAGTACCGCATGCACGAAGCCCAGAAAACCAGTGGAGACGAGATGCCGTACGTACCCGAATTGCGCCGGGTAAGCGAAGCGCATTGGAAGAGACTCAGAGGCTGATGGACAAAGCACACCTATTTGACATGGGGAAAGGTGGTGAAAAACGGCGGGTGTTCTTTCTGAATGACCTGGGCTTTCAGTACGGAGCCGGTTTAGCTCATCTCCGCCAGATTCAGTCGTTTGTGCTGATGGGGCATACGGTGCAGGGGCTGTGTTATGTCAATGGACCTGTGGAAGGGGATATTCCCCTGGTTCCATCCGGTGCGGAAGGAACCTGGCTGGGGATGCGACAGGTCCCGGATTTGCACCCGGATAAGGGCTATGATGAGTCGCATATTCTGGATGTCCTGGTACAAGAAATCACGGCTGCGCAGCCTGATGTGGTCATTGTCGGGAATATACACGGCGCGCAATGGCCCCTGGCCTTGTTTCAGGCCCTTCAAGATCGAGAGATCACCGTCGTGGCCTACATGCACGATTGCTACCTTATTTCGGGGCGTTGCGCTTATCCGGGGGGCTGTCATCGGTATCTAACAGGCTGTGATGCCCGTTGCCCGACGCCTGACGAATACCCCGTCTTAGCACCGGAGAAAATTGCCTGGGCGTATCGCCAGCGCCGCGCGTTGTTCTGTGGTTCTCAGGGTGTCCCGATAGCGACGAACAGCCGGTGGACGTTAGGCATGGCCCGGCGTGCTCTCAAGGATATTCCGAAGGCCGATGTCGTTCATTACGGCATTGATGCCCACCTGTTCAGGCCCATAGATCGTACGCTTGCTCGCCGGTTACTGGGCCTGCCACTCGACCGCTTTATCATCCTCAGCGGCTCCGTCAACGTTTCGGATCCCCGTAAAGGAACCCATTATATCGATGATATTCTGGCCTGTTTTGCCGACGATGTTGACTTGCTGGTTTTCGGCCAGGAGTCGCTGGGTTTGAATCAGGTGCATGCGACCGGTCTGGTGCGCGATTACCGAAAAATGCCGTTGCTCTACAGCGCGGCCGACCTTCTGGTGGGCACCGCGCTGGAGGAGGCTTTTGGGCAGACGTTTCTGGAGGCGGCTGCATGCGGCATTCCCAGTGTGGCCTTCCGTGTAGGGGGGATCCCGGAGGTGGCCCGGCACGACGTCAATGCGCGCCTGGTCGATGACTTCGACGTCGGACAACTGCTCAGCGAAATCGAATTTTTCATCCGCAACCCGCAAGAACGAGAAGCCTTTGGACGGGCGGGCCGGGCGATGGTGGAAGCCGAATTTACCCTTCGATGCCAGGGAACGCGCTGGATGACGTTTTTGAATGGCCTTATGGTCGGTGAGCCTGGTCTGGGGGTCGGTCGCGATGAATGATAATTTTGTTTTCAGTCAGTGGAGCGTTCGTTTTCATGGAGCACGGTCAACAACAACCTAAAAAGCCCGTTGTTTTTCACATTACTCACTGGAAGGCAGGGTCTCAGTGGGTACGACAAGTGTTGTCGGAGGCCCAGCCCCGCAGGGTAGTGGAGGTGAAAAACGACATGTCACATGTAACGAAAGATCCGATTGTTGAAGGGGGATTGTATTCGCCTGTGTATTTGACGCGCGACCACTTTGAGGCAGCCCTTGACCCCGCTCTAGACAAACGTATGTTTGTTGTCATCCGTGATCTTCGGGACACGCTGATCTCGTGGTATTTCAGCCTGAAGGTTTCTCATAGGCTAAGTAATCAGGGGATAGCTAAGTTTCGTGAACAACTCTCTGAACTGAACCTAGAGGACGGGCTACAGTTTTTGATTTGTGGGAAATTGGCGGGTATCGCTGCAATCCAGCAGTCATGGATCGCATCCAACAAACCGATTTTTCGGTACGAAGAGCTCCTGGCTGATGAACTGACCGTATTTAAAAAAATCTTCGCTCATTGCGAAATCGATCTCTCAGTCAGCGAAGGTGAAGAGTTTATCCGACGACATTCTTTCGAGCGAAAGTCGGGGCGTAAGCGTGGCGAGGAAGACATTCAGTCGCACTACAGGAAAGCCATTGTTGGGGATTGGGAGAACTACTTCTCGAAGTCGATCAAGGACTTGTTCAAGGAAAAGTTTGGACATGTTTTGATTGATACAGGGTATGAAAGTAATTTTGACTGGTGAGAGGGTGTTACAGACGTTCCCGAAATGGGACTTCATTCGCTAATGTGCAACCAAGTGCGAGGCAGTAAGGATGACTCCGGATACGTTGCGAGAGAATAGGCTCTTCAACCAAGATTGGTATTACTCGATGGAGTTGTTACCTGGAATGGTTACGAAGGGGGTTGATTTCTCGAACATCGAACTAACGCGTGCCCTGCTGCGAAATATCGAAGTGGAAGGAAAGGACTGTCTCGACCTCGGTATTATGGAGGGAATGTTTACGACGCTCCTTGTGCGGCGTGGTGCCAGCAAAGTCGTTGGGTACGACTATGTTACACGGACTCCCCATATCGACCTGGTTCGCGCTACGCTTGGGCTCGACTTCGAGTACATCTCCGGGATGAAACTGGGGAATCTTCGTGCTGAGCTACAGAAACGCGGTCACAGACCCTTTGATGTGGTCCTCTTCTCAGGCGTGCTCTATCATATGTTCGACCCGCTTGCAGGCCTTGCTCTGGCGCGCGGTCTGGTCCGCGATGGGGGTATCCTCCTGCTGGAGACCGCCTGCGTAGTGGACGACCACATGGGCATGTATTTCAACGCAGAAGGACGCTTTTATCCCGGTACCAACTTTTGGCAAGTATCCGTGCCTTGCTTGGACTACTTGTTGCGTTTCCTCCGTCTTCAGGCGATAGACTGTGCGTACTTCTTAACCCCCAAAGCCCATCGCACGACCCTTCCTCTCGCTCGAGCCTGCGTTATCTGCTACGCCGTCGACCATTTCTTACCCGACCCGGACGACACCTGGATGACGAAAGGGAGGAACCCCCATTACGCCCAGTTTCTCAATTGGAATGAGCTTGTCAGCAACGAACCGCCTGTCCCCTACCAAGATTCCCAAGACACGCTCGTCCAGCGGCCCTCTGGGGAAGCGATAGATCTGTACCACAGCATGAAGGGGATGCCGCAGTTCAACGTTGGTTCGATAGATCGCACGTTAGCCCTTGGTGCTAAATATTGACCGTCCTGGACGTGTCCTCCATTTTCTGTATGGATGCCGTGCATACAAGGAAACTACTTGAAAAGAGAGAGCAATGATGAAGAAGCCAGTAGATCTTGAGAAGGAAAGACGACGACTGCCTGATGTACTCGATGAAGGCTTTTGGTCATCACTCGGCCTATGTGCTCCGTACACACTGTTAAACACAGAGAAGCTATATAATCTCTACGGAGCAACAGCCTATCTTTGTAAAAGAAATATACCAGGGAGCGTAGTCGAGTGCGGGGTATATCTGGGAGGAGCGGTGATGCTGGTGGCGCAAACGCTATCTCGATTCGGGATAAGAGAAAAAGAAATCTACTTGTATGATACGTTTTCGGGGTTTACAACGCCGCCAACGGAGCAGGACATCAATTACAAAGGGAATAAGATAGGGCATGTCCGGCTTCGAAATTTCAGGGCTCGGACAGAGAAAAACTTGCAAAAGGTTGATTATCCTGAGGACAATTACATTTTTGTCGAAGGTGACATTAATAAGACCGTGCTCGAAACCACGCTCGATAGTATTGCTCTGCTCAGGCTCGATACGGATACCTATGAGACGACTAGAAGTGAGTTAATCCATCTGTATCCCAAAATCGTTCCAGGTGGTATTCTTATCGTCGATGATTACGGATATAGCAAGGGAGCAAGAAAGGCTGTTGATGAATATTTTGACGGCAGGGAGGAGGCCCTTTTTTTTCAGAGACCAGACTGGTCATCTCGGACAGCGGTTAAGCTTTGAGTTCACGTACCACCGTTTCACTCATCGACGCACTATGATACCCCCCTGGACGCCTACCCGGAAATATGTGAGCTATCAAGACAACTCACTTCGACCGAGTTGGGACAGATCTTCCACGTATGTCAATGCCGGGCATCGAGCGATCTTTGACCAGACCAAGCATCTGCCGGGCTGGCAAGCAGAAGGCGATAGCTATAAGCTCTATGAAATGGGTTTCTACGCCGGGGACATCATTCTTGAAATAGGTACTTACGCCGGCCGCTCGGCCGTGGTTGAACTGCGCGGGACCTTGAGTAAGAATGATCGGATCCCCAGGCCGCAGTTTTTCGGGATTGACCTGAATCCTGCGGCTATAAAGCGAACCCACAACATCTTGCAGCAGGAAGGCCTGGCCGACTATGCGTTGCTTTATTATGGAACCCTTCAAGATTTCGCGAAGCATTTTGACATTCGGCCCACCATGGTTTTCGTAGATGGAGATCATCGCTATGACGGGGTACACAAGGATCTCATTACGTTATCCGAAATATTGGAACCGGGCATCCCAGTGTTGTGCCATGATTATACCAATCCGGAAAATGATACCGGCGATCTCGGCGTGCGGCGTGCCGTCACGGAATGGGAGCAAGCCGGTTTTGCGGAATTTATGGGTGTTTTTGGATGCTCGGTGCTTCTCGTTACGTCGGAGAAGTGCAGGGGAAAGGGAAGAGCCTGGACTGCCGAGGTTTTTGCGCAACGCCGAGAAGGATTACTCAAAGACTACGGCCTTCTTTGAACAGCAACCGGAGGTATACGGGGATTGCAGCATAAAAAGCTCCTGAACAGCCATCGACCAGTCAGACCATGACACGCCGAAAAGAGAAGCTCAACAACGGAGGGACGCGGGAAGAACGCCCGGGCATGTTTCTTTCTCGGACGCTTCGTGCGTGGCGCATCCGGCGAACGATAAAAAGGTCCGGTCTCTTCTATGTCACGTATTACCTGGAGCAAGCGCCGGATGTGGCTCACCAGGGTATCGATCCCATCTCGCACTATATCCGTAGCGGTGCCGATGCGGGGCTGGCCCCGAATCCTCTCTTCGATTCAGGGTGGTATCTTCGCTCCTATCCGGATGTTGCGGCGGTGGGTGCCAATCCGCTGTACCATTACATCAAATATGGTGCGTCCGAATGGCGGGATCCGGGGCCGAAGTTTTCAACCAGCCGCTATATGGAACGATATCCGGACATCGGTACGTCGGGGATAAACCCCCTGCTGCACTTTCTCAAGCAGGGCGCCGCGGAAGGACGACCGCCACACCCTCAACAGGGAGGGTACGTAGATAGCGAAGGTAGATGAGCTCTGTGCCTCTCTGTACACATGCTGAGGTCCGCCGATTCCTCGGAAACAGGGGGACAATGTTACCGGATGTTCCAATTGTAGCATCAAGTAACGCTTTTCGGGTGTAGGGGATACTGGTTTGTGTCGATGATAGGGCATATCTTACCTTCCGTTTGCCACCTTCGGCCCACGTCGCTGTAGTGAGGATAAAGACGTGTCCGTCGAGACCTTGGTTTATTAATCGCACGCCGTGGTGATTGTCGGTAAGATGTCGGCGTGCGCCGTTCGTTCTTAGCCCCATTCCATCGATCTGCACAGGGCGCTGTTCCCCCACATTCCGCAGCCCCTGCGCCTCGGGTGCTCTTTGGATCCCAAACCAGTCCTTGTTATGCCGAATACGCTACGGTTCCTGTCTACGCGGGCTTTTATCCTCCAGGTTGTCCTGGCTTTCATACTGGTAACAGCGGCGCATGCTCAGCCGGTCTTCACGAAGGCCTTCTCGCCGAGCACCATCGGCCCCGGCAGCACCACCATGCTGGCGTTCACCATCGACAATACAAGCGGGGGTCCGGTGACGGATCTGGCGTTTACGGACGTGCTGCCGGGAGGCATGACGATTGCCGACCCGTCCGGCGCCACGACCGACTGCGGCCCCGGCATCCTGACCGCGCCCGACGGCGGCGGCACCATCAGCCTGACCGGCGGCACCGTAGGCGGCAGCAGTACGTGCACCGTCTCGGTCAATATCGTCGGCACCAGTACCGCCCTGAACACCTCGGGAGATCTGACCTCGAGCGCGGGCAACAGCGGACCGGCCAGTGCCACCCTGAGCGTAGACCCGACCAGGCCGGGGTTCAGCAAGAGCTTCTCGCCCGACCCCATCTCGTTTGGCGGCATCAGCACCCTGACCTTCACCATCGACAACACAAGTGGAGGCCCTACAGCATTTCTTGATTTTACCGATCTCCTGCCGCCCGGGATGGAGATAGCCTCTCCGGCCAATGCCTCGACCGACTGCGGCGTGCCTCCTATCTTTCCCACGCTCATCGCCGACCCTGGTACGAGCATCATTTCAATGAATGTTAGCGGAATATTGCCGACCTTGCCCGCCATGACCGCCGGGAGCACCTGCACCGTCACCGTCGATGTGACGACCACCACGCCGGGTACGTTTGATAACGTTACTGGAGAATTGACCAGTGATTCGGGGTCGAGCGGCTTCGCCACCGACCGGCTCACCGTGGGCCTATCGACCCTGGTCAAAGCGTTCACCGACGACCCGGTGGCTCCGGGCGGAACGGTCACCCTCGAGTTTACCCTCACCAACCTGAGCCGGACCCTCACGGCGGACAATTTCGCCTTCACCGACACGCTAAGCAACGTACTCACGGGCCTGGTGGCGACGGGTCTGCCTGCGAGCGAGTGCGGCGGTACGCTCAGTGGGACGAGCATTCTCAGCTTTACCGGAGGCGGGAGCCTCGCACCGGGGGCGTCGTGTACGTTCAGCGTCTCGCTCAGCGTGCCCGGCGGAGCTACACCCGGCACCTACCCCAATACGACGAGCGATGTCTCGTTCGACCTCGGCGGCTCACCCACGACCGACGGCCCGGCCACGGACAACCTCGTCGTTGCGCCGGTGCCGGTGTTCACCAAGGAGTTTACGGATGACCCGGTGGTGGCCGGCGGTACGGTCACGCTCCGGTTCACCATCACCAACACCAGCCCCACCGACCCGGCCACGGACATCACCTTCATCGACGAGTTGACCACGTTTCTCCCGTCCCCGTTGTCGGTGACGCTGCCCGCGATGCCGTGCAGCACCGGGTCCGCGATATCAGTCGTCAGTCTCGGCGGCTCCGATCAGGGCCTGGAGTTGACCGGCGGCGGCCTGGCTCCGGCTGGATCGCCGGGCGATTCGTGTACGTTCGACGTCCTTGTGGACATTCCTTTGGGCTTTCCCAACGGAATCTATCCGAATGTTACGACCCCGATAACCGCCACCATCGGCGGTGTGACGGTCGAAGGGCCTCCAGCCACCGACGACCTTTCGGTCGTCGCGCCGCCGGTGCTGACCAAGGTCTTCACCGACGACCCCGTTGTTCCCGGCGGCACCGTCACGCTCGAGTTTACGCTCACGCATAGCCCCGATGCCCCCGGCGATGCCACCTCGATTGCCTTCACCGACGACCTGAACGCGGTCCTCACGGGCCTGTCGTCCACCGGGCTGCCAGCGACGGTCTGCAACGGGGGGACCCTGGCCGAATCGCCCCCCGGGGTCCTCGATTTCAGCGGCGGGAGCCTCACCCCAGGGGCGTTGTGTACGTTCAGCGTCTCGCTCACGGTGCCTCCCACGGCTCCGTCCGGCTCCTTCACGAATACGACGAGTAGCGTCACGGCCGACGTCGACGGCACGCCTACCACCGGGAGCCCGGCCTCCGACGACCTCCTGGTCTCTGCGCTGAGTTTCACAAAGGCCTTCACCGACGATCCGGTGGCTCCGGGCGACCCCGTGACCCTCGAGTTTACGTTCACCCTGGACGCCGCCGCCCCCCCGGCCACCATCACCTTATTCACTGACAATCTGAGCGCTGTGCTGTCGGGCCTGGCCGCGACGGGCCCGCCGACCGTCAATACATGTGGCGGCACTCTTTCCGGGACGACGTTCCTTATTTATGTTGGCGGGAGCCTGGCTCCGGGGGCGTCGTGTACCATTACGGTCCCGCTTCTGGTGCCCATCGGGGCTACGCCCAGCATCTATCCCAATGTGACAAGCTCCCTTACGGCCACCATCGGCGGATCGCCCATCGTCCTTCCCCCGGCGACGGATTTATTGACGGTGGCGGTCGATCCTCCTCCGGCGTTCAGCAAGAACTTTGCTCCGGATCCCATCACCCTCGGGGGCACCAGCACGCTCACGTTCACCATCGATAACACGGGCAGCGCGACGGATGCAACAAGCCTGGACTTCACCGATACGCTGCCGGTTGAAATCGAGATTGCTACGCCGTCCAACGCCGCCACCACCTGCACCGGGGGCACGCTCACCGCTCCGGACGGCGGGGGTGTTATCACCTATACCGGTGGCGGATCGGTAGCGGCGGGGGCAAGCTGCACCGTAACCGTTGACGTGACGAGCAACACGCTGGGCACGCACGTCAACGTCTCCGGCGATCTGACGTCGTCTCTGGGGAACAGCGGTGCGGCCACCGACGACCTGGAGGTGATCGGGGTGCCCGAGATTATCGCCACGAAAGTCGATTCGCTGCTCGACGCCGATGCAATCGTAAACCCCGGCGATACGCTCCTCTACACCGTCGTATTGACCAACATCGGCACCCGGAGTGCTTCGAGCGTCACGTTCACCGATTTCGTCGATAGCAACACCACGCTCGACTGCACCACGACGCCGCCCACGACTACCCAGGGCACCGTCA
>JBHHWM010000106.1:0-14725 GCA_046756545.1 Rhodothermales bacterium | reverse complement strand
GCAATCGTAGTGGGTGCCGGACCGGGAGGAGCGACGACGGCAGCCTTTATGGCACAGGCGGGGCTGAAGGTGCTGTTGCTCGACAAAGCGCATTTTCCCCGCGACAAGGTCTGCGGCGATGCCGTCAGCAGCAGGAGCGTCGGCGTGCTGAAAGAACTGGGGATCCTGGATCGTGTTCTGGAGGCGGGCGGCCTGGGGTCCTGGGGCTTCACGTTCGGTGCACCCTGCGGCGATGCCGTCTCCATTCCATATACGAGGGAGTACGACCGGTCGAGGCCGCCGGCCCTGGTGTGTGCGCGGAAAACGTTTGACCGGGTACTCGTCGAGCGGGCCGTAGCGTCGGGTGCCGAGGTATGGCAGGGCACCACCGTCGAACGCCTGCTTCGAAAAAACGGTCAGGTCGTCGGCGTTCGAGCGAGGCGCGGCCCGTCACAAAAAGCGACACCCGCCGTGCCGTTCGATCTCCATGCGCCGCTCGTGGTAGGGGCGGATGGTGCGTATTCCGTCGTCGTCCGCGAACTCGGGATGCCGCAGCTTCGGGCGAGGTACTACGCGGGCGCGATCCGGGCGTACTACGAAGACGTGACCGGATTCCACGAGCGCAACTTCATGGAGATCCACTTCATCGAAGGCACCCTGCCCGGCTATTTCTGGATCTTTCCCATGGGCGAGGGACGTGCCAACGTGGGCGTCGGGATGCTCAGCCATGTGATCAAAAAACGCGGGGTGCGGCTGAAGGCGCTGCTGGAGCATTTCATTGGCCATCCGCGCTTTCGCGACCGGTTCCGGGAGGCGCGGTGCGTCGGGCCGGTGAAGGGGTGGGGCCTGCCGCTAGGCTCGAAGCCGCGTCCGATGGCGGGCGACGGCTGGCTGCTCGTCGGCGATGCGGCCAGCCTCATCGATCCGTTTACGGGCGAAGGCATCGGCAACGCGATGGTGGCGGGCCGGGAGGCGGCACAGTGGGCCCGGAAAGCAAAGGAGGCCGGGACGTATTCGGCGGCGTTCCTGCACGGCTACGAGCAGCAGGTGATGCGTTGTATGAAGAGCGAGTTTCGCCTGAGCCGTGGGTTGCAACATCTCATGCATTGGCCGGGCTTGCTCAACTTCGTGGTCCGCAAGGCCACGCGTTCTCAGGAACTGGCCCAAGTGCTCAGCGGCATGTTCGACGACGAGCGCCTGCGCCGGAGGTTGCTCTCGCCCCTGTTCTACCTGCGCCTGCTGCGAAACCGTTGAGAGGCGTGCGGGGGTGTTCATCATTTCTTGCGTAAACTAATGCGCGCCGGGCTGCGTTTACGCATATTCATGGGCGATAGCGGTTATTCCGTCTCCGTCGTTGTATCTTAGGCGGCAAGATTGCCCACCCCGAAACCCTTAACACAGGACCCAATATGTACGATATCCTGCTCCTTGCTCCCCAGGATGCGCAGAGTCCCAGCCTGCTCGTGACGCTGCTGCCCCTGCTGCTCATCTTCGTGGTATTCTACTTCTTTATTATCCGTCCTCAGAAGAAGCGCGAGACTGAACGGAAACAGATGATCGAAGCCGTACGGAAGGGCGATAAGATCATCACCGCCGGGGGGCTCCACGGCACCGTCACGCAGCTCGATGAGGCCAGCGTGCTGGCTCAGGTCGATACGAACACCAAGCTACGCATCGAAAAGAGCGCCATTGCGAGCGTCGTTATCAAGGACTAGGACGCGCTGCCGGTGGTTTGCTCCTGGAGCACAGGGCATGCCGGGCACGCTCCGGCGTGCCTTCTTCATTTGTACCAGGCTTTGTGAAAGGCGCAAGGAGTCTACCGGGGGCAAGAACCTGCGCCGGGGGCAACGGTTCAAGCAATCCACGGTCTCGAAGTGCCACTTTCTTCAGTATTTATGCCTACCGGGTCCAGCGTCGATCTCGCCCCGTCTCCCTTCGATACGATCGAAGACGCCATTGCCGACATCAAGGCCGGGCGGCTGGTCATCGTCGTCGATGATGAAGACCGCGAAAACGAAGGCGACTTCATCGGGGCTGCCGAGACGATCACCCCCGAACTCGTCAATTTCATGGCGATGCATGGGCGCGGGCTCATCTGCACCCCCCTGACGCGGGAGCGCGCCGTCGAACTGGACCTCGACATGATGGTGGGCTCCAACACGGCGCTCTACGATACGCCCTTCACCATCTCCGTCGATTATCAGCACGGCACCACCACGGGTATCTCCGCCGCCGACCGGGCCAAGACCATCCGCGCCCTGGCCGATCCCAAGGCTCGGTCGAGCGACTTTGCGCGTCCCGGTCACGTCTTTCCGCTCCGGGCTCGCAAAGGCGGCGTCTTGCGGCGAGCCGGTCACACCGAGGCGACAGTCGACCTGGCCCGGCTGGCCGGGCTCAGCCCGATTGGAGTGCTCGTCGAGATCCTGAACGAGGATGGGACGATGGCGCGGGTGCCGCAGTTGCTCGACATCGCCCGGCGCTTCGGCATGCGCATCATCACGATCAAGGATCTGATCGCCTATCGCATGCGCACCGAGCGTCTGGTCAACCGCGTGGTGGAGGTCGAACTGCCCACCCGCTACGGCGATTTTCATCTGGTGGCGTATGAAGACCGCCTCACCGGCGACGTACACCTGGCGCTCCGCAAAGGTACGTGGGACGAAGAGGAGCCGGTGCTGGTGCGCGTCCACTCGCAGTGCGTGACGGGCGACATCTTCGGCTCGATGCGGTGCGATTGCGGAGATCAGCTCGCCAAGGCCATGCGGCGTGTGGAGTTGGAAGGGCGCGGCGTGGTGCTCTACATGAAGCAGGAAGGACGCGGCATCGGCCTGCTCAACAAGTTACGCGCCTACAAGCTGCAGGAAGAAGGGCTCGACACCGTGGAGGCCAACGAAGCGCTCGGCTTCAGCATGGACCACCGCGACTACGGCATCGGCTGCCAGATCCTGCGCGACCTCGGCGTGCGCAAGCTCCGCCTGATGACCAACAATCCGACCAAGCGCGTCGGGCTGCACGGCTACGGTCTGGAGATCATCGAACGGGTACCCATCGAGGTCCCGCCCAACGAGGTCAACGCGGCGTACCTGCGTACCAAGCGCGACCGCATGGGGCACATCCTCTCCTCCCTCGACGAGCACGACCAGGAAGCGCTCCGTAAGATTCTGTGAGCATGAACGTTGACGCCATCGTCCGCCCTCAGGAATTCCAGGCGCGGGGATATTGCGTCAAGGACGGATTCTTGACGCCGGAGGAATGTGCTCGCCTCCTTGCGGGGATCGAGGCCTATCGGGCCGCGCACGACGTGCCCAGGGTGTACCGCAAAGTGAAGGGACGGTCGCTGCACTATTTCGTCATCGACGGCCATGAGGTCGAGCGCCATTTGCCCGAGGTCCGGCGTCTGTATCAGGCGGTCAACGAAGTGGCGACGAACACCTGCGGCGAACCGCTGGCCCCGATGGACAATCGCCGGATCGGAGCCAACGTCAACCTTACCCCTCCCGGCGGCGCATATCGCTGGCACTACGACCGCAACGCCGTCACCGCTATTCTCTACCTGAATGAAGTGCAGGGTGGCGAGACGGAAATCTGTCCGAACTACCGGCTGCTGGTGAAGAACAAACGCTACTCGGCGCTACAGTGCCGGCTGGATCGTTTGTTACAGTGGCTTCCGGTGCGCGCGCTTTTCGGTGGAAGGGTGTTGGTGTCGCCGCGGCGGGGCAGCCTCGTCCTGATGGCAGGCAACCGCTGTTTGCACAGTGTCCGGCCCGTCGAAGGGGAAGACGTTCGGATCAACTTGATTTTTGCTTACGACGCCCCCGGCGCGCGCTTTGCCGTCGAAGAGCACCTGGATTCCTACCTCTACACCCAGGCCGAGCAAACCTCGACTGATCCGAATTATCTCTGACGCCGCACCCTGGCGAGGGTGCGGCGGGTCCTCGCAATGCCCGCTTTGCTTGCCGGCGTTTTTCGTGTATTTTGGGGCGCTGTCCTGATGGTTCACCAGACTCCGTTCCTATGTTTTCACACAGCCGCAGCTATAATCTAGCCGTTTTGCTCGTCGTGGTCGGCATCCTGGCGGGATGCGTTTCCGAGCCTGCCGAAGAAACGTGGACGTTGGCTCCGGCATTGACCGCGCAGGAATCGGGCTCCGACGCCCTGTTCATCGGCATCAGCCCGGTGGATGAGCACGTCGTCTGGATCAGCGGGACGCAGGGCACCTTCGGGCGCACCGTCGACGGCGGCGCTACGTGGCAAACGGGCATCGTGCCCGGTGCCGACTCGTTGCAGTTCCGCGATGTGCATGCGGTGGATGCCGAGACCGCCTACCTGCTCAGTATCGGCAACGGGGGGCAATCGCGCATCTACAAAACCACCGATGCCGGGCAAACGTGGACGCTGCAATTCACGAATCCCGAGCCGGACGGCTTTTTCGACTGTATGGACTTCTGGGACGCCGATCACGGCATGGCCTTCAGCGACTCTTTTGAAGGCGCGTTCTTCCTGATCACCACTGAGGACGGCGGGGCGACCTGGACGCGCGTGCCGGTCGAAAGCCTGCCGCCGGCGCAGCCCGGCGAGGGCAGCTTTGCCGCCAGCGGCACCTGCCTCGTCGCGCAAGGCGACAGCACCGCCTGGATCGGGACGGGAGCGGGCCCGGCGGCGCGGGTGCTGAAAACGACGGATCGGGGGCGCACTTGGTCGGTGGCTGAGACGCCCATCATCGGAGGGGCCTCCTCCGGCATCGCCTCTTTAGCTTTCCGAGACGAGCGGCACGGTGCCGCGCTGGGCGGCGACATTGCCAGACCCGATGCCTACACCGACAACGTGGCCGTCACCGAGGACGGCGGGGCGACGTGGACGCTGGCCGGGCGTCCGCACCTCTCGGGGGCCGTCTATGGCGCGAGCTATGTGCCCGGCGCGCCCTCGCCCACCTTCGTGGCGGTAGGGCCGAAAGGCGTCGACTATTCCACCGATAACGGCACCACGTGGGCCGGCCTCGACACGCTCAGCCACTGGAGCGTGGCGTTCGTCGGCCCGGATGCGGGATGGGCGATAGGGCCGGAAGGACGCATCACGAAAATCGCGCTGTTTCAAGCCTCAGGTGCGACACCCGGCGCCGAAGAATAACGCCGGTAGAGGTCCCCGGAGGGCTATGATTCGCCGACGGAACGATCAGAGGCGTCGGCTTTTGCCGGCGACCCGTCGTGCTGCGGATCATACAGCATGCCCGTACAGAGGCACATGTGGCGGTTCATCCGGGTGAGCACGTCGTAGTTGGGGCAGCTCCGGCAGCCTTTCCAGAAGATGTCGTCCGTGGTGAGTTCGGAGAACGTGACAGGCTTGTAGCCGAGTTCGGAGTTGATTTTCATCACGGCCAGGCTGGTAGTGATGCCGAAGAGCTTGGCCTGCGGATAGTTCTTTCTGGAGAGTTCAAAGGCGCGGCGTTTGATGCGTTTGGCCAGCCCGGCCTTTCTGAAGGGCGGTGCCACGATCAGTCCGGAGTTTGCCACATACCTGCCGTGATCCCAGGTCTCGATGTAGCAGAACCCGGCCACCTCGTTGCCGTGCAACGCGATGACGGCTTTGCCCTCGGCCATCTTGGCGCGGATATACTCTGGCTTTCGCCGGGCAATGCCTGTGCCCCGGGCCCTGGCCGCCTCGGCGATCAGGGCACAGACGGCCTCGGCATACGGGAAGTGCTCGGGGCCTGTCATCTGTACGATAACATCCATGCGCAAAGGAGGGCTTACGGGAGCCGGTGTCTGGGACGAGTGCATAGGCCGGGGCGATGATCCGGATGGCCGCGCGATGATGCAGAAAGAGCGTGAAAGAATGAGGCGGACCGGGGATCCATGTTCATGCTTTTTTAATCCTTTTCACTGGTTTAGCCTGGCAAGCGTAACGAACTTGTTTAACGTCTTTCATTCCAAGTGTCTGTTGCAGAAGTTTGGAACGACCATTTGGAAGGGCTGGTAAACATTGTTCGGACGAATAAATCCTCGAAGAACCCGGTATGACTATTGATGAAACTGTCTGAACATATCCTGCAAGAACACTTTCGAGCGCCCAGCCAGGAAGCTATGCTCAACGTCATGGTGACGAATTCCTGGATTTTCGGTGAACTGGCTGCCACGATGGCCCCCTACGGCGTCACGCCGGCGCAGTATAATGTGCTTCGTATTTTGCGCGGCAGCCATCCGAAAAAGCTTACGTGTAGTGCGCTGGGACGCCGTTTGCTCGATCGCATGCCGGACGTGACCCGCTTGCTCAACCGGCTTGAGCGTGCCGGCCTTGTTCACCGCCAGCGTGCCCGGCACGACCGCCGCGTCGTCGAAGTGGGGATTACGGAACAGGGGCGCGTATTGCTCGATCGCATGCGCGACGATATGATTGCGACAGAGAAGCGTCTGATGATGTATCTTTCGGTGAACGAACAACGGCAACTCAGCCAACTGCTCGAACGCGTTCGGACAGATCAGAGGGCTTAACAAACCGGTTCGTCCCGTCCCGTTCATCCATCTTACGCTCTGTTGCGCGCACACTCACCTTCTCGGTCCGAGCGGCTGTACCTGTTGCTGGCCGGCATCTTCCTGGGATCGCTGGTGATGACCAACGCCATCGCGGGTAAGTTTTTTGTGCTTTTCGGCCAGGAACTCTCGTGCGGCATCATTGCCTATCCCGTCACCTTTCTGGCCACGGACCTGATTTCGGAACTCTTTGGCCGCAAGCGAGCCACGCTGGTCGTGAAGGTCGGCTTTGCCGTGAGTGTCTTTGTGACGTTTGTGGTCTGGATTGCCAACGTCGTTCCCATCTATGAGCGGTCGCCGGTCGATGCCGATTCGTTCAATACCGTCTTCGGGCTCTTGCCGGGCATCGTGTTCGGTTCGATGGTGGCGTATCTCACGGCGCAGTTCTTCGACGTGCAGATCTTTGAATTCTGGCGTGATCTGACGAAAGGGAAGCACCTCTGGCTGCGCAACAATGGATCGACGATATTCAGCCAGTTGGTCGATACGGTGCTGGTAGTGACGATTGCCCTGGTCATCTGGCCGAACGTGGATGCGAATCCGGCGACCACCCCGCTCGATGGAGACACCTGGTGGGGGATCGTAGTAGGGCAGTATTTGTTTAAGATGGGGATTGCGCTGGTCGATACTCCATTTTTCTACATGGGCACGGCGGTCTTCCAGCGATGGATCGCTGCGGATCCGACCCCTACGTCTTTGGCTTCATAACACGATGTGATCGGCCCCGACTTCGGGAGGCCGTGCTGTGTTGAGCTTCTGCCGCCCTGCGGCATAAAAGATCAGGGCTTTGCTTCCCTCGTGAACGCTTCACCGGAAGGTCTCAAACCTTTCCGTGTGCACTCGCGATCAACGTTTAGCACCATCAGGGAGGTACATCATGGCACGGTTTCTTGTCTTTTTAGTCGTCGTTGGTAGTACCTCGTTTGTCATGTATGCCACCAAGCCCACGAAGGAGGATTATCTCGCCAAGCTGGATAATCGGGCGGAGGTCGTCGAATCACAGGAGCATAATGCGTTCTCTGAGTTGCGGGGAGGGCATCCGATTGATGAGATGGTCGCGGCCCAGGGCCCGATGCGCCTTCTCGAACAAACCCGCATTGACGATTACGTTCTCTTCAGTGTATTTACGACGGAATACGAAGTGCCGGGGCACGGCCCACAGCGCGTCCGAACCTACGGGCTTTTTTCCAGCCTGATCTCATCCAAGCTCCGATAACATTTCCCGGCGCGTCTGTCAAAACAGGAGCAGGAAAGCCCCCGTCGCGTTGTTGGCGGGGGCTGTTTTATGAACGGCATCCCTGTCGTGAGAACGGCGAATCAACGACCATTTAACGCATGCTTCGGTGTTGCCGAGGGTCCCACCGAAGATTCCCCTTTCTACTCTGCAAGAAAAACACCATATTACGGCGTTTTTATTCAGTGTGTTGACTGCATGTCCTAACGCCGCGTAGAAGGCACACGAATCGTTGGATTACGCCGTATTTATCCGGACAGTATAGTATGCTCCCTCGGTCTTTTTGTAGAATGCTTGTGCTGGGGTTAGTGGTTTTGAGCTTCGACGCCGCGGCCCAACCCTTTACCTTCACGGTGATCGAAACCGACCTGGCGGCCCTCGAATACGGATCGCTCGCCTATGCAGATCTTGACCGGGACGGCGACCTCGATCTGGTGGCAACGGGCAATTCGAGTACCACTATGCCGTTTCGCCCCACGTCGTACGTTGCCATGAGTCTCGCCGAACAGATCCTGGGGTCGGGAGAAACCGCGCAATGGCGGCGAACCTTCGACCTGAGGCCGCTCTCGACGCAGGTGTGGCACAGCGATGTGGCCTGGACGGACTATGACCGCGACGGCGATCTGGACTTTGTTTTGACCGGCACCACGCGGCCAACGGAACCCTTTGAGGCCGTTACACGCCTCTACGAAAACGATGGTGCCGGGGCGTTTCATGAGGTCGATGCCGGGCTCATCGGGGTGTATGGCAGCGCCGCCGCCTGGGGCGATTATGACAACGACGGACGCCCCGACCTGTTGATCATGGGCGCTACCACGTCCGAAACATCCGCCACCCGGCTCTACCGAAATGAAGGAGACGGTGCCTTTGCGGGGGTTGATGTGCCGTTCAGAAACGTTGCCTTCGGAGATGCCCAGTGGGGCGATTATGACAACGACGGCGACCTCGATCTGGTGCTTTCCGGAGCCGAACCGGCAGGGGGGTTTGCTACGCAGCTCTACCGCAACGACGGCAACGGCAGCTTTACGGATGTCGGGGCCGATCTGGCCGACCTCGCCTTTAGTTCCCTCGATTGGGGCGACTACGACGACGACGGCGACCTCGATTTGGTGCTTTCCGGGGGGCTCCTGAGCGTGGCGCACTTTATGGACGGGGTGACCGAAATCTATCGCAATGACGGGGGACAACTCACCCGGATCAACACCGACATCGAAAGCCTCCTCTATGGAAGGGTGGCCTGGGGCGATTATGACAACGACGGCGACCTCGACCTGCTGCTTACGGGAAGCACGGACATGGAGAACGGAAGGGCCAGTCGCATCTATCGGAACGAAGACGGCGTATTTGTCCGGCGCGTGGCCCTGGTCGGCACGGCGGCGACCTCGGCGGCCTGGGGCGATTATGACGACGACGGCGACCTCGACGTCGTGTTGAGTGGATCCGACATCAGCCTCAACCCGCTTATCCGGCTCTATCGCAATGACCAGCTTTTCGTCAATACGCGGCCTGCAACGCCCACCGGCCTCCAGGCCGGCGTTCAGGGAAACACGGCCACGCTGTCCTGGAATCGAGCGACCGACGATCAAACGGCGGATGCCGGGCTAACCTATACCGTGCGGGTCGGCACGGCACCGGGCGGGTCGAATGTGGTGTCGCCGCCGGCTTCGGGGACGTCCGGTCAACGCTGGGTGCCTGCCCGTGGAAACGTGGAGCACAACACAAGCTGGACGCTGACCAACCTGCCACGGGGTACGTACTACTGGAGCGTGCAGGCCGTCGATCACAGCTTTAAAGGGTCGCCGTTTGCCGAGGAAGGCTCCTTCACCGTCAGCGCCCATGCAGAGGTCGGCACCGGCACCGACGATGCCGGCGCGTTGCCTGCGCGATATGCGTTACACCCGGCCTATCCCAACCCCTTCCGCGAGACGACGACCCTGGCCTACGATCTGCCCGAGCCGGGTCCGGTGCTGATCACGATGTATAACGTGCTGGGAGCCGAGGTAGGTCGGTTGGTCGATCAGGTGCAGGCTGCCGGGCGGCGGCACGTCGTCTGGGACGGTCGCGACACGTCGGGGCGACGGGTGGGGGCCGGGGTCTATTTTGCCCGGATGCGTGCCGGCCACGCGATGTGGACCCAGACGCTGATCGTCGTGCCGTAATCGTTTGTTGTTTTCCCCTCGTTGTATGAGATCGATGAAAAAATATCTGAAGCTGTGGGTATGGCTGAGCGGGGTGGGCCTGCTCTGTATGGGTCCTTTCGATATCGTTGCGGCACAGGATCCCCCGCCGCTGTTCACCGAATTGCTGCTCCCGGTGCCGGCCCCCGTGCGATTCGGGGAGGCCGCCTGGGGCGACTACGACGCCGACGGCGACCTCGACCTCTTCCTGTCAGGCAACGTGCGGACGTTTGACCGGGCTGAACCTTTTAGCCAACTCTATCTGAACGATGGAGACGGTGCGGTAGAAATACCGGATCCGGATGGAGGTGAAGTGCCGATTCGAGTGCCTACCACCGAATACGTCAGCGCATTCAATGTAGGCGTCTCCATTCTGGAGAATGCCTGGCAGAGCACCGTCGCCTGGGGGGATTACGACCGGGACGGTGACCTCGACGTGCTGGTTTCGGGGATTGTTGAAAACGGATCGTACACTACCCGTCTCTATACAAACATAGGCTTCCCCAGGTTTTTCGAATCGTCGTTTTCGTGGCCCGGTGTGGCCTCGGGCGATCTGGACTGGGGCGACTATGACAATGACGGCGACCTCGACGTGGTCGTCTCCGGCACGGATCAATCGGGGCGACCGGTGTCGGAGATCTACGAAAACCAGATCGGCATCGGCGGCGGATTTGTGCAACGCGACGTCGGCTTAATCGGGTTGACTTCCAGTTCCGTCGAATGGGGCGACTACGACACCGACGGTGATCTCGACCTGCTGATTACCGGCATTGCCGAACCGCAAGCTTTCATTGCCAGGGTATACCGCAACGACGGCAACGGCCTCTTCACCGACATCGCTGCCGGGTTGAAGGGCTTGCTCTATGCCTCCGCCGCCTGGGGCGACTACGACGCCGACGGCGACCTCGACATCGTGCTCAACGGGGGGAAACTCACGCCGTTCATTCTGGAAGGGACCCTCAAGATGTATCGCAACGACGGCGGCTTCTTCACCGATGTAAGCGACGGCATTATGGACGCGTTCGGTGTTGAGGGGGCGCTGGGGCGCTATCAGGGTAACGTCGCCTGGGGCGATTTCGACAATGACGGGTACCTCGATTTTCTCGTCACGGGCAGCAGAGGGCCCCAATATATCGAGACCGGACAGGTCTATAAAAATTTCCTGAACGATCAGTTCAGGACGAGCCGCCGCGAAAATTTCGGCGGGGGGATCTTCGGCACGGCCTTCTGGGGCGATTACGACGGCGACAACGACCTGGACATTTTTGTCGTGGGCGAGAAGCCGGGAGAGGGCACCGTCATTCGGTCCTTGCGCAACTCGATACCCCGGCCCGATATCGAGTTCGGCCGGATCAACACGCCGCCCACGGCTCCCGGTGGCTTGCAGGCGACGCCGCAGGCCGGTAGCGTCACGCTCTCGTGGGAGGCCGCCGCCGATGCCCAGACTCCGCCCCCCGGCCTCACCTATAACCTGCGTGTCGGCTCGACGCCCGGCGGCGTTGACGTGGTCTCGCCTATGGCGACGGCGGACGGCACGCGGCTCTTGCCGACCTGGGGCAATGCCGGTCATCGTATCATCTGGACGCTGACCAACCTGCCGCCGGGCACCTATTACTGGAGCGTGCAGGCCGTCGATAACGGCTTCAAAGGGTCGCCGTTTGCCCCGGAAGGGACCTTCACGATAGACGGCTAGGCCGGTGGCATACACCTGAAAAGGCGGAACCCCGGCTCGGAGGATTCCGCCTTTTTTAAGGGGGTAGATGCTGGTGTCAGGCTATTTCTTCGACCGGCATTTCAACGGGAGTGAGCCAGCCGTGCGGGTCGTTGCCGCGATGGACCACATCGAAGAACGCATCCTGGAGTTCTTTGGTGATGGGGCCGCGTCGGCCTTCTCCGACCTTGTAATTATCAACCGAGCGGATAGGCGTGACCTCGGCGGCGGTGCCGGTGAAGAACAATTCGTCGGCGATGTAGAGTGCCTCGCGCGGGATGTTCTTTTCTACGACGGTGTAGCCCCGGTCGCGCGCCAGTTGGATAATGGCGTCCCGCGTGATGCCGGGCAGGATCGACAGGCTGACAGGGGCGGTGTAGAGTTGGCCGTCGCGCACGATGAACAGGTTCTCGCCGCTGCCTTCGGCCACGTAGCCGTCGGTGCTGAGCATGATGCCTTCCATCTTGCCGTTGAGCACCGCGTTCATCTTGACAAGCGACGCATTGAGGTAGTTGCCGCCCGCTTTAGCCATGGCGGGGAAGGTGTTCGGGGCCATCCGGCTCCACGAGGCCACTTCGACGTCCACGCCTTGCTCCAGCGCTTCCGGGCCGAGATACGCGCCCCACTCCCACACGGCAATGAACATCTCGACCTCGTTCTTGAGCGGGTTGACACCCATCGAACCCATGCCCCGGAAGATGACCGGGCGGATGTAACAGGCTTGCAGGCCGCTGTTGGTGATGGTTTGCAGGGTGGCCTCCTGAAGCCCGGCGACATCGTACGGGATCTCCATACGATAGATTTTTGCCGAGTCGATGATGCGGCGCAGATGTTCGGGGAGCCGGAAGACGGCGGGTCCTTTGTCGGTGTTATAGCAGCGAATACCCTCGAACACCGAGGAGCCGTAGTGGACCACATGCGAGAGGACGTGGATGTTGGCTTCTTCATACGGCAGGAGTTTGCCGTTGAACCAGATGTCGTGATGCATACCTGTCTATGGGTTAAAGCGTTGAACAAAGTGGCGAGAAGGGCCGTCTGGCACGACGGTCCACCCCCGAAGCTGCCCTCGTGGAGTGCGAAAAGCACCCCGGCACTGAAGACGGTTCGTTGATAGGAGAACCCTGATGCACTCCCTCTGTGAGCGGGAGGATCCCGGAAGGGGATAGGGAAGATACGCTGAGGATATCCGATCAAAGAACCACGCCTCATCAGCCGACAGCAGCGTCGGAGAGGTTTTCATGGGAACGATAACATGAACGGCGAGGACGTCCAAAAAGTTCTTATCCAGGTTCAGATTGCCGGGCAGGCGAAGCAGGGCGGATCGCCTCGTGCCGCGTGACGAGATGCCGCCTCAACGCCTGCGAACGAAACGCATACCTTGCAATCGTCCAGAGGATCTTGGCGGAGGCTTTCACGGTGCCCGAGATCGTGCCGGTGATTTTCGACACGCCGACCCTTTTTCGGTACGAGACGGGGACCTCGGTGGCGCGCAGCCCGGCCACCGCCGCCTTGATCTGCATCTCGATGGTCCAGCCGAAGGTTTTGTCCTGCATGTCGAGGAGGCGCAATGCCTCGAACCGGATGGCGCGGAACGGGCCGAGGTCGGTGTAGCGCGCGCCCCAGAAAAGGCGCATCAGGAAACAGGCCAGCCGGTTGCCCAGGAGTGCCTGGGGCAACATGGCACCCGGTTCTCGCTCGCCGATCATACGGGAGCCGATGACAAAATCGGCCTCGCCGCGCCGAATCGGATCGACCAGGGCCGCCATCTCATCGGGGTGGTCGCTGTAGTCCCCGTCGAGGAAGACGATCACGTCCGGGTTTCTGGTGTGGGCGTAGGCGATCCCTCGCAGGCAGGCCCAGCCGTAGCCTCGTTGATCTTCGCGCAGGACCGTCGCACCGGCCCGGCGTGCGTTCTCCTCGGTCTCATCCGTCGATGCATTGTTGACGACCACGACTTCTTCGATCAGATCCGGGGGGATGTCGCCTACGACGTGCTCGATGGCACGTGCCTCGTTAAACGCCGGGATGATGACCAGAACGCGCATGGCGAAAGGAAGGGACGGACCGCCCGCCCGATACACTCGTTTGCTCTTGTGTCACCGTATGTTGCGCGGGGCGGCTTCGCGTTTCAGACGCGTCAGCATGCGGGGATACTCCGGTTCGCCTTTCTTGTGGAAGGCACGGGCCGGTTGATACCGGAGGAGGCGGGCCGAGGTGTCGGCCAGGAGCCATTCCACCGAGAAACGACCTACCGAGCCGACGAATCCGAACCCGTTTTCAACGTTCGACAACGTGCCCGGCTGCGATAGCACCTCGGGGTCGAACGCGCCGCCCGGCGGCACAAACGCGGCATCCAGCACCGTGATGGTCATCCCGAGCCCGGCCAGGGCTTTGTTGTTCAGGTCGATGAGTTCGTCGAGGGAAGCCCGGTCGGTTTTCAAATTCAGGGTGACTTCCCAGGTGTTCGGCCGGCTTTCCGAGGGGCCGTTTCTAGGCTCGAAGGGGAGTTGCACGTCGAGAAAGCTGAAGTCTTCGACGGGAATAAAGCGATACCAGTGTTCGATGCGGAACGGTTTTTCGGAGATGCCCTGCCAGAGGATCTGTTGCGACCCCCGGATGTCGGTCGTGAAGATCGTCCCGACATCTTCCGGCATCACGATGGGGTCGGGTTCGAGGGGCAACGTCGTCTCGGCGCGGGTTGCGGCGGAGCCATCGTCCGGGTGGACTTCGATACGGTAGGTGTGGCCGGGCCGCACGCGGAGCGGGGCATAAAATACATGGCCGAACGTGCCGTCGTCGAAGCGGAGCGTCGAGTCGCGCCAGGTGATCGTCTCGCTGGTGACCAGATTAGTCGAGGTGAAGGTCACGTTGAGCGGGGTGCGGTCGTCTCTTTCGAGGGTGGCACGAATCGGGATGACCCGGACGTACTGGGTGTCCAGGGCCATATCCAGGGTGCCGAAGAGCGTGAAGCGGCGATCACTATCGAGAATCGGATCGACGGTTTCTTCGCAGGCACTCAGCAGCACCAGGGCAACGGCCAGGACGGCGTAGAGCGAGAGAAGGCGCATGAGGGAGGATACTCTCATTATTGAAATAA
>JBHHWM010000105.1:0-14865 GCA_046756545.1 Rhodothermales bacterium | reverse complement strand
AACGACACCGTAGGGGCGACCCTTTGTGGTCACCCTCACCCCCCCCAACGTCCATCGCCACACGACGAAGATACATGAATGACGACCAGACACGGAGCGCCGCCGCCGATGTCGCCCGTGTCATCCGTCTTTTATGCTCCATCGCTGTATGCTCGTGAATGCTACTCGTCAGGGAACAGGCCGAAGAGGCGGCTGTCGATGCGGGCAATAATTTCCCGCCGATCCTCGATGCTGTTGACAAAGTCGAGTTCGTCCACATCAACGATCAGTTTCGGGCCAATGTCGTAGCGTTCGATCCAGTCCTCATAGAGCCCGCTCAGACGCTGGAGATACTCGATGCGGATCGTCGTTTCATACTCGCGCCCGCGTTGCTGGATGTGCCCTACCAGCGTCGGCACCGAGGCGCGCAGGTAGACCAGCAGGTGTGGCGGGCGCAGGTACGAGGTCATGATCGAGAACAAATCGGTATAGTTATTATAGTCGCGCTCGGTCATCAGGCTCATCTCATAGAGGTTGCGTGCGAAGATCTCGGCATCCTCATAGATCGAACGGTCCTGCACCACCGAGTGGGGAGCGTTTTCGATCTCGCGCTGGTGATTGAACCGGCTCGACAGAAAAAAGACCTGCAAGTTGAACGACCATCGCCGCATATCCTCGTAGAAGTCGGCGAGGTAGGGGTTGTCGTCTACCTGTTCATAGAAGGCTTGCCACTTGAAATAATCACTCAATACTTTAGTGAGCGAGCTTTTGCCTGCCCCAATATTTCCGGCAATGGCAACATATTTTTTCCCGGCTGCCTGTTGCGCTGACGTAGGAGTCATGCGAATGGAGTACGTATGCTGTGTGAATGAATGTCCGTGCGCAAAATACGGATGCGCGGCCTGTGGGATGTAGGGATTTTGAGAAAAAGAATCGCCCTATACGTACCGCTTGACGTAGGCCAGGTTTTCCGGTGTAAACGGTTTGTAGGTCAGGTCGAAGTCGCGGTAGAAGGCGGTGCTGTCGCAGGTGTTGCCCTCGATGAGCATCTCGAACTGATCCGGCGTGATAGGCAGCAGGCCGACTTTGCCCAGCGTATGCACGGCGGGGCGGGCGAGCCAGATCGGGTTCGGGAGTTTGGGTTTCGGCTCCAGGCCCAGGCCGCGTGTGATGCGGTCCAGGATGTCGGTGTAGGGATAGGCGTCTTTCCCCGCCACGCAATATGTTTGTCCGTGGGCGGCATCGGTTGTGAGGGCCTGGACGAAGGCAGCGGCTACTTCTTCCACCGACACCGGCTGAAGCGCGTACGTACCGTCGCCGAAGATGGGCAGCACGGGGAAGGGTTTGATGAGCTGGCGCACCAGCCGCGTAGCGAACTCATCCCGGTGCGGGCCGGGGTCGCCGAAGACGAGCGAGGGACGCAGGATCGTCCACCGGTCGAAACCGGCGTTCCGGACGTACTCCTCGGCTCGCCACTTCGAGGTTTGGTAGGCCGAGACGCCGTCGGCGCGGGCTCCGTTGGCGCTCATCTGGATGAAGCAGCCCACGTCGGCTTCTTTCGCCGCGTCCACCACGTGCCGGGTACCCTCGTAATGGACAGCGTCGAACGTGAGGCCCTTCGACGGGTGCTCCTCGATGATGCCGACGAGGTGGATCGCCGCATCGCAGCCGCGCAGCATGCCGGCGAACGATGCGGGGGCCGTCACGTCGCCCTTCACGCGTTCGACGGCCCGGCCGTCGAACGCGAGTTCCGCATCCGGGTTGCGCGCGAGGCAGCGCGCCGTGTGGCCGCGTTCGACGAGTGCGCGCAAGACGTAGGAGCCGATAAAGCCTGTCGCGCCGGTAAGAAAAACGTGCATCGGTCCGTTGTCGTTGATGATCGTTCGGTTCGAAAGAGCGGACGGGGTGCCCCGCAAACACATTACACCAGCTTTGCCGAGGCTCTGGTGCCGGGGAGGCGCTGGTCGAGGTCGGCTACGCCGAACGACGTACCCACGGCCAGGCCGGCGGCCAACAACGGCGCATCCAGGGGAACGGTGCGGGTCTTATGAGCCACGTCTTCGAGCGGGATGCTGGTGAGCCGATTTTGTTGGAGCGCGACCATCCGCCCGAAATGCCTGTCGGAGGCCATGGCGGCGGCATAGGAGCCGAAGGCGGTAGCCAGGTTGCGGTCGTAGGCGGTGGGGGTGCCGCCGCGCTGCACATGGCCCAGGATCACCGAGCGGACTTCGCTCTGCACATGGTGTTCGAGCTGGCTTTCGAGGACCTTGCAGATCCCGCCGAGCCGGATCGGGTCCGGGCTTTCTTCGATGATCTCTTGTACGGCGCGTTCACCCCCGCGCGGCTTGGCTCCCTCGGCCACCGCGATGATGGTAAAATGCTGGCCGCCCTGTTCGCGTTTGTGGCACACGCGGGCCACCTCCTCCACATCGTATTCGAGTTCGGGGATCAGGATGACGTCGGCCCCGCCGGCGATACCGGCATGAAGCGCAATCCATCCGGCGTACCGTCCCATGGTCTCGATAATCATCACGCGGTTGTGGCTCTGAGCGGTAGAATGAAGCCGGTCGATGGCTTCCGTCACGATAGCCACGGCGGTGTCGAAGCCGAAGGTGCGGTTCGTACCGACGAGGTCGTTGTCGATGGTTTTGGGGACGCCGACGAAGTGGAGGCCCTGCTGTTGCAAACCGTGGGCGATGGACATGGTGCCGTCCCCGCCGATGACGATGATGGCATCCAACCCCAGGTCGTGATAATACCGGACGACGTCCGCCGAGACGTCCGCCCCGCCCTGTTTGTAGTACCTGAACGGATTGGCCTTGTTGCTGGTGCCCAGGATGGTGCCGCCTCGGGTGAGGATGCCGCTGACATCACGATAGGAGAGGGGACGTACGCGTTGTTCGACGAATCCTTCGAAACCGTCCTCAAAGCCGATGACCTCGGCGTTATGTTGCAAAATCAGGCTCTTCGTGACGGCGCGAATGACGGCGTTGAGGCCCGGACAGTCGCCGCCTCCGGTGAGCACGCCTACGCGGAGTGATCGGGACATATAGAAAACCGATGAGTTGAATGAACAAGAAAATATAACGGCTTTCGTTGCATAGATAGCATTAAATTTTTGCCGGATCCGCATGCCTTGAACCCGGAAGCAATGATTGGGTGTTATCTTGAGCTTACGACGACGAGGGTTCATTGTCGAGGGACTGCCAGTAGAACGAACCAGAGCACCATGCGCATCATTGCCGGACGCTTGCGGCGACGGGCCCTCCAGGCCCCCAAAGGGCACCTGACGCGGCCTACCACCGACCGCACCCGCGAGTCGATCTTCAACCTCGTGGAAAGCCGCGTTCCTCTCGACGAAGCCGACGTGCTGGACCTGTTTGCCGGTACGGGCGCACTGGGGCTGGAAGCCGTCAGCCGGGGCGCTGAGGCCGTCACGTTCGTTGAACAGAATTCCAGGGTGCTCAAATGTGCCCGCCGGAACGCGGAAGACCTCGGCGTGGACGACATGTGCGAGTTCCTTCGGGCCGATGCCGTGGCGTACCTTCAACACTACGGCGGTCCGCCCTACGACCTCATCTTTGCCGATCCTCCCTACAGCCTGGACGCAATAGCCCGGTTGCCGGATTTGGCCGCGGCGCATCTGAAGCCCGGCGGCCTGTTCGTCCTCGAACACGACACGCACACCGTTTTCGCCGAGCACCCGCTCCTCGACACCAGCCGTCCGTACGGCCGGACCGTCGTTTCGGTGTTTCGCCCCGCCCTGAAGGATGACCCCTCAAGCCCATGACGCCACCGATCAAGAAAGGCTTTGCTCTCTATCCCGGCACCTTCGATCCGATTACCTACGGCCACCTCGACATTCTGGAGCGTGCCTTGCGGATCTTTGACGAGGTGGAGGTGACCGTCGCCGTCAATGCCGGCAAGCGCGCCCTGCTTTCGACGGAAGAACGATGCGACCTGATCCGGCAATGTACTCGTCACCTGGACGGCGTCACCGTGGCGGCGTTTGAGGGGTTGCTCGTGGATTATGCCCGCGAACGCCGGGTGGCGGCGCTGGTGCGGGGCCTCCGGCAGGTGAGCGATTTTGACTACGAATTTCGCATGGCCTTTGCCAACCGCAAGCTCTATCCCGAACTGGAGACGGTGTTTCTGATGACCTCCGAAGCGCACGCCCTGGTGAGCTCGTCCATCGTTCGGGACGTGCACCGATGGGGCGGGGATCTTTCCGCGTTTGTGCCGCCGCCCGTGGTCGCCGCGCTTCGAAAAAAATAGTCGAACGTTCAACAATAGATGCGTTGCGGCGGGTTATTTTACCCCCTCCAGTACGCCGAATCCATCCCAAACGCACTCCCGCTTCCCATGTCCGTACTTGCTTCCCCGATGGTGTTCAATCCCCGTGTTGCCTTGATGCAGCCGTCCGCCACGCTCGCCATGACCGCGAAGGCCAAGCAGTTGCGCCGCGAAGGGTATCCGGTCATCGGCCTGAGTGCCGGAGAGCCCGACTTCGACACGCCGGCACCCATTGCCGAGGCGGCCGTCCAGGCGATCCGCGACGGCTTCACGCATTACACGGAGAACCGGGGGATGCCGGAGTTGCGCGAGCGGATCTGCCGCAAATTTCAGCGCGATAACGGCCTGGACTACACGCTGGATCAGATCCTCTGCTCGAACGGAGCCAAGCAATCGGTGGCGCTGGCCGTGCACGTTCTGTGCCGTCCCGGCGACGAGGTGCTCATCCCCGCGCCGTACTGGGTCAGCTATCCGGAGATGGTGCGTTTTGCGGGGGCCGAGCCGGTCGTCGTGCCGACCTCAGTCGATACCGAATATCGCCTCAGCGCCGAGGCTCTCGACGCCGCGATCACCGAACGAACCCGGCTGCTCATCCTGTGCTCGCCCTCCAACCCGACCGGCAGCGTCTATCCGCGCGAGGAGATGGCTGCCCTCGCCGAGGTGCTGCGGCGGCACGAGCGGGTCTTCGTCATCTCGGACGAGATTTACGAGCACGTCATCTTCGACGCCAAGCACGCCTCGTTTGCCGCGTTGCCCGGCATGAAAGAACGGACGGTGACCGTCAACGGCTTTTCGAAGTGCTATGCGATGACCGGCTGGCGGCTGGGCTACCTCGCCGCCGCGCGCGAGATCGCCGGGGCGGCGGCCAAGATCCAGGGGCAGTTTACCTCTGCGCCGTCCAGCATCACGCAGAAAGCCGGGATCGCTGCACTCGACATGGACCTGGAGCCGGTGCGCCGGATGACGGCGGCCTTCCGCGAACGCCGCGACTTCGTGCTGGGACGCCTCGCCGCCAACGACAACCTGCGTTGCCCGAAGCCGGAGGGCGCGTTCTACCTGTTTCCGCAGGTTTCGGCCTACTACGGCACCACCGCGCCGAGCGGCCGCCGCATCGAGAACAGCCAGAATCTGTGTTTCTACCTGCTGGAGGAGCACAACGTGGCCCTGGTGCCCGGCCTTGCCTTCGGCGACCCGAACGGCCTGCGCCTCTCCTACGCCGCTGCGATGAGCGATCTCGACGAAGCCCTCAACCGCATCGAGGCCGGGCTGGCGGCATTGCGGTGAGCAGATACTCCTCCACACACGGTAGCCATCGAACTTCTGTGGGCAGGACGCGTAGAGGCTCCCTCACAGATAGGCCCTCTTAGCTGATTGGTTGTTTCGTGGAGCCCTCTTCTCTTCTTACTCGTGTCTCCGATGCGTCCGATGGTCGCGCACCGTCGAGCTACCCGATGGTGCCGCGCCCCGCTCGTGACCGGTATGGATTGCACCTGCTGTTGTTTTTGCTGACCCTGGTTTCGACCGCTTACACCATCAGCCCCTACATCGGGCGGGAGACGGTGTACCAGCAATCCGAGGTTTTTTTCCAGGATCCGATTTTCGGCTTGTCCGTCGGCTGGCCGATGATCGTGGACGGGCTGCGCTTCGCCCTCGCGTTGCTGTTCTTTCTGACGGTGCACGAATTCGGGCATTACTTCGCGGCTCGGGTTCACCGGATATCCACGTCGCTGCCCTATTACATCCCGTCGCCGCTTATCGGCATCGGCACGCTGGGTGCGGTGATCCGCATCCGCGAACCGCTCCCGAGCGAGCGTAAACTGTTCGACGTGGGGGCTGCCGGGCCTATTGCCGGGTTCATCGTGGCGCTGGGCGTGTTGCTCTATGCTCTCGCCACGCTACCGCCGCCGGAATACATGCTCGACGTAGGCGGGCACGAGGCGCTAACCGCCTTTATCCGGCAGCACGGCCGTTTTCCGGAGACCATGCTGGTAGGGCCCGAGGATTCGCCCGGCCAGGTGATCGTGGTCGGACAGACACCGCTGTACTGGGTTCTGTCGAAGCTCTTTGCCGACGTGCCCCCGATGTACGAGATGTATCACTACCCGATTCTTTTTGCCGGGTGGCTCGGGTTGTTCTTCACGGCGCTCAACCTGATGCCGGTAGGCCAGCTCGACGGCGGGCACATTCTCTACGCTCTCGTCGGGCCGAAGTGGCACCTCCGGCTGGCACGCGGCTTCGCCATCCTGCTACTGATTTCCGTGTCTATCGGCTTCGTCGATGAAGGCGTGGATTTCATGATACAGTGGAGGCCGGGGCTCCAGGCATATATCAACTGGCTCCAGATAGGCCAGTGGTTTATGCTGGCCGGTTTCCTGTTTCTGGTGTTGAACCGCATCTTCAAGCGCGATGTACGATTGATCATGCCCGCCCTGGTCGGGATCGTGTTGATCGCCGTGCTGGCTAACGCTGCGGGTCCCGCCCTGACGCAGTTTGGCTGGATGGGATGGGTGGTATGGTGTCTGTTGCTCGTTTTTCTGGTGCGGGTTGAACATCCGCCCGTGCTCTACAGCGAGCCGTTGACGCCGCGCCGCCGAGCGCTGGCCATCCTGAGCATGATTATTTTTATCCTCTGCTTCAGCATCAAGCCGCTCTACCTTGTGTAAGCCCGATCATCGGTGCGGGGAGCGGAAAAGGACTGTTTAGGATCATTGCGTTACGTATTTTGCCCTGTGCGTGTGTATTGTACCCGGCGCGCATCCAACCGACGCTTTCGACCCGGCTTATCAAACCCCCACTGCATGATCGCAGCTTGTTACGAATTACGGCATTAAGGAGCGAGGGCGAACAAGCCCGATAGGTGGGCGTATCGCGTTCTTCCCGGTGCCGGTATCCCCCTCCTCGTTTCAAACGGTTGGTTTCTATGCGTAGATCAGCGTGGCTGACGGTCGCTTTGTGGGGCGGCTTGCTCGGCCTGCTTTCGTCCTGTGACTCGGCTCCCGGTCCCGAGGCCCTCGGGCTCAGGCCGCCTACCCTGTCTGATTTCTCCTACTCGCCGCAGCGCGTGGTTTTCGGGTTGTTGCCGCCCGATCAGATCGAGGGGGATCGCGTGCTCGTGCCACTCGAACTGAGCGTCGTGGCGCGGGGGCCGGAAGTTCCCATCGAAGAGGTCGCCTACGTGGTGCAGGCCCCCACGTCCCTGACGGATCCGATTGCCACGGGCACGATGCAACCGGCGGGCGGCGACCGCTACACGGCATCCACCACGCTGTCCCTATCCGCCGATGAAATTGCGACCTACACCATCGTGGTGTACGCCGTTGATCAGGCCCGGCGGGTGAGCGGAGAAGTGCGCGGCCTGCTCCACTATCTCCGCGTGTTCGAGCCGGGCAGCCCGCCCGTCATCGAGGCTATTGAAGCGCCGGACAGCCTCACCCGGCCTGCCCCCGGAGCGCCTGCCGTCGCCCTGAAAATAATCGCCGTGGTGAGCGACCCCGACGGCCTCAACGAGGTGGAGAAGGTCGAATTCTGGAACGTCAACACGCCCAACACCCGGCTCTTGATGTGCGACGACGGCGGCGGCAGGCCGTGCGGCATCGTCAACGACAGCGGCGACGACGTGGCCGGGGACGGGCGCTTTACGCTGACCGTTTTTCTCACGAGCGACAACGCGCCGGGGGTCAACACGTTTGCCTTCCAGGTGACCGACCGGGCCGGGCTTACGAGCGAGATCGTCGAAAAGCAGATCGAGGTGAAATAGCGGCACGTAGATGCCGTCTCTCCGTGGCTTCAATCGAAGGATAATGCTAGACTGGAATACAAAGAAAACGGTGCTGTTGCTGGGCGGCGTGCTGGCGTGTGCCGGGCTGTTCGCCGCCGAGGTACAGGCGCAAGCGAAGCGCTTTGATGCGGCACGTGTGGCCGACCTGCTGCCCTCGCCCGGCATCTTGCGCAACAGCATTTCGAACCTGCACGCCCAGGGCGACTCCCTCTGGGTCGGGCCGTTTCTGAATGTGACCGTCGACGGCGGCGCTACCTGGCAGGTGGCCGATGCCGATTCGCTCGCCGGCCTGCGCAACCGTGTCTATTCGCTCGATGTGGAGGGCGAGGTGATCTGGGTCGGCCTGGGCATCTCGGCAGAACGCGACATCGACGGCCAGACGCAAGACGTAGACATCGCCCGAGGTTTTATCTTCTCCGAAGACGGAGGACATACCTGGCAGTACCGGACGTTCCTGGCACCCTCCGACAATGACCCTGCCACCACCGGCATCCTCGACCTGCCCGAAGATACGCTGACCACCTACGGCGGGGTTAATCTCTCGACCCTCGCCATCACGGTGCCCGAAACCAGCCCGCCGTGGGATATCGACTACGACCCGCTCACCGGAACCCTCTGGGCCGCCAACCAGGTGGCCGGCATCCGCAAATCGACGGATCGGGGAAGCACCTGGCAGCGCGTGGTTCTGCCGCCCGACACCACGGCCTTTCTGTCGCCCGACCTGGGCTACGACTTCCCGTTTTTTGTCCAACCCCGAGGGATACCGCTCGACCAGTTTGCCGGGTTGAATTTTCAGGCGTTTGCCGTCCTGGCCGATGCATCCGGCGCGGTGTGGGCCGGTGCCGTCGGCGGACTGAATCGCTCGACGGACCAGGGCGTTAGCTGGCGGCACTTTACCACGCGCGACGGCCTGCCGGGCAACTGGGTGATTTCCATCGAAGAACAACGCCTGCCCGGGCGGCAACCGACGGTGTGGGCGACGTGCTGGCCCGCTCTTGAACAGGGCGAACGCTTCGGCGTGGTCGTATCCCGCGACGGGGGCGAAACCTTCGAGGCCTCGCTGCTCGGCGAACGGGTGTTCGACTTTGCCTTTCGGGGCCGAACGGTGTATGCCGCGGGCGATAACGGCCTCTTTATTTCGGACGACGACGGCCAGACGTGGCGCACCGTGCGCGACTTCCACGATCCCCTGCAGCCCGACCGGACGTTTCGGCCCGGCGCGCGGGTCTTTGCCGTGGCGACGACGAACGAGGCCCTCTGGGTAGGCACCGAAGACGGCCTCTTTAGGAGCACCGACGGCGGTTTGACGTGGCGTGTCTTCCGCGCCGAGGTGCCGCTCGACCCCGATGGGCTTCCCCCGGTCGTGCCCCCCGACCTGGTGCCGCGTGTCGAAGCCTATGCCTATCCCAATCCGTTCTCGCCCGCCTCGGATCGCTTCGTGCGTATCCGCTACAAGCTGGAACAGGACGAGCAGGTCAAGATCCGCGTGTTCGACTTCGGGATGAACCTCGTGCGCAACCTGACCGATGAGGCGCAGCCTGGCGGGGAGCGCGAAGTGTCGTGGGACGGCACGGACAACAGCGGTGCCCGCGTGGCCAACGGCCCCTATTTCTACGCGGTAGAGGCTGGAAGCGACACCTTCTGGGGCAAGATTCTGGTGCTTGAATAGGGGCAGGGTACCCGATCGTGCCGTTCGCCGGAGCCTGCAAACCATAGATGACGCATGAAAAAGCTGTTTATCCTTTTGATCGTGGTGGGATGGGGACTGGGCGTAGCCGATGCGCGGGCGCAGGCCGCCGGGGTGTTTTCGCGCATGGGCTTCGGCGCGCGCGGTGTGGCCATGAGCAATGCGCTCGTCGCCGACGCCTCCGGCGATGCCAGCCCCTACTATAACCCTGCGCTGGCTCCCTTTATTTCCCGGCAGAACCTGTCGGCTTCGGCGGCCTTTATGACGCAGGATCGCGAGTTGCAATTCTTGCAGTTGGCGGCACCGCTCCGGCCTCGTGCCGGTATTGCAGGGGGGCTGATCCGGGCCGGCGTCTCCAACATCGACGGACGCGACGGCAGCGGCTATCACACGCAGAATTATTCGACCGACGAGTTCGCCTTTTTCCTGGCCTTCGGCGTGCGTATGAGCCGCCGTATGACGCTGGGACTCGGGTTCCAGTTCTTCCTGGCTGATTATTTTGAAGGGGTCAGCCCGGCCAAGAGCATCGGCCTTGATCTGGGGCTGCACGTGCAGGCGACCGACGCGTTGCGTTTCGGTTTCGTCGTCGATGATCTGCTGGCGCGCTATTCGTGGGACACGTCGGATCTGTTGGGCAGCGGGGGCCGGACGAACTCGGATCGCTTCCCGACGCGCCTTCGCCTGGGCGCTACGTATCAACTTCTCGGAGAGCAACTGTTGCTCACGGCGGAGTATGAATCCCGTTTTACGTCGTCGGAGGTGCGCACCCGCGACATACGCCTCATCGGCGACACTCCGCGGGAGGTGTTCGAGTCGGAGCGGTTACTGTTGCACGACAGCCAGTTCCGCGTCGGGGCCGAATATTACCCGGTGTCGATTTTTGCCGTGCGGGCCGGAGTGGATCAACTCGGGGCCGAAGACCTCGGCGGCATCCGGCCGAGTGCCGGTTTCATGGTCGAGCAGCCCCTGGGGACGCTGGTGGGGCGCTTCGAATATGCGTTTGTGCTGGAACCCTACGCGCTCGGGACCATGCACCTGTTGACGTTGCGTGTTTTCTTGTGAGAGGGCGACCACAGAGGGGGGCGACCACAGAGGGTCGCCCCGACGGCGGGGGTGCCGGGATTGACGTAATGTTTGTTTAATCATGCTCTGGATGATGAAATACGGATACGCAACGATTCTGATGTGTGTTGTGCTGGCGCTGCCGGTGCATGCCCAGGAGACAGGGCTTAACTTCTTGCGCATTGGCGCGAACGCGGCGGCCGGTGCCATGGGTGATGCGCAGGTCGCCGGTACCCGCGATGCCTTTGCTACTTACTGGAATCCGGCCGGCCTGGCGTCGGCCCCGTTCAACTCGGCCGCCGTCTCGCACCGCATCTGGCTGGCCGACATGCGCGCGTATGACGTGGCAGCGCGCTTTCGCGTGGGACGCAACGGCGGATTGGGGCTGGCCCTCACGGCGGTCGATAGCGGGGACCTGGAAGTCCGCGATGCTCCCGGCGATCCGGACGGCGTCTTCAGCGCGCAGTTCATCAGCGTAGGGCTGTCCTATGGGCGGCAGGTCGGGCCGCTACGGGCCGGGGTGACAGCCAAGTATCTATCCGAGCAGATCTTCGAGCAAACGGCCACGGGCTACGCCTTCGATGCGGGGGTGCAGGTCGGCGTGCTGGGAGATAAACTGCTTTTCGGCGCGGCGCTTCAAAACGTGGGCAAGATGAACAAACTGGCCGGAGAAGCATCGACCTTGCCCAAAACGCTGCGGGTAGGCACGGCGTTCTCGCCGTTCCGCATCCTGGCCGAAAACGACGGCTCGACGCTGCTGGATGTTTTGCTGGCAGCCGAGGTGTCGCACCTTTTTCCGGGCGAGACGACGCGGTTCCATGCCGGGGGCGGCGTAGAGGTGCTTGACCTCGTCGTGCTTCGGGCCGGGATCATTACGAACGACGCCCTCCGCAACGTTACCTTTGGGGGCGGATTGCACTATGGCGCGTTCTTTTTCGACTATGCCTTCCTGCCGTTCGAAAGCGGTTTCGAGGGACCCGGCCACGTCCTCACGCTGCACTACACCTGGTAGCCTTGGCGTGCGGCCCCGTGTTCGATCCGTCCGGCCTGGAGTTGACGGGTTCGGACCTGGACCCGGAGTCCTTGGTATTCTCGGCCTCGCCGCTGCCGACATACCTCCCAGGCCTCTTCCCGCTCTACGGAAGACCTGTGGAGCGTGCCCTTCTGCTCTCCCATAGCTTCTCTAGAACCCCGCAGTCCATCTCTCAAAAAATGGAAGCGGTTCCAAAAAACCGGTGCCATTGCTATGAGGCCCGAGCCGCGTTATCATTTGTTTACAAGAGTGCGCGATGTGTCTTTTTGCCTCATTTTGGTCGATTTACGCATCTAACACAGACTTCCATCAGGCTGTCATATAACGCTGTTGTATGGCGGCAAGCCTACAAGCCTCACGTGGTGGAAAACCACCATACCCCCAGGCATGGTCGCCCTGGCGAGTGACCAACCGGCTCGCCGAGGTATGATGGCTGAGCGCCTGGGAAAGACATGCATGGCCTACCAGCTAACGAGGCCCATTCGTGCAACTGGAACGGAGGGGTGGAAGATGTTAGAAGAGAGGAGACCTCCTATGAGAGACGGTATGTTCCTGCCCTCTTCACCCGGCAGGTGACGCGCTGTCGACACACGCCGGCCTCGATTTCAAGTAACACATAGACCCAAAAGGAGCTATGGGAACCTACTACTACCGGAAACGCTTCGGCACCTCTTCCGGAGCACCATTCATCAGGACTATTTCCATACTGGCCATACTCCTGATGGTGGGTGCACTGGCTGCGCGTGCCCAAAACGTCCCCATTACCGGTACCGTCTATTCAGCGGTGGATCAAGGACCGTTGCCCGGTGTCAACATCGTTGAAGTCGGTACGCAGAATGGAACGATCACGGATATCGACGGCAACTTCTCGTTGACGGTATCGAGTGCTAACGTCTCTATCACCTTCTCCTTCGTCGGCCACATCAGCCAGACGGTGGCGGTCAATGGTCAGTCCCAGTTCACCATTTACCTTGAGGAAGACGTTGCTCAGCTAGAAGAGGTCGTCGTGACCGCGTTCGGCATTGAACGGCGCGAACGAGCCCTCGGGTATTCCGTTTCGGAAGTCGGCGGTCAAGAACTCGTAGAGGCCCGCGAAAACAATGTGGCCAATGCCTTGTCGGGTAAAATAGCAGGGGTCGCCGTTAGCAAGCCTGCCTCCGGGCCTGCCGGCTCCAGCCGCATCATCATCCGGGGCAACACGGCCCTGGAAGGCAACAATCAGCCGCTGTACGTGGTCGATGGCGTCCCCATCGACAATAGCAACCTGGGAAGCGCCGGGATGTGGGGCGGTCAGGACCTGGGAGACGGCATCTCCAGCATCAACCCGGATGACATCGAGAACATTTCGGTGCTCAAAGGACCGGCGGCAGCCGCACTCTACGGGACGCGGGCACAGAACGGGGTCGTGCTGATCACCACTAAGACAGGATCGCGAAGCGGCCCGGGAGGGGGTATCGGCGTCGAGTATAACGCGAACGTGACGTTCGAAGACGCGCTCGTCCGCTACGACTTCCAGGATCAGTATGGACAGGGCGACCGGGGGGCGAAGCCTGCAACCCAGGAGGAAGCCCTCCAATTTGCCTTCAACTCCTGGGGATCGAAGCTCGACGGGTCGTCAAGCATCCAGTTCGATGGGGCCTCTCGTCCCTATGCGGCGGTCGATGACAATATGGGCCGTTTTTACGACATGGGCCTGACGAACACAAACACGCTTTCGCTCACCGGGCAAATCCAGAATACCACGGTACGGGCCTCATTCTCGCGCTTGAACAGTGAGAGCATTATGCCTAATTCCGGCCTGGAGCGCTACACGTTCTCGCTGCGCGGAACGTCCGACTTTGGTAGTCGCCTGTCTGCGGATGTGAAGATCAATTACGTGCGCGACGACGTGAAAAACAGAGCCGAACTCAGCGATTCTCCCAGAAATGCCAACTGGACCGTTGCGTTCCTGCCGCCCAACGTCGACGTGCGCAGCATGGAGCCCGGTTTTTGCTCCGGGAATCCCGATCCGAACAAACCCGCCGGGTTCTGCGAACAGGGCCTTGACGAGAACGCCGAGTTTCGCATCAGCCAGAGCGTATTTCAACAAAATCCCTATTGGTCGGCGGACAGGTTTACGGCCTCCGACGTGAAGGACCGAATCATCGGTCACGCACAGTTCTCATACAAGATTTTGGACTGGCTCTCGGTGCAAGGTCGCATCGGCCAGGACTGGTACAAGACGCGCCGGACGAGGGTACAGCCCTTCGGTACCGCCTTCGTACCCGCCGGTTCGATCTCGGAAGTGAACTGGACGATTCAGGAACGCAACTACGATTTCCTGTTCACCGCCAACCGCCAGTTGAATACCGATTTCGGCCTGAATGCGTCGTTCGGGGGCAACAAGCTACGTCAGGATTTCGAGCAACTCTCGCTGAATGGAAGCAGTTTCAGCATCCCCGGACTGGAGACCATGTCGAATGCGGCGCAAACGACGAACGGCATCAGCATCACGAGGAAGGAGATCAATTCGCTCTACGGCTCGGCTGAACTTTCCTACCGGGATTATTTGTTTCTGACGGCCACGGCCCGCAACGACTGGTCGTCGTCGTTGCCGGTGGAAAATAACTCGTTCTTCTACCCTTCGATCAGCAGTAGCTTCGTCTTCTCCGACGCCTTCACTATGCCTGCGTGGCTCACCTTCGGCAAGGTGCGCGCTTCCTGGGCCGAAGTGGGCGGCGATACGAGCCCGTTCCGTCTCAACCTGGCCTATGCGCTGGCCAATTTCACCCACCAGGGGCAACCGGTAGGGCGCGTCGCACAGACCACCATCCCGCTCGCCGACCTCAAGCCGTCGTCGCACAAAGGGTGGGAGGTCGGCTTCGACACACGGTTCCTGGACAACCGGCTGGGGCTGGACTTCACCTATTACAGCGCAGAGACCTCGAACCAGATCCTCAGCACCACCGTGCCCGTGACGTCCGGGTACAACTCGAAGATCATCAACGCGGGCTCCATCGAAAACAGCGGGGTGGAACTGCTCTTTACCGGAAC
>JBHHWM010000104.1:0-15080 GCA_046756545.1 Rhodothermales bacterium | reverse complement strand
CCCTTTTCGCATCCCCACACTGGATGAAACGCTGGCCTGGGCCGAAGGACGCGCCATCCTCACCCTCGACGTCAAACAGGGCGTCCCCATCGCCCGCGTGATCAATGCTGTGCGTCGGCTCGGTGCCGAAGAGCGCGTCGTCGTCATCACCTACACGCTCGACGACCTGCTCCGCTACCACCGGCAGGCCCCGGACCTCATGCTCTCGGCTTCGGCGACCACCCTGGAGGAGACGCAAGCCCTGCTCGACAGCGGCGTCGACCGCTCGCGGCTGATCGCCTTTACCGGCGTGGGCGAGGTCCACTCCGAGGTGATCGACCTGCTGCACGTGCATCACATCCGCGCCATCCTGGGCACCTTCGACCTTGTGGACGCACGCGCCCGGCAGACCGGCCCCGAAGTGTTCCAGGCCCTCATCGACCGGGGCATCGACGTGATCGCAACGGACGAGGTACCCCTGGCCGCGCAGGCCCTACGCGCCTACGCCCTCACGCAAGTTCCGTAGCGTTTCCCTCTTCCAGCACGCCGTTCAGCCAGGCTCGCAGGTGCGTAACCGCGCCGGGCAACAAAGGGATGGCTCCTACTCCGATCTCGCCGATCATTCGGTGTAGGCGGCTCTCTTCAAACCGGCCTGGCTCGGCTTCGCGATAGGGAAACAAAGCGATGGCCTGCTTAACGGAGCGTTCGGGGCCGCGCTGCCGGCGGCCCCGGATGGCATCCCGGTAGCGATGGAGGTGGTTGAGCGCTTCGATAGGCGGACCAGGAAACCCGTAGCGACGCCGATAGGTGGGCGACGCGTCGAGTCGATACTTGGCGTCGAGGACGTAGCGGGTAGCGGTATCGTCAGGGTGATGCAGCGTGAGCAGGATGTCGGGCTGTTGCGGGACGAGGTAGCCCGTGCCGCCGAAGCGTGGATTATACGTCAGATCGAGCCGACGCCTGTGCGCCAGAGGAAACGTGACGGTCTGCGTGTGCCCTTTCCGCAACCGCAGGCGCAAACCGTGCCGCTCGACGGCGATGAGCGACCGCACCGGCCCCTCCTGCCCGACCCCTTCGGCGGCCAGCCGAACCACGGTAAGAAAACACCAGTACTCATACAGCAGGTGGAGGTCTTTCAGGCCCAGTCGGAGCGGTCCGCCGTCGAAGTGGAGGCCCTGTTGCAAGAGCAGGCACGCCCGGTACGCTTCGCGATAGCCGGGCGCGGTAAACAGGCGCAACGGAGGTTCTCCGGGCGCAGTTCCCTCCGCTTCCCGAATGACGGTATGGCGATTCAGGTGTATGATGCGGTGGTGCAAGGCTTCCAGTTCACGGGCTACCCGCTGCCGCCGCACGCTCGGTCGATGGCGAGCCTCCTCGCTGCGCACATGCGCCAGCCTCGCACCCATGAGCACCAGTTGTGCCGCAAGCCAGCGATGCTCGGGCGTGTCCAGCGTATAGCAGCTTCGCATCGCGGGCAGCCGTTCGCGGACGGCCAGGCCGGAAAGGATCTGCCATGCCCCGCGTCCTCCTCCCTGCCGCACCGCCCGCCTGAGCATCCCATCAGGCCGGCGGATGCGATCCACGCGCTGCACGTCGGACATCCTTCGGGTTCCCCAGTGCGGCCGGCGAGCGATATGATCAATAGCCAACTCAAGGTCATGCATAATGTGGCGCAGGAGCATCACCCAGCCTGTCGCGCCGGTCTGTTCGAGGACGTCGCCGCTTCCAGGTTCATACGTAGCGCGCAGGTAGGCCAGCACCAGTTCCGTTGCGATCTCCCGAACATCTTTCCGCAGCGCTTCATAATCACGCCGATAATCCAGCTTTGAGGGAAAGACTTCCACGTCAAACTCGAACTGCGGCACCCCGCCCAGCGCCACGACAAACCGGCTCCGTCCTATCTGCGATCCAAAATTCACCGTCCCGTGAACGACCCGCCCGTCCTCGGAGCGATGGAGCCCCCGGAGCAACACAGGATCACGATGCCGTATCTCGACCGTAGCGCCCGTTTTGCTCTGTGCGAACAGCGTGTAGTCCGTCTGCTCGAAGAGGTAGCGTATATCCCCGGCAAGGACTCGGACCACCGGCCGGCTTCCTCGCCGCCGACAGCGCGCATCCAATCCAAACGGTACATCCGCCGCCTCCGGCTCGACGGGTGGCGTTTTCTCGTGCCTCCGGCTCCAGACGAGGGCCAGGTGTTCGGTTTCGAGGGTGAAGAGGGCAGGCATCATTCGGGGCGTATCGACGCATGAAGCAGCAGGCAATATGCGCTCCGAACCCTTTGGTGTCAACTTGTCTTCCCCGATTCGCAACCCTGGTACCTGTACGCGAGTACACCGTCGGCAACTGAATACAGGGCACGCTGTTTTCGGGTCCTGGCCTCTCGTCTTCGAACATCGCTATGGAACAACGTTTACACGAACTCCTCCGGGGCCTGGTCGCCTGTAATTCCGTAAACCCCACGCTGGCAGGCGGTCCGGGCGAATGCGAAATCGCCGCCCATATCGCCGGGCAATTAGAGGGTCTCGGGCTTCGACCGGAAATCCAGGACGTGGCTACGGGGCGAGCCAACGTAGTGGCCGTCGTGCGGGGACGCGGCGAAGCGCCCCCATTCTTGCTGAACGCCCACATAGACACCGTCGGCGTCGAGGATATGGCAGCGCCCTTCACGCTCCGTCGCGAGGGCGACCGGCTCTACGGGCGCGGCGCGTATGACATGAAGGGGAGCGCCGCCGTCATGCTGGCCCTAGCCGAATACGCTGCCGCCACGCCTCCGCCGGGCGACCTCCTGCTCACCTTTGTCGGGGATGAAGAAGACCGGAGTCTCGGCACGGAATACCTTGTGCAACACTGGCTGCCTACCCTGCCGCACCCTCCCGCCGCCGCCATCGTGCTGGAGCCGACGGAGGAACAAATCGGCGTCGCGCACAAAGGCTTCGCCTGGATGGAGATCGAGGTAGCCGGACGGGCGGCCCACGGCAGTCGCCCCGATCAGGGCATCGACGCTGCACTACCCCTGGGCGCGGCCTTGATCGAGCTGGCCGCCCTGTCCCGCGAACTGCTCGAAAAACCGGCGGATCCCTTGCTGGGGCACGGCTCGTTACACGTAGGCCAATTGAGTGGCGGCAGCGCCTGGAGCGTCTATCCCGCCCATGCTCGCCTTGGCTGGGAACGACGCACCCTCCCCGACGAACCGGAAGCAACGATCTCCCGGGAACTCGACCGTGTGCTGCAAGCTGCTACGCCCGGCGACCATCACACACGCGGGCGGATCGTCTTTACACGCCTGCCGCATCGCGTGCCCGTCGAGAGCCTGCCGGTGCGTTTGCTCCAACGCGCTCACCCGGCAGCCGAGATCACCGGGGTCGCCTTCTGGGCCGACTCGGCGCTCCTCGGCGAGCACATGCCGACAGCGCTTTTCGGACCGATTGGGCACGGCGCTCATGCCGTCGATGAATGGGTGAGCCTCAGCAGCCTCGAACTGGTCTACCGGACGATGGTCGATGTCATCGAGAACGTGGGAATCCCGACACCCGCTTCCACCACCATGAATATCAGGTCTACATGACCGCAGACGAACACACCATTTTCGATTCGACGGTCCGGTACGCCGTCACAAGGTACATCGTCGATCACGGCTTCGCGCCCACCGTGGAGGTACTGGCGCAGCAACTGGATACCTCCGGAGACACCGTCACGGCCTCTTTCCAGCGACTCTCCGAGAGCCATGGCCTGGTGTTGCACCCAAACTCCAACGACATCTGGGTGGCGCACTCGTTTTCTCTGGCACCTACACCGTTCTGGGTCACGTCTGCCAGGGGATCCTGGTGGGGCAACTGCGGGTGGTGCTCCCTCGGCATCGCGGCGATGCTGCAAGACGACGCGCAGATCACAACGCGGCTGGGGGCGCAAAACGAGGTGCTGGACATCCGCATCGAAAACGGGGTCGTCTCCCCTGCAGATATCGTCTTGCACCTGGCTGTTCCCGCCGCCCGGTGGTGGGACAACGTGATCTATACGTGCGGCACGATCCTCTTTTTCCGATCCGAAGACGCCGTCGATGCCTGGTGCCGGGACCGGAACATCGACCGGGGTGCCGTCCTCACCATGGACCAGGCATGGAATCTGGCACAGGCCTGGTACGGCGACTACCTGCGCCCTTCCTGGCAACGCCGAACCACCGCAGAAGCCCAGGCTGCCTTTCACCGCCTCGGTCTCACCGGCCCCTTCTGGCAACTCGACCCGGACTGGCACTAATCGAACTTATGCTGAAATCGATGTCCCGCTCTAAATGGGCTATATGTTTTCCCCTTTATAAACGATGTTCCGGTTCGGATCATCGGAGAGCCTGCATGATGCCTGCCCTATATCCCTTTTATCACCTTCAACCCCTCTTCTCGTGAAGCTCACTCGCTATTTCCTTCTTATCACGTTGCTGGTTACCACGCCTTGTTTCGCCCAGGACGAGCCGGACAGTCTCGCTTCTGAGGCATTGAACGTCTTCCTGGACTGTGACCGCTGCGACAACCGATACATCCGCACAGAAATTACCTTCGTCAATTACGTCCGGGATCGCACAGAAGCCCAGGTCCACCTGCTGATTACGACCGAACGCACCGGCAGCGGGGGCCTCGAATACACGCTCAATTTCATCGGGCGGGAGGATTTCACCGGGGTGACCGATACGCTGCGGTACGCCTCCAGCAACACCGATACCCGCGACGAGCGGCGAGAAGGCCTCGTGCAGGTGATCAAGCTGGGCCTGGTACGCTACGTCGCCAAAACGCCGATGGCCGATCAACTCTCGATCTCCCTGGATGCGAGCCGGCCTCAAGCACAGCAAGAACCTGCAGACGACAAGTGGAACTACTGGGTCTTCCGGGTCGGGTTCAACGGATCGTTCAACGGCGAGGAGTCGAGGAAATTCTACCGGGTGGGCGGCAACCTGAACGCCAACCGCGTCACGGAGGATTGGAAGATCAGACTCTCGCTCAACGGCAACTACCGCGAAAGCAACTTCGACGTCGGAGACGAGACGATTACGAGCACCACGCGAAACGGCAACTTCTGGGGCCTGCTCGTAAAAAGCCTGTCGGATCATTGGTCGGTGGGCGGATCGGTCTTTGCCAATACCTCTTCCTTTAACAATACCGGCCTGTCCGTTTCGGTGTCTCCGGCGCTGGAATTCAACCTCTTTCCCTACTCCGAATCTACGCGCCGCGAATTTCGGTTTCTCTATGAGTTAAGCCTCCGCGCCTTCGAATACGAAGAAGTCACCATCTTTGATAAGACCTCCGAATTCCTGCTGCAGCACTCGCTCGAAGCGGAACTGGAGGTCCAGCAGCCCTGGGGCGACGCCTCGGCCTCGCTGGAAGCATCTCAGTACCTGCACGACTTCGAGGAGCACCGGCTGGATCTGTATCAGATCGAGTTATCCGGCTTTGTGAACTTCCGGCTGGTGCGCGGCTTCTCCGTCTTCGCCCACGGCAACGTCTCGTTTATCCGCGACCAGCTTTTCTTGCCCAAAGAAGAAGCTGCCGAAGAAGACATCCTCCTGCAAACGAGACGCCTGCCTACCTCCTACGAATACGGGATCTCGCTGGGCCTCAATTACACCTTCGGCTCCATCTACAATAACGTGGTCAACTCGCGCTTCGGCTTTTGAGCCTGCGCGAAGGCACCCATGAACTGGACCTCTTCCCGATGACCGGGCCTCGTACGAACGCGTGCTTCACCGTAGCGCTCCTCCTTTTCCTGAGCGCGCTGCCTTTCCCTGCTGCTGCGCAAGATGCACGGCCCCAGGTGCTCATCCGGACGTCCCTGGGAAACATCCGAGTCGAAATCGACTCCGCTGCCGCCCCCATCACCGCCGCCAATTTTTTGCGCTACGTCGATGAAGGCGCGTTCGAGGGCGCGTCCTTCTACCGCACCGTCACCCTGGATAACCAGCCCGACAACGACGTCAAGATCGAGGTGATCCAGGGCGGCTTGCTGGCGACGGAGGGCGGACGGGAACGGATGCACGAACCCATCAACCACGAGACGACGGACCAGACCGGCCTCTTGCACAAAGACGGCGCCCTCTCGATGGCGCGCGCCCAGCCGGGGACCGCCACGTCCGAGATCTTCATCTGCATCGGCGACCAGCCGGAACTGGACTTCGGCGGCACGCGCAACCCGGACGGCCAGGGCTTCGCGGCATTCGGGCGCGTGGTGGACGGCATGGACGTGGTACGCTGGATCCAGCAACAACCCGCCGACGGTCAGCGCCTCACCCCGCCCATCGAGATCATCAACATTACCCGCGTGGAATGATCGCTGCCGGCAGCCGGAGGGACTATTCTTCGGCGCGCGCTACTTTTTCCGAAAAATAGGGGCGGACGCATTCCGGGATGAACGCCCAGTACCGGTACGGATCTTCGCGAATCTGTGTAGCCGAGACGGGCACCCTGCGGCGACCCGGATCGACCGGGACGTGCTCGGCCCCGAGACATGCGGCCAGCCTGTCGCCGTAGACCTCCGACGTGAAGACGGCATCCGGGCCGGTCGGGAGGAAGCGCCGGATGCTCCGTGTCCAGATGCCCCAGAAGTCGGGGTGTTCGTGCGGGTACTGGGGGTTTTCGTCGGTCAGGTGCCGGACGTCGAGGTTCGGGTAGAGTTCTTGCATCCAGCGAAAGCGCAACGCGCCGGGAATCGGCTCGGAGGCCAAGGTCCCGACGATAATCGTCACGTGCTCCGCCTGGCACCGGGCTTCGTCGATCAGGTGCAGGTGCCCCCGGTGCGGCGGCATAAACTTACCGAGGACTAAACCGGTACCGTAGCGCTTTCGGCGCGCATTGACGTTCTCCATGCAAAAAACCCGGTCGTGGCAAGGATCAGAAAAAGCACGTACAACCCGCTGGTGAGGTAGAGCCCTTTGTACAAGAAAATGCCGATATACAACACATCGGCGGTGATCCAGACGAGCCAGTTTTCAAGGATCTTCTTTGCAATCATCCACTGCGCCACGAGGCTCATGACCGTGGTGAGCGAATCCCAGAAGGGCAGGTCGGCATCGGTGTAGGTAGCCAGGCTCCAGGCCATACCGGTCGTGCCCACCACAACGATGCTCCCCAACACCAGCGCCACCGGACGCGTGAGGCGAGAGACCTTCAGCGCGCCGTGCTCCGGGCCACCGTAGAGCCACTGATACCACCCGTACGCCGACAGCACGACGTAGACCCCTTGCAGCCCCATATCGGCGTAAAGCCGGGCATGGAAAAACACGATGATAAACAACGCCGCACTGACCAGCCCGGTCGGCCAGGACCAGATGTTTTGCCGGACGTAGAGCAATACACAAAAGAAGCCGGTGACGACGGCCGCCGCTTCGACGTAATCAATCTCGCCCAGAAAGTCCATACGAACCTTTTTTCAACGGGAAGGGGCCAATGTCCCCGCCGCTCCGTGAACCGGACAGCGGAACACGGGGAGGAACAATGCGGCGTAAGATACACATCCTCGACTTCTCCATCTCCGTGCCCACCCATCAGGCGTCCAGCATGAACGCGCTCTGATAAGGAACCACCTTGCCGCCGGGCCGGTCGGCTCCCAGGTCGGGATCGAAGCGGACGGCGAGGGGAAGGTCGCCGAGCAGATCGTGCAGCGCCCCGACGACGGCGTCCGCATCGGGCCGGTGATCGCGCGACAGGGGCCGGATGACCAATTCGCACGACAGGTCGGCCCGTTGTTTGAATTCGTGCTGGACGATAGGAAATTGCTTGAGCACGCGAGACAGATCCACCGGATTGACGATGGTGTCGAAGGCGTCGTAGAACAGCACCGGGGGACGCCCTTCCAACGCCATAATCCGGGGCATGGGATCGCCGCAGGGACAGGGCTCGAACGCCAGCACACCCGTATCACCGGTGCGGTAGCGCAGCAACGGCAGGAACACGTTGCGCCCACCGGTGAGGGTGATCTCGCCCCGCTCGCCCGGTGCCACCGGCTGCCCCTCCTCATCCAGCATTTCGACGAAGAGATCGTGCGACAGGACGTGATGCCCCCGACCGAGCGGGCAGCTATAGGCCACGGGGCCCGTTTCATTCAGCGAATACCAATCGACGACGGGACAGGCGTAGCGTTCGGCCAGTCGGTGCCTGAGGCTGTCGCCCAACGCCATCGAAGTCGAAACGATTGCCTGCGGTTGGGAGGGAATGTCGAGCCGGAGCATTTCGGCAAACGAGACCGGGTCGCCCGTCACCAGGGGCGGGTCGAAGGCCTCGAAGAACCGGTGCGGGCTTTCCGGCGAACGCCACTGGCCGGGATGCAAGTTGAGCTTGGCGTGCCCCGCCCCCTTCCAGCCGGAGAGGATCGAAGCATGGGTAGCGGTGTGTGCCTGCGCGCCGATCAGAAAATTCGCCACCATGTCGGGGCCGAACGCAGGATGCACACCGTGCCGGTGCAGCGTCAGTTCCATCAGTGCCAGGTAGGCCGCCACGGCATGGATATCCTTGGGCACCACCAGCGCGTGCCCCGTCGTCCCTGCCGTCTCATAGATCATCATCCGGCGGAGGTCGGCATCGTCCGAGACCAGCCTCTCCACGCGGACGGCGATGTCCTCCCGCGACATGGGTTCTACTTCGTGCCAGCCGGCTTCGAGGTTGAACCCGACGGGGATCCGCTCCTGAAAAAAGGGCACCAGCGGACGGCGGTCCCGCACCCATGCCAGCAGTGAAGGCGGCGGCGCTCCGGGTTCAAACCCGACACGGTGCACATCCAGCGCTTCACGGAACCGATCCAACGTGCGGAGGTCGGCCTCGTCGAGTTGATCGCCGCAGGTATAGTTCCACCGGGGCGCATGCGGATGCTGCAAGATGCGATGGAGCAATTGCACCCCCTGCGAATCGATCAAGGGCGTGTGCTCGCGTAATTCGGGCGGAACATCGTGAAGCATGAAGGTCAGGGTCTATGATCAAGGGGGCGGTTCATTCGCGCATGGGCTTGGCGGCGGCCCGTTCGCGTTCGCGCTGTCGGCGCATCTCTTCGCGGATCTTACGAGCGCGTTCCTGCGCCGCCTTCGTCTCGCGGACGACGCGGGCGCGTTCCACGCTGTCGAGGGTCGTCAGCCGGTCCTCGGCCTGGGCCTTCGTCTCGCCTTTGGGCCGAAAACCGAGGCGGCTCAGGCAATACCGCGCCAACTCTTCCCGGCGATCCGGATCGGTGACGAACTGCCCGGCATCGACGAGGAGAGCCAGGGCGTCCAGATCGTGCGCCAGGAGCTTGGCGACCGGCTTTGCCAGCCCGTCCTGTTCGCGAAACCAGGCATCGTGCAACAACCAGCTTGTAATCAGGATCAGCCGCAGCCGGTTTCGCGTTTTGGCCGACTTGGCGCGGAAGGGCGCTGTGTCGGGGCGAAGCTGGTAGTCGTCCGCCAGGGTCCGCAGCAAATCCGCCACGACGGCGGCCACCGACACCACCCCGCCGGTGCCGATCTGCGGTTCTTCCAGAAACGCCGCCGGGCACTCCTGCAACCGGTGCATCAAACGTTCGAGAACGGGGCCTTCTTGTTTCACCTTACACGCTGGATTGTTGGAGCGGTCCCGGGCTATGCTTGCGTATCAGGCACGTACATTTTTCGGCTGAACTCCCGGGCAAAAGCGATCAACTCTTCCCAGTCATAGATACGAAAAACATTCCACCCGATCTCCTGCATCCGCTCCACTTCCTTGTCTTTCCAGTGAGCCGGCATATGGAGCACAAACGTGCCGCCGCCGCGTCCTGCTTCGACGGCCTGCCACGCCACTTCCCAGCCTTCCCACTTCTCCTTCGTATCCTCCAACATGCTGAAAATATCCTGGTCGGTGATGATCAGAATATGCACGGGGCGATCTTCCGGCTTGCGGTTTTCGAAGACGGGCCGGAGCCGATGAATGCCGAAAGCATAGCCCGTGCCGAGATAACCCGTCAACAGGTCCATCACGGGCCGTTCTTCCTTCACGAACGCATCGGTGGTAACCGTTCGCCCCGGCTCCCCCGAGAGGGTCGCCATCACGCGCGCCCCGGCCCGGAACGCCGACAGCGCCATGATCGTGCCCGCAATCACCGGAAACGACACCCTGAGCCTGGGGTTGGGCATCGAGCCGGAACAGTCGATGCCGATGTAGAGGTCGAGGGGTTCCCGGTCGGGTTCCATGCCGGCAGTCTCACCGTAGGTACGCTGCACCGTCGTCATGCCGGGGATGATGTAGGGGCTTTTCAGCACGCTCTCGAACCAGTCGGCGTTGGCGAGCGGCGAGCCGAAGTCCCACACGTCCAGGCCCTCGGGCAGCGGCTCGGTCGAACGCGTCGTTTCGCGGGTGGGAAAGGGGATCAGGTGCGGCAAGGCCCGCTCGCGATAGTACCGAATGGTGACCTCCTCCGGCGAGAGGGTCGTGCCCAGGCTTTTCAGGATGTCCCCGTACTCTTTCGGCCCCCGGTATCGTCCCACTTTTTTCTGCCCGCCCGCGCCCGTTTCGCGTCCGCTCCCTCCGGGTCCTTCGCTCGTGATTGCGCCGTCCCCTTCTTCGACCCCGGTGATGCGAGGATCGTGGACGGGATGGAGGGCTCCGGTCTGTTCTTCGTCTTCAATCTCTGAGAGGCCGGCCGGGAATCCTCCCGCCCCGGCGTTCTGGGTATCGAACCACCCCTTCATGATCTGGCGCATGCCCGCCCCTTCGTCCTGAAGCAGATAGGGCAGGCACAACGCGGCAAAACGCCCGGCCCCGTCGATCCACTCGCGCCCGTAGACGCGGATGAGCCGCGCCCCCAGTTGCGCGTCGAACTCCACTTCGTCGGTGAGTTCTCCGGCAGCCAGCGTTTTTTTCGGCAGCCTCCACAGGATCTCGTAGATCCGCATATAGAGCGTCCACAGCTTGTCGGTGGCCCCTTTACCGAGCGCCTTGTAGACCCCGGCGATGTTGAGCCCGCCCTGCCGTTGCAGGCGGTCGTTGATCAGCAGGTCGGTGTAGAGGTTGGAGATGAAGCCCGCCAGGTGTTCTTTCGAGGGCAGCCCGGCCCGGATGCGGGCGATGGTGCGTCCGTGGTCGGTCAGGTCCGCCGGGCAATAGACGTGGTGCCCGATTTCATGCGCCATCACCTCGACGGCAAACGCGTCGAGCTTCTCCTCCACGATCTGCCGGATGCTGATCACGACGGCGTGGTCGGAGAGGCGGATCATGGCAAAGCTGCCGGTGAGGCCCTCTTCGTTTTCCTCCTCTTCGGTGAAGCACCAGCGCGGTGCTTGCAACCGGGTAAAGCGGCTCCAGTGCGCCAGCGCCTCCTCCCAGCGGGCGGCCCAGGCATCCCGCACGGCTTCCAGATGCTCCATGCTTTGTGCTTCAGTTTCTGCCATAGACACCGGACCAGGGAAAGGAGTGTACGAATGCTCGAAAGATACCGAAAGGACATGCCCCGCGCATTCTTCCGATGCGATCAACATGATACGAAAAGACGCGGGGATCCCATGCATCATGGGATCCCCCGTGCGACGAACTATGCACTATCCGGCACCATCAACGCCTTGAAATGCCCCTACTGTTCTACCTACCGAGCGACAACGCGACCCGCAGGCACCTTCGTGAAGCCGATGATGCCCGGGTTCATGGGGGTGCTGATATCGATCTCGACCAGGTAGTAATCATACTGAAACTTGGGCGGCTCGGGCGGCTTCCATCCCGACACGTACGCCCGGTTGCCCACAATATCCACGTCGTAGACAACGACGTCGAATCCGGCGGGATGATGCAAGCGCAAGCGCTTCTGCCTCGGATTGGCCGGATTCGTCACGTCCACGACAATGAACTCCTCGCTATTGTATCCAGCGCCGCAGCAGCCTCCCATGAAGGCATAGCGCCGGCCCCCACGCCGCCTGACGGACAGGTTGTTCGAGTCGCCGGCAGCGCTATTGATGAGGATCCGGTTCAATTCCCTCGGGTTGGCCAAGTTCGATAGATCCCAGATAGCCAGGCGGCTCTGTGAAGTGGAAAGGCCGGTTCGCACATAGGCACGCTTGTTTTTCACAACCAGCCCGGTAGCACCGCCGGTCCGGGGCAGTGTCTTCACCACGGTCACGTTGGCGGGGTCTTGCACGTCCAGAATCAGAACACCCACCGTGTACAGGCTCACGAGAATGTGCCGTGCATCCAGCGAGGCGATGAGGGCCGTCGAGTTGCTGGCCTGCCCCGGCAACGCCTTTTTCCCTTTGAATCGTGGACGGGTCGGCGTGGTAACGTCGTAGATGCTCAACTGCCACTGGCCCCGTGTGTATTCCGTCACGAAGAGTTGCCTGGTTACCAGGCCGCCCCGATGCTCCACCACATGCACGTACTTCGCAGCGAAGCCGGGTGAGGCCGGAATCAAGCTCACCGGCGTCAGACGGCCCGGATTCGTCATGTCGAGCATCCGGACGCCCGCCGTATCATTGGCCAGGAAAAGATACTGTCCGCTCGCCGCGAAGTCATGGATGTAGTGCTTGGCGCGATAGATACTCGCCAGCTTGCCGGAGGCGAGGTTCACCACAGCGACCTGCTTCTCCTGAGGGATGTAGGCATGGTTTCGGAAGATGAAACTTCGCTCTTCCTTGGCTACAATAGGCCCTGCCTGAGCAAAGACCGTGGTCGCGGATCCCAGCACGAGCGCCATCACCATGAACAAGCGCCCCAGGGATCGTTTTCTTCTATATACAGTCATTGTATTCACCTCTTGGTTAGGTTCAAAACAAGGGGGCGATTCTCTTCGAATCACCACCTGTTACATTAGAAGAGGCGAATTCTTGTACCGGATTGGAACGTCTTCGCAGAATTGTGACAAAACGAGCGATCCCTCGCAACAAAACCCTTGTAGCCCAAAGGTTTACACCTTGCTCAAACAGATAAGCAAACAGCCCGTTTTTCAGGCGGCGTTCGCGCTGTCGGGAGTCAGGCCGATGAGGTAGACGAAATGCGCGTCGGGGAGCGTGACGGCCAGCGTGGTGTGAGTGGCGGCAGCGCTGGCCCAGTGGGCGAGGCCGGGGAAGAGGTCGCCCTGCTCGGCGGTGCGGACGGCCCCGGTCTCATCCATGGTGAAGGCGTCGGTCGTGGCAGCTTTGAGGTGCTTCGGCGCTTTTCCCAACCGTTGAAACACCGCACCGAAGGCATCGGCGTGCAGTTCCCAGAGAAACGCCCGATCCCACACCACAAGCGCCCCCTCGCGGAGCGTCACGCGGGGCGGCGTCAGGAACGGGCCGCCGGTTCCCCGAAAACCGCCGCACACCTTGACGAGACGCAATCGTTTTTTCTCTGAGGGAGCAGCTCGAAAATCCTCCGGTCGCAGCCAGGGATTCTCCTTGAGGGCATCAAGCAGCGACGGCAGCGACGCCGCGTCGATCTCGTCCAGGCCGAGCGTCACGGCGGCGACGGCGGGCGACAGCCGAGTGCAGGTCTCCAGCACACCGGAACGGTACTGCACCAACCCGCAGCGCCAGGCCAGCACCTTGCCCGCTTCGAGCCATTCTTCGAGGCCGGTCACGTGTTTCCCCGCCTTGCCCATCCCGGCGATCCACGTCTTCGGACGCGCCGACGGCACCATCGACAGGTTGTAGAGCGCGTTGGTGAGGGCGACCACCACCCTCTGGGGGTCCTGGGCAAGCAACCCCGCCTGGGCGACGAAGAGGGTCTGCCACCCCAGGCCGAGCATCGGATAGCGTGCCTGCGGCCCCATCCAGCCGCGCCCGACCAGATCGAGAGACTGCTCATACAACACGTCGAGCACCGGACCGACGCGTTCGGGATCGTGGCGATGCACCGCCTTGACGATGAGGCGCACCGTCGTGCGAAGGTGTTCGAGGAACGCCTCCGGATGCAGCCGGGGCTGCCCCATACGGGCCAGGACAAACAGCGCGTTGTACCGGCTGCGGCCCGCCTCCAGCGCCCGCGCAAAAGGATCGTCGGTCACGTCTCGGACTGCAGCCATCGCAGGTAGTTGGTGTAGCGCTGATGCAGGTACTTCAGCTTTAGGATGTCGTCGTAGACGTGGCCGTAGAGCTTCCGGCCCTTGCTCCACTCGCCCAGGAGTTGCTCGATGCGAACGAGCCGCTGCCGCGTTACCTGCTCGGAAAGACCGTCCAGCCCTTCTTCAAACTCGGCGCTCAGTTCGGCCACCGGATCCTCGTTATCGAGATCCAGCCGGTCGTACTCGGCGCAGGCCAGATCGAACAGTGTTCGGATCCAGCCGATATGATCCACCCGAAAAACTGCTTTGCCGGGCTGATTGAAAAAGGCGGCGTCCTGATAGGGCACCAGCTTGTCGTGCAGCACGAAGGGGATGATCTGGCGCATGTCCTCCAGGCTGATTTCGCCGGCACCCCGGAAATAGGCCATCGCTTTGATATAGATGAGCGCCGTCATCAGGGCGCGAACGGAGAGGCCGTTGCGTGTTTGCATCCCCAGGTCCTTCACTTTGTCGCGCCCGGTATCTTGCGCCAGGAGTTGCTGAAAATCGACGCCGGAGAGTTTGAGCGTGTCCTTGGTCTTATACTCGAACTGGTCGCCGGCCTGTTCGAAGAATTCGAACTGGGTGGCGAAAAACTCCAGGCGGCGGCGCAACGGCGGCGGAAGCTGCACCTCCAGCACTTCCTGGTACATCCGGTCGATCTCTTCCTCGCTGAAGATGATCTGCGGCGGCACCACCTCTTCGGGCCGGATGCCCGCCTCGATCCGCGCCAACAGATCGCCCAGGAACCGGGGCGAGAAATGCAGCGCCTTGACCACCACGTCGATGCGGTCGCGCAGCGCTTCGATCACCTGGTAGGTGCCGCCGCCTGCGTCGTCGTTGGCAGTGAGATACCAGGCCGCCTCCGGACATTCATAGATCTGGTCGAGCACTTCGGCATAATTGTCGGCCATCAGCGTCAGCAGGGCCGACTGGGTACGCGTGGGGATGCGGTTGTACTCGTCGATCACCTTGACCCGCATGCCGAGCCACCTGCGCCAGGCAATGCGGATTTCGTCCATGCTGTCGGCATCCACCAGGTCCTTCGGGAGCGGGTTGCCCAGCAGGTCGGTGACGGTCATCTGCGGCTGGCCGTGCTGGATGGCCCGCTTGAT
>JBHHWM010000103.1:0-15241 GCA_046756545.1 Rhodothermales bacterium | reverse complement strand
GCCTCCACGAGGGCATCGAGGATCTCCATACGTTCCGCTACGCTGAACGAGTTGGCCTCGCCGGTAGTACCGAGCAGGGCAATGCCGTCGCACCCGTTGTCGAGGAGCCACCGGACGTGGGCCGCCAGCATGCCATGATCCACCCGGCCGTCGTCCCGTTGCGGGGTCAGACTGGCCGCATAGACGCCGTCGGGGATTTGCGTATGCTCCGTCATCGGCCAACGCGAGGCTGTTTCTTCGATGTGCCCTCAATGTCGCGCGCGGCGCACCGAAAAACAAGACTCAGGCGGCCCGCGCTACCCGCTGCGCCAGGAGGGCCTTGAGTTCCGCCTCGACAGCCCGGCCCCGGTTCCGGCCATACCAGAGGTGCAGCCGCTGGTTGATGGCGTCCTTCTCCAGCCCGGCTTCTTGCCCTACCTTCACCAGCGCGGCGGCTTCGACAGGGCGGGGACCCCACCGAAACAGCTCCTTCCCGTGCTGATCGAGCGCGAGCAAGATTGGAATGGACCGCTTGCCGTCGGTGAGATACCGGTCCATGACATCAAGATTCTGGTCGCGCTCCAGGACACGCAGTTCGATGTTCGGGTTCAGCGCCGCCATCTCGGCCACGTACGGGATCGTCTGCGCCGAGTCGCCGCACCAATCCTCGGTGAGCACGAGCCAGCGTTGCGGCTCCGTAATCGTCCTGATCAGCGCGCGCAGTTCGTCCGAGACTTTGTAGGTGCGGTGCGCGCGCTGCGTGCGGTGGAGGTTGAGCTTCGTGTATTCGAAGAGCTTGCGCTCACGTTCATCCAGTCCTTCGTCACCGGCTTCGACCGTCTTCCGCATCTGCTCTACGAAGTCCTCGTAGGGCGTGGCCCGATGAAACCGGCCGGTTGTTAACACATCTATCGCCATGGGATGCTCTCGTATAGGATTACCAAACGCCCCCTTAGATACAAAAGGAGGCGTCCGCGTTACAAGAGCGCCTCTGTACGCCCGGCTACCCGAACCTTATCGTGCTCACGTTCCGTATAGCCCGCCCAGTTCCCTCTCTTGCTACAGAGCCGGCGCGCCATTTTTTCCTTCTTTCCTCAACACCACCATCCCCCCCATGAAGAAGCTACTTCCCCTCTACGCTGTTGCTATCCTTTTTCTGATTCCAGGCCTTTTCTCATCAAACAGCAACGCCCAACCCATCCCCTTCGACTCCGACCGGTGGGAAGTCAGTGCTCGGGAGTCCCGCACGGAGGACTACCTGGGCCGCCAGAGTCTATATCTGAAAGGCGGAGTCGCCTGGATCAAGGATGACGATTTTACCAACGGCATCATCGAGTTCGACGTTGCTTTTACGGGAGAGCGTGGGTTCATGGGCGGCATCTGGCGTATGCAGGATCGAGGAAACTACGAGGAGTTCTACATCCGGCCGCACCAGTCCGGCAACCCGGATGCCAATCAGTACACCCCGGTATTTAACGGCCTGGCCGGCTGGCAACTCTATTACGGAGAAGGGTACGGTGCTCCGGTTACCTACCCGTTCGACCAGTGGATACATGTGAAGATTGTGATTGCGGACAACCGGGGAGAAGTGTACATCGATTCCGACGAACCCGTCCTGGTGATACAGGAGCTAAAACACGAGATCAAGCCGGGAAAAGTGGGCGTGAGCGCCGGTAACTTTGCGCCGGCTCACTTCTCTAACTTCAGCTATCAAAAAGTGGATAGCCCGACCTTGAAGAGCACACCGAAGGAGGTAGAACCGACGCCGGAGGGCATGGTGACGGCGTGGTTGGTGTCCGATCCGTTCGATGAGGCAATGCTGGCCGACAAATACCTGCTCACGGACGAAGACGAGCAGGCACGAACCTGGACGACGCTGGACACTGAACCTACCGGCCTCACCAACCTGGCCAGGATACCGGGCATCGCCCAGGGCACCAATACCACCTTCGCCCGAATCACCCTTCATTCCGAACGCGAACAGGTCAAAAAGATACGGTTCGGTTTCAGCGACCGGGTCAAGGTCTACCTGAATGGACGGCTGCTCTATGGGGGCACCAACCTGTATCGTTCCAGGGATTACCGTTACCTGGGCACCCTCGGGCTCTTCGACGAACTGTACCTGCCTCTGAACCAGGGAGCGAACAAACTCTGGTTCGCCGTTTCGGAGAGCTTCGGAGGCTGGGGCCTGCAATGCCTCATCGAAGATCCGACCGGCCTGAGGATAGAGAAGTAATTGCTGCTCTACTCCGCGCCAGATCGAACGCGCAGCGACAAACGGCGCTATTGACGAGGCACAATCAAGACCGGGCAGGACACGAGGTCCATCATGTGCTTGTCTACCGAGTCGATGAAGGCTGCCAGAAAGCCGTGTCGCCGGCGGTGCCCGATGACCAACAGATCGAATTCTTGCGTGGCACGGGCAATCTCTTTCGGATAAGAGGACCCTACCACGATCATAACCTCGATATCATCGGCCAGGCGTTCATATCCCTGTTGGCGAAACAGACTGCGCAGAAAGTCCTCGCTGATCAGCGGCTCGGAGTCCATCATCATAGAGACCTCTCCGGCATGGCGATCATTGACGTGGAGCACCGTGAGTTCGGCCTCCAGCTTCGACGCCAGACGAACCGCTTCATCGATAACGCTTTTTTCGTCTTCCTTACCAGCCAGCGCGACGACGATTCTGTTGTAGGGCATGATATCGCTCTTTCCTTGGTTCCATAGAGGGAGAGGGCAACGATCAAAAACAGATGCTATCTCCCGGCTTAAAACCAAAATAGCCATTCTCTACGATTGTGCAATACCTCAGGCTTCTATTTCCGGCGCTCGCGCAACCGCTGAGCCCGTATCGGTCGCCCTAAGGCCTCGTGAGCACACGCCAGGTATTCTCGCCGTTCGCGCGCGATTTCGTCTTCATCCGTCCGCACGCCGCGTGCACGTGTCCGTCGCAACACCTGCAGCGCCGACGACGGTTCCAGTTCCACGAGCAGCGCCATGGTAGTAGGATCCAGCCAGCGGTGCCGCCGATGCAGAGCCAGCATGTGAGGCACGGCCCGGCGGCGCAGCACGCGACGAGCAAAACCGGAGGTACCTGCATGGTGCGCCAAGTGCGCCGCCCGAAGCCAGGTACCGTCGGCGAGATCCTTGCACGCTTCTATCGACGGAAGCAACGGCAGGATGAGATCAGGACGCTTCCGGAGTTCCGGTAGTTCGAGCACCAGCGTCAACGTCAGCGCGTTGAGCGGGAGCGGATCGAACAACGCTTCCAGGACGGAAACGAAATCAGTCGATGACCGGGTGGCCAGAGAAGTGCGGAAGGGAGAATCAGGCTGCAAGAAGGCAAAACGGTTACACAGGTCTCGGGAGCCGTCGTCGTACCACTCCGAAGCTACCAGGCAGGACACCTTTCCCTGCGAGATGACCACCGTTTCCATCCGGGCCGCCAGGTCCTCTGCCAGTTGCCCCATCATTTTGTCAAAGCCCAGCGACCGGTCGTGGCAATAGGGTTCGAAGGTAAGCACCCCTCCGCTCTCGCTCAGGGCCAGCAAGCACCGCCCAACCACCCGGCCCTGCTCGTCCCGGGCGTAGACGACGCGCTTGTTGACGTCGGCGGCATTGGCAAAGACGGAAAAGAAATTGACGCTGCCGGGACTCAGGCACGTCTTGAAATGCTCGCCCATCTGAAAGATTTCGAGTGGATCCTCTTCAAAGACGAGCCGCACCTGACGCTCGTTTTGTCCGGTCCACACCCGGGGTTCGGGGGGGTGCATCCAGGGGTCCGTGTTCACGCCTCGATCACGAAGGCGCGCAAGGAACGCCTGGTTGGCCGGATCCTCATACAGATTCCAGGGCGGCGGTCCACACCGTCGGCGCAACAGGCGTATGCCCAGATCACGAGAGGGGCGGGATAACTGAAACAGGGACGCTAACACACGGAGTTGGCGCGGCTCATACATCCATGCGGGCACCTCGTCTCCGTCCAATAGCAAGCGAAGCCAAACGTGCAGTTTGTGATCCAGGTGTTCCGTCCATGCCTGGAACACGGCCCGGCGTGTGGCGCGCTCCAGTTTCTCACAAAGCTTTGCCTGGCGTTTTGGCGAAACGGGACGCGGAGAGGAAAGCCGGGCGTGGAGGTTGTGCCGTCGCCTCGCCAGGTTGGCGTTATCCGGCTGTTCGGCCAGGAGTTTCTCAAGAACGGCCAGTTCCTGCCGCATCGCCTCCGGGTCGGGGAAGGCCCTGGCCAGTACCCGCGTCGCGATGGCCTCCGCATTCGGAGCGACAGAGGCGAGCAAGGCAAGGGTCGGCCTCAACACTTCGGGATAACGACCACTCCAGCCAGGTGCTTCGGGGTCAAGCGGCAGCCCCGGCAGTTCGATCTTTCCATGCACCGCGCTCAGCACGGTGAATCGCAGCCCGACGGCGTGTACCTCGTTCAGCACACCATCGAGGATCAGGTCAGCGGTCAGGCTTTCCCATCCGGCGCGATGCAGATGCTTCGCCAGCGTCGTCACCGTTTCGGCGAAGTGATCGTCTTCTCCGGCTACCTGGTGCAGGGCGGCTGCGAGGGTCCCGAAGCGCCCCCGCCCGGCGTCGAGGACGCGCGCGCAGCGAAGAAGGTTGATGTCGATGTGGTCGCTGCGCAGATCGGCATCGATCAACGAATAAAAACAGGTTTTCGCCTCTTCGATGTCGCCGGTAATTTTCACCAGCATCGCGATACGCTCGCCGTCGGTGAAGGTGAGCGTATCGTCACCGGCCTCGCAGCACGCCGCGATGGTATCGAGCGCCATCGACCAGCGGCGGCGATCCTTCAGGTCGTCGAGCAGCACCTCGGTCAGCCCCCAACAACTGCGCGGCTCCTGCCGATTCCAGCTAAGCACAACGTCCGTCCATGGAGTCAGCAGGCCCGGCAGGTGCCGGTGCTTCGCCAGGAAGGCCCGGAAGACACGCAGAAAGGGTCCGACCTTCTTCGGATACCGGCGCTCTATCACCAGCCAGTGCGACAAGAAGGCGGCTCGCACCAGGGCACGGTCTCGCCCCCGAGGCAGGTGTTTCAACGTAAGACAGATCTGGCGATGCAGGTGTGCCCCGTCAAGTGCCGCCGCCTCGCGTACATTATTCAGCAAGCGTTTCAGATGCACATGGGGCGGGACCTGCTTCAGCAGCGCCTCCAGACGTAGCGCGAGGTGTTCGTCCTCCTCCCTCTCCGGTTCGTTAAGGTGGCTGGCTACCAGACGCCGCGCTCGTTTCAGCAAGGGATCGACCTCGGCCCACCAGCGCTCCCATTGCAGAAGCAGGTCGCCGGGCAGCAACAGGGCAAACAGGTCGAGGGCACGCCGTCGTTGGGAACGCCTCCGGCTCAATAGCTCGAACACAAAGGATCGCAGTTCCGTCCCCATCCTGGGTTCAGCACGCCGGCGTTCCCTGCCGGTCCCCAGGTAATTGCGACGCAGAGCCGCCACCCAGTACCCGACGTACGTCGCCGCCTCGCGTGTCGTCAGGACGTAGGATCGCGGATCGCCCATGAACGTGAGCAGAGGTTCCACCCGGCGGCTTCCGTCGCGGCGGGCAAGCTCCCACAGGGTAAGCACCGTGACGATCCCCTCCGTCCCGGAACGTGCTTCCAGAAGTACCGTGACGGCCCGGGCGTTTTCATCCAGCCAGGCCAGAATTCGGGGCAACTCTTTAGGACTCAGAAAGGTGCTCCAACTCAACGCATCGAGGAGGGGCTGCCAGGCGGGATGCCGTCGTGCCAGGGCGGCAGCGGTTTCGACCGCGCTACGCGAAAACACGCCCTCGACTTCCAGCAACGACCCGGGCACCGGTTCGCCCCGGTGGATGGCCCCCTTGAGCCGGTCTAATACCTGCGGCACTCCCTTCGTCCAGGCATCTCGGTCATCTACCAGATGAGGCAGCACCCTGGGAAACCGGTGGACGAGCTTGTTCCAGGTATACGTGGCGCGCTGAAGGTAATCTCGGGCCAGTTGTATCCGTGTCGGCGTTCGCTCTCCATGCCGGGGGACGCTCATCCATTCGACCGTGCCCGCCCCTTGCCTGATCGGGAAGCCGGGAAGCCATCCCATTCTCGCTTTGAGAAACATCCGCCCCCGCGCAATGGCGGCACTCCGGGCGTGCTGACGATGTTTCTCCGGCCTCATCGGTTCCTCGGCTAGGCGCTGCGGGTCATGACGATACGGCCCGCCGCCCACACCATGCCTCCCGACGGACCGGTTGCAACAATGCAGGCGGTGTCGATTCAGTTCCGGTCCCTCCTGCAAAGCCTCACACTTCCATCACATTTTCCACAAGCTTTTTGCCCTTGAGCTATGGATCTTACCTGGACCTGTCTACTCCGGTTGAAAGCAAAAGGTGAACCTGATGCGCAACGCCGCCCCCAGAGAAATCATGCTGCTGGCTGTACTCCTCGCATGTGCAACGACGATACCGGCCCAGGGGCAACCCGAAACGGCCCCCACCCTGCAGCAAGCCCTGGCCCAGATGCGTGCACAGGACTTTGAAGGAGCCGTGGTGCTGCTACGTCAAATCACGCAACGAGAACCGGAAAACGCACGCGCCTGGCTGATGATGGGCACCGCGCTGCAATCCAACGGCGACCTCGACCAGGCCATAGAAAGTTTTTCGCGAGCTACCGAGTTTGCACCGACGGAAGGACCGGCCCAGTACGGCCTGGGCATCGTTCATGCCTTGAAACAGGACAAGGATGAAGCCTTCCACTGGTTGATGCGCGCCCGCGACAGCGGCCAGGTAAACATGACGCGGATCGGCGTGGATCCCAACGCCCAGAACCTACGCGACGACCCACGCTACGAACAACTGTTTCCGACACCGGAAGACTATGCTGATCCCTTCGTCGAGCCGGTCGCAATTATTCAGGAATGGGTAGGAGAGGCACCGGGCGATCAGTTCGGCTGGATCGCCCGCAACATCGGCGACGTGGACGGCGACGGCGTGAACGATGTGACGACCTCCGCCCCAACGAACACCGAAGGCGGCCAGGTAGCCGGAAAAATCTATGCGTATTCAGGACGCACCGGCGCGTTGCTCTGGACCCAGACCGGGGAGCCGGGAAGCCAACTTGGACTGGGCATCGAAGCCGCCGGCGACGTCAATGCCGACCACGTACCGGACGTGATCGCAGGCGCACCGGGCGCGAACAAAGCGTACGTCTACTCCGGCAAAGACGGAACCGTCCTCCTGGCGCTCGAAGGAGAAAACCCCGGTGACCTCTTTGGACGCAAAGTGTCAGACATCGGCGACATGAACGAAGACGGCTACGACGACGTGCTGGTGGGGGCTCCCGGCACCAGTACCAACGGTCCCGGGTCGGGAAGCGCCTACGTCTACTCCGGCAAAGACGGCACACTGCTGCTGACCCTGCACGGCGAAAAAGCCGGAGACGGCTTCGGCAGCGCAGGGGGAGGATTGAAAAACGAGCGGCACGCCATCCTGGTCGCCGGAGCCCCTAACGCCGGCCCGAATAACGGCGGGCGAACATACGTCTACCAGGGCCTCTCCACCGAACCCGCCTTCATTATCGAGGCCGACGACACCGGGGCCAACCTCGGCGGCATGTTTGTCTCGGTCGTGGGCGATGTGAATGGGGACCGCGTGCCGGACATCTACGCCTCCGATTGGAACAATAACGCCCTGGGCCCCTCGACAGGGCGTATCTACGTGCATTCCGGCTCCGACGGCAACCGCCTGCGGACCTTAACCGGCGAGGCGCAAGGCGACGGTTTCGGCATCGGGGTGGCCGACGCCGGCGACGTGAACGGCGATGGCTACGACGACCTGATCATCGGCGCGTGGCAACATGCCGGGGCTTCCCCTTCAGGCGGAAAAGTGTATCTCTACTCCGGCCAGGACGGCTCGCTCATGCGCACCTATACCGGCAAGGTGCCCGGCGAAACCTTCGGCTTCGACGCCACCGGCATGGGCGATGTAGACGGCGACGGGGAGATCGACTTCTTGCTTACCTCGGCGTGGAGCGCGATCAACGGCGCGCGCTCCGGGCGTATGTTCATTATTTCAGGCAAGAAGCCCTAATCCCTCTTTCCAGCTTTTTTCGAAGACTCAAGCAACTCCACCGAATACGTTTGCGTATCTGCTTCCATGGTGCTAAATTTTTAGCTCTCCCGCGAACCGACTTTAATTGCTCGGTATCGTCATGGAAAACGAATCGACGGAACCCTTTCACGTCGAGCGCCGGCTGATTCAGCCCCGGCACCAACGTACCGACGGTCCACAGAAGACAACCCGCATCGCCCCCATGGTGATGGACTTCTTGGTGTATCCGGCCAACGAGCACGAAAACAACGCGCTGCCGAGACCTGCACAGCCATCCTATACCCATCTCTTGACCTGGCTCGGAGGGGGAGCCCTGGTGCTCCTGGTGCTCGGCACGATTCTCTGGTCACAGCGCATCCGGACGCCTCCCGAACGAGTAGCGTATCATCCGGCCCCTCTTACCAGTGATCCCGGCGAAAAAGGGCCGCCTGTCTTTTCGCCCGACGGCAACAAGGTAGCGTTTACATGGATGGGTCCACAGGGCGACAACGCAGACATCTATGTGAAGCTCGTCCACTCAGAAACCCCTTTTCGCCTTACAAACGACGCGGCCTATGAACACGCGCCGGCCTGGTCGCCCGACGGCAGCCGGATCGCATTTATGCGCCGGGATCAGCAGGGGTGTTCGATCCATCTCGTTCCGTCCCAGGGCGGCCCGTCGCGCAAGCTGGCTTCGTGTGGGGCCAACCGATACGGGGATCTCACGTGGTCGCCCGACGGCCGGTGGGTGGCCTTCAACGACCGCACGTCGCCGGAAGAGGCATTCAGCATGGTCTTGCTCTCGCCTACCACGCTGGAAAAACGCACATTGACTGTTCCTCCCAGGGATACCTGGGGCGACCACGATCCCGCCTTTTCGCCGGACGGCCGTTTTCTCAGCTTCACCCGCAGCGTCACCGATGGGATGCAAGATGTATACGTGGTGCCCGTGACCGGAGGCGAGACCACACGCCTGACCTTCGACAGCCGAAACATCTTCGGGCATACCTGGACCCCTGACGGCAAGCATATCCTCTTTTCGTCTAACCGCACCGGACGCACCGGATTGTGGCGTATCGCAGCGACCGGTGGCACGCCGACGTGGGTTGGGCTGGGAGACGGCCAGGTTTTCTTCCCTCGCGCCTCGGCCCAAAACCATCGGCTGGCCTACCTGCACCGCTCCAGCGAAGCAAACATCTGGCGCTTGTCGGTCGACCAGGACTCAACCTCCGTCCCGCTCATCGCCTCGACGCGGTGGGACTCGCACCCCCAGTTTTCTCCGGACGGCAAAAAACTCGCTTTCACATCAAACCGATCCGGGAAGTATGAGATCTGGTTGAGTGATCAAAACGGCGGCAATTCGATCAAGCTGACTTCCTTCGGCGGCCCATTTACCAGCACCCCGCGTTGGTCCCCGGACGGGCGTCACCTCGTCTTTACCTCGCGCCCCGGCAGCCAGGCCGATATCTACGTCATCGACGCCGAAGGAGCCCTTCCCTATCAGTTAACCCACGAACCCTCCGACGACATGGCAGCGAGTTGGTCGCAGGACGGGCGCTGGATCTACTTCAGTTCGAACCGAAGCGGCACGTGGCAGGTGTGGAAGCTCCCGGCACAAGGAGGAAAAGCGGTGCCGGTCACTACACAGGGCGGCTTCGGCCCGGTGGAATCGCCGGATGGACAGATGCTCTATTATGCCAGGCCTGATGCTCCGGGGCTGTGGCGTATGCCGGCAGCGGGCGGCGCGGAAACACGCATCCTCAACGACCTCGATAGCCGCGACTGGGGCAACTGGGCGGTGCACAACCAGGGGATCTACTACGTGCGGCGCGGTCAGCCAACGACCCTTGCTTTTCATGACTTTGCCACCGGAACAACGACTACGCTATTCACACCTCCCAGGAGCATACCGGGCATGGATCCGGCCTTTGCCGTCTCTCCCGACGGCCGGTGGATCCTTTACGGCCAGGTGGATCGCAGCGAGAGTGACTTGATGCTGGTCGAAGATTTTCGCTGAAGCACACAAAAGCGGCCCAGGGTAGACCAGGCCCTGAGCCGCCGTGAAGACGTTGCGTGCATGAAGCCGGTTATCCTTCGGCAAACATCTCCTGTGCCGCCCGTTCCATCTCCTCCATCGTAACATCGCGAATGTGAGTCGCCACCGACCAGGAATGCCCGAACGGGTCGGTGAGCTTGCCGTAGCGATCACCCCAGAACGTATCCTCGACGGCCATCGTGACCGTAGCACCCGCCTCGACGGCCTGTGCAACGACCGCATCGACATCCTCTACGTAGAGATGAATCGTCACGGGCGAACCGCCGAGCGCTTTCGGCCCCAGCACCCCCCAGTCCGGGAACGCATCCGACAGCATGATCGGGGAATCACCGATGCGCAATGTGGCATGGAGCAGCGTACCTCCAGGCCCCTCCTGCCGGGTCAACTCCACGGCCCCAAAAGCGTTTTTGTAGAACGTGACGGCCGCCGCCGCTCCTTCACAAACAAGATGTGAGGTAAGGGTGTGCATTCCTTCCGGAATCGGTTTTACCTCTGCCATATCAACCTCCAGAATCGATGATGAGCTTTATCCTGGCGCTTGCATCGCACCAGCGTTCACGAAGGCAAGGTAGCCCGGCGGAGTGACAGCCCTGGGTCATCAGGTTCGGAGGCCCCCTGATCAGGATGCAGAAGGCTCCCAGATGCGCTCTTCTTTCCTGTATTCGATATGTCGGGCGGCGAGGTAATCCAGAATGTACTCGAAGCACACCCTGTCTTTGCCGATCAACTCCGGGGGAAAAACACCTTTGTCTGTGAAGAGTCCTTCGAGCACTACGTTGACGGCGGCGGTGCAGGTGAAGCCCGTCGTCCGTGCCATGGAAGACAGGCCGGTTGCCGGATCGTATTCATCGTGCAGATGATAGACATATTCTTTGGCCACGCCGTTCTCCGTCCCGCGCACTGTAACGCGCATGACCGTGATCTCTTCTTCATCCGGCTCCAGCGCCCACTCGTCGATCAACACCTGCGCGGTGAAGTCCAACGGCGAGACTTCGGCTTGCCCCACCTTGATGTTCTCTTCTCGGAAGAAACCGGAGGCCTTGAGCACCTGAATCAGTTGAATATGGCCCGGATACCGCAGGGTTTTCTCTTTCATGTTCGGGATGTGCGCCATCGTAAAAAGTAGCGACCGCAACCCATCGGTGTTGAAGGCTTCGAGCGTCCCCACCGTGTCGAACTCCACGAGTTCGGGATCGGACAGGGCCGGTTTGACCACCAGATGTCCATTCTCCTGATACCTGGCCGGGCGTGTATACTCTTCGATCACGTCGATGGGAGAGAACGGCGCTTTGTATTCAAAAGGCCATTTTCGGTGCCTGGGAAGCCCTCCTACCAGACATTCGAATGTATCCACCTCCATCGACTCGTTATGATATCCGAGCAGGATATTGTCCATCCCCGGAGCCACGCCGATATCGACAAGGGCCGTCACGCCCTGGTCGCGGGCCAGCGGATCCAGTTCGAGCATATCTTCCGGGGCGAACGAGATATCCACCACGTCTTTGCCCGCCTCGATAACGGCCTTCAGCGTCTCAAACCCCATGAAGCCCGGCACGGCCCCGACCACGATATCAAAGGGATCAACGGCTCGTTGCAGTTGCTCTTTGTCGGAAATGTCAAGCCGCAGGGTCTGGATACCGTGGGCATCACGTAAGGCATCCAGCGCCTTCGCATCGAGGTCCGCCGACGTCACGTCGTGGTCTTTGGCCAGGTCGATGGCCATCGCCCGGCCTACCCTGCCGGCCCCGAGTACAACAATCCGTGCCATAGTCCAGTCTCTTCTTAATCTGCAGGTTTCTCCTTGTCGATGGGACAATATACGCCGAATATAGACACGGCCTCTCGTACCATCATCCGTCGATTGATGGAATGCCGGTCAATTAGAGGAGGGTTCCAGCCCGGGATAAGATCCTTTCTCCCGTTAGCCGAGGAAACGCCTCCACAGGCGGCGTAGTGCGGTTTCCTTACAGATAACGGCACACCGTTCCTCGGCATAGGTCCAGGCCGAAAACCGGGAGTCTCCTTCATCTGGGATGATATACGGGTCTTTGCCAAACGTCTTATAGGCATGCAGCAATGCTGCGGGCGTCATGCCTCGTTTGTAGGAAGCCGCCAGGGATTTATTCACGACTTTCCGGGCCGCCCTTATCGCATCCGGATACGTTTTGAACGTACCCAGCGTATACCGCTCCGACTCGTCCTGATAATGATAGTTGTCGTCCACGTAGATCGTGTACATCGTGCGCGTCCCCTGGTCCCCTGTCGATCTTTTGCGACTGTGACTATACACGCTTCTTCTGCTAGAAGCGTTTCGCCTGCCGCAGGTTCTTCTTGCTGAGAAGCATTGCAGGAAAGACAAAAAAGCCTGACCTTTGAAGAACCGCCGGTTGCGGAACGTTCCTTTTCCTAGATGCAGGTCAGAGAATCATGAAAACCTTGCTCCTTATCGCATCCTTGCTCACGCTGACGGTTGCGTCGACGGCTGCGCAAGACTGGGCTCTGCAACGCCTCAACGAATCGCCGCGTCATCACGAATGGGTCACCGTCGAGCACGACGGCCGCGCGGTCCAGGCGTTCCTCGTCTATCCCGAAGTAGAAGATGCCGCGCTGGCGGTGGTGGTCATTCACGAAAACCGTGGGCTCTCGGACTGGGTCCGCAGCGTGGCCGATCAACTGGCCGAGGCCGGTTACATCGCCATCGCCCCCGACCTGCTCTCGGGCATGGGACCCGACGGCGGCAAGACCAGCGATTTCCCCAACACCGACGCCGCCCGCGAAGCGCTCTATCAACTCGACCCCGACAACGTAACGGCCGACCTGCGCGCCGTGGCCGAGTACGTGACGGCACTGCCTGCGGCAAACGGGAAGGTGGCCGTGGCCGGGTTTTGCTGGGGAGGCTCGCAGACATTCCGCTTCGCCACCAACTATGCCGACCTGAATGCGGCGTTCGTTTTTTATGGACGCGCGCCCGATAGTGAAGAACCCCTGGCCCGGATCGGCACGTCGGTCTACGGCTTCTACGGCGGCAACGATGCCCGCGTCAACGCGACGATTCCAGCTACCTCCGAACGAATGGAGAACCTGAAAAAAACCTATGACCCGGTGATCTACGACGGAGCCGGTCACGGTTTCATGCGCTCTGGCGAAGCACCGAATGCCTCGGAAGCCAACCGGCAGGCGCGCGCCGCCGCATGGGATAGGTTAAAAACCCTGCTGAGCGCCCTCTGAGCTTCTATGCGCTACCGCCCTCACGCCGTCGGGAAATCGATGTATTGCTGATAGCGTCGTCCGTCATGTTCAGCCGCCTGCTTTCGATCAGTTTTCTGGCGTTTTTCGCACTCTCATCAGCCATCCTCTATCCGATGGCGGTGGTCATCTGGCTCTGTACCATCGCGTTCGACCGGCGGCTGGTGCTGCTTCACCTGTTCACCTCGTTCTGGGGGTCGTTATACCTCTGGACCATGCCGGCCTGGTCCGTCTCGATTGAAGGCCGCCACCGCATTCGCAAAGGCGTCACCTACGTCGTCGTTTCGAACCATCAATCCAGTGTCGATATCCTTGTGGCCTTTCGGCTGTTCTTTCCGTTCAAATGGGTCTCGAAGGCGGAAATGTTCAAGGTGCCCTTCATCGGCTGGAACCTGGTACTGAACCGGTACATCAAGCTCAAACGAAGCGACCGGAAAGGCATCCGCAAGATGCTGGAAGATTGCGAAAAGACCCTTGCCCGCGGGAGCAGCGTCTATCTTTTTCCCGAGGGCACACGCTCGGAAACGGGAGAGGTCAAACGGTTCAAACCCGGCGCTTTTGCTCTGGCAAAAAAGATGAAGGTGCCCATTTTGCCCATCGCCATCATCGGCTCCAAGGATGCTTTACCCAAACACAGCCTGACGATTCGCGGCAAGCATCATATCAAGGTGAAGGTGCTGGAAGAGATTCCGCATGACCATTTTGCCGAGATGCCGGTCGATGAACTGAGCGAGAGGGTGCGGCGACGGATCGCGGACGAAGTCCATGCCTCCTCGGATGCTCAAACGTGATCCACTTGGGGAGAAACGACGCATCGAGGAGACGACGCATCGAGGAGGGGTTTCCCGCTCGTTTGCTCGTCAATTCATCGTCTCGTCCTTGCCGCGTTTCCACGGCTCGGCGGAGGACACAACAGGAGTTAAAGATGGTCGAATTATCCTCCATGCGCATCGCTTCGCCGGCTCAGATTAGAAGCCACTTTCCGGCCCTGGAACGCCGTCACGGCGGATATCCCGTAGCGTACTTCGACGGCCCCGGCGGCACCCAGGTACCCCGCGTTGTGGTCGAGGCGATGGCGGATTATCTCTATCACCACAATGCCAACACGCACTGGGCCTATCCCACCAGCGCCGAAACCGATGTCATCCTCGACCACGCCCGCCATGCCTTTGCCGACTTCTTCAACGCCTCGCCCGACGAGGTCGTCTTCGGGGCCAATATGACGACCCTCACTTTTCACCTCGCCCGCACGCTGGGCCGCCGATGGGGTCCCGGCGATGAGATCGTCGTTACAGAACTGGACCACCATGCCAACATCGACACCTGGAAAGCGCTGGTGCCCGAACGCGGCGTGACGGTGCGCATCGCCCGTATGAACCCCGAGACGGGCCAACTCGACGAGAACCACCTCGACAGCCTGCTGAATCGGCATACCCGCCTGCTGGCTATCGGGGCCGCCTCCAACGCCCTGGGCACCATCAACAACATCGCCCGCGCCGCCGAAAAGACCCATGCCCTCGGGGCGCTCGTGTTCGTGGATGCCGTGCACTACGCGCCGCACGCGCTGGTCGACGTGCAGGCGCTCGGCTGCGACTTTCTCGCGTGTTCCGCCTACAAGTTCTACGGCCCGCACGCCGGAGTGCTCTTCGGCAAAAAGAACCTGCTCGCCGCACTGAGTTTTCCCAGGCTGCGGCCCGCAGCGGACACGCCCCCGGAACACGCCGAGACCGGCACCCAGAATCACGAAGCCATTGCCGGGGCCGCCGCTGCCGTTGATTTTCTGGCGTCCCTGGCCGACGGCCCTACCCGGCGCACCCGGTTGCACACCACGTATGAGGCCCTGCACGCACGGGGGATGCAGCTCGTAAGGCGTTTGTGGAACGGCCTCGC